>JADZDP010000126.1 GCA_020850995.1 Deltaproteobacteria bacterium
CCATGGTGCGTCGTGAAGGAACAGGTGTCCTGAGCCGCCGGCGGCGACGGCGCCGACCTCCGCGCTGCGTGTCTACAGCGGGAGCCAGTCCCGCCCGGGTAATCGCCGGAGAGCCCGGTAGCAGGTCGGCGGCGGCGGGAGAGATTCCGTCCGCCGAAGCCCGACGTCGGAAGCGCTCGGGAGGGCATCCTCTGCGAGCGGAGCAAGAACGCGGGCCGCAACATGAAGTGAAGTCTGCAGCCTCGTCAGAGTCACAATGGGAGAGCCGAGCCGGTCATGTCGCGGCGAAGGCAACATCGGGCGTCCAAGTACCGGAGCGGACGTCGGATCTCCCCGGGGTAGGGGGCGCAGCACGCGTTCAAGGAGACACGCGGAACACGAGAGATCCGTCTGTGCCGCGAGCGTCATCGCGGGGCGTGAGGACCAGGCCGAGTGCCAAGCCGAACGTCGCACAGCGGAAGTCCGAGGGGGTCGTAGTAGCGAGGATCTCGACGACGAAGAACGTCGAGGGAGCGAAGGGCCCCTGCGGTGGGTACGACGGCGAGGCAGGTAAGCGCGAGGGATTGGCCGGCTCTGCCGGACCTAAGAACCCCGACGTGGAGTCCCACGGCGCCAAAGCGCGACAACTGCATCGTCGTCTTGGGAAGGCGGCCAAGGAGTCGCCGGGTAGGCGCTTTCACGCCCTGTTCGACCGCATGACGAGCACTGACAATCTCGTCGAGGCGTGGCGGCGCGTCAGACAGCGGAAAGGAGCCGCGGGCGTCGACCAAGTGACGCTGGCGGCGATCGAAGCACAGGGCGTCACGGCTTTCCTCGAGGAGCTGGCGACGTCGCTGCGCGCAGGCAGGTACCGGCCACAGGCGGTGTTGCGCCGGTACATCCCGAAGGCGGATGGAAAGCTGAGGCCGCTCGGCATCCCGACGGTACGGGACCGAGTGGCGCAAGCTGCCGCGCGCCTGGTGATGGAGCCGATCTTCGAGGCCGACTTCAAGGACTCGTCGTACGGCTACCGCCCCGGGCGAAGCACCACGGCTGCGCTGGAAAAGCTGCGCCTGCGTGGGGCACGAGGAGGAAACTTCGTCCTCGACGCGGATCTGACGAACTACTTTGGCTCGATCTCGCACGAGAAGCTGATGCTCCTCGTCGAACGGCGCATCTGCGATCGGCGGATGTTGAAGCTGGTTCGTCAGTGGCTCGAAGCGCGCGTGATGGAAGACGGGCGGGAGACCGAGACAAGCTCGGGCACCCCGCAGGGCGGTGTGATCTCGCCGCTGTTGTCGAATATCTACCTGCACGTCCTCGACGACGCGTGGGCAAAGAGGTGCGCACACCTCGGTCTCTTGGTGCGTTACGCCGACGACTTCGTCGTCATGTGTGAGACGAAGATGGCGTGCGACGAAGCGGAACGACGGGTGCGCTACGTCCTTGAGCGCCTCGAGCTCGAGCTCCATCCAACGAAGACGAGGAAGATCGACCTGACGCGCGGGCGGGCAGGCTTCGACTTCCTCGGCTGCCATCTGCGGAAACGGATGTCCGGGGCGCTCTGGGAGCGGGAACACCGCGAGGTGCACTTCCTCCAGCGCTGGCCCTCGACGAAGTCGATGAAGCGGGTGCGGCAGCGCGTGCATGAGCTGACGGGCAGCCACCGAGGAGGGGTCAAGGACGTGCGCGTCCTAATCAAAGACCTCAACCCGGTGCTGCGCGGCTGGGGCAACCACTTCGGCACCGGCAACGCCGCGAAGCGGTTCGTCCAGCTCGACGACTACGTGGTCGAGCGGCTCCGCAACTTCATGGTGCGTCGCAAGGGGCGGAACCTCCGTCCCGGCGAGCCGCGCGCGTGGACACGCGAGTTCTTCGAGGCCCAAGGGCTCTACCGACTGCGCGGGACCATCCGCTACCCGGGACACCGCACGCCGCCGTCCGACCGCCCATCGGTAAGCCGTGTGCCGGAAATCGGCACGCACGGTTTGAAAGGGGGTCCTATCCCCTCACCGACGACGAGAATCTCATCGAAAGTGAAGGGATAGGATCTACCAATGGCCGAGCCGGAGTGGCTGACGCGCAAGAAGCGGATCGACCCGCGGCTCGAGAGGGCAGGGCGCCTCGCGCCCGGCTGTCCGTCCGGAAGCCCGTGGCATACCCCAGGCCTGCCGAGCGGCGCTGCCTACCGCCGTGAAGAGGACCCCACGGACACGGGGCCGGCCAACTACACGCTCTGCGACGGCCCGCTGCGCCTCGCGGTGGTCGAGGCCAAGACGGCCGACGTCGGCGTGCAGGAGGTCATGAAGCAGGCGGAGCGATACGCGCGCGCTGCGACCGCCAACGTCCACACCTTCGGCAAGTTCCACGTGCCGTTCGCGTACGCGACCAACGGCGAGACCATCTGGTTTCGCGACCTGCGGCGAGCCGAGAACCTGCAACGCACGGTCCGCGGGTTCCACACGCCGGACGCGCTGCGTGACCTGCTCGCGCACGACGTCGCCGAGAAGGCCGAGGAGCTCGAGGACCTCCCGTACACGCATCCAAAGCTGCGCGACTACCAGCGCGATGCGAACCGCAGCATCGAGGGGGCGATCGCCAGCCGCCAGCGGCGGCTGCTCGTGGAGATGGCGACGGGCACCGGCAAGACCTTCACGATGGTCCACCTCGTCGCCCGCATTATGAAGGGCGGCGGCGATGGGGATGCGCTCGACGTCGTGGTCGGCGCCCTCGTCGCGGCGAGGCGGATGACCGCCGAGCAGGTGCGTGCCGCCACCGGGCTCGGCAAGGACGACGTGAGGGCGGTGCTCAAGGGGCTCGTCGCGGCCGGGAAGGTGCGGGTCGAAGGCAAGGCGCGGGGCACGACCTATCGGTGGATCGAATGACGCCAACGCGCCTCCTCATGCCCACATTGGATGGGCTGCGCACCGACCTCACCGAGGTGCCGACCACTCCGGGTCTTCGGGTGCTGATCGGCAAGAACAACGCGGGCAAGAGCCGTGTCATGCGCGCGCTCGCTGGGGCCGAGCTTGTGGCCGAGGTGAAGCTCTCCCAGCTCGACTTCTCAAACCCCCAGCACCAAAGCCTTTCGCGCCTGGCTACCAATGCGGCGATGCTACGGGTCCGATTCAGTCGTGAAGGTCATCTGCATGCCTTCGGGCGCCCGCCTGCAGTTCTGACGGAGAACGCTGCCGCGGGGCCCGTGGAGTTTGGCGAAGATGTCCGCCAGATCGTTTGGAGCCTCGCTGGGAGCCGGCCAAGCCGTGGTGGTGTGCCGCCGCGTGAGGCGGACTCGGCGTTCTGGGCGGGGCTCGCGGCGCTGATCCAGGCCCAGCTGCGGCCCCGGCCATCGTGCCTGATCCCGACCCACAGGCACTTTCCCACACGAGCGGACTACTCGCAGTCGCCCGACGTGGCCCAGATTGCACAATGGGCGACGGTCCTTGCTGGCCTTGGCGATCATCCGGATCGAAGACTCCGAAGCCAGGGCGAGGAGGTCTTCGCCAACTTCACACGCGTGACCGACGGCCTTGAGGTCCGGTTCCGCGGCACTGGACCCCATAGAGAGGTCTTCGTGGTGGAAGCCGGTACCGATGGGCTCCCCTTGGCCCAATGTGGCGATGGCCTTCGTGACCTGCTTGCGTTGCTCATGCTCGTGGCGATGCACCCGGAGGCCGAGCTCTTCGTCGAGGAGCCCGGGATCCGCCTGCACCCCGGTGCCCAGCGAAGGGTGCTCCACGTGCTGGAGGACGCGGCCAAGACCCGCCCCGTCTGGATCACCACCCACGATGGAGTGTTCGCAGGGGCGCGCAGCGCGGTCGCCCGGTACTCGGTGCGCCGCAACCCCGATCGGACCAGCGTCCTGGTGGAGATGGCCAACGCGGCCGAGCTGCGCGAAGCCAACGTCGACCTCGGCTGGCAACCCGGCGACGCCTTCCTCGCAGACCGCGTGCTTTACTGCGAGGGCGCATCCGACAAGCTCATGTTCGAGGCGCTCATCGCCGATCTCGCCACGGAGGACGCCAGCCTTGGTGGTGCGTTGGTCGTCGAGCTCGGAGGCTGCAGTGTGGTCTGGGGGAGGGACCGCAGGACACTGCTCCGCAACCTGAACCTGCTGAGGCGCGTTGCGCCGCATGCGCAGCAGGTGATCCTTCTTGATGGCGACGGAAAGCCGCAAAGCGAGATGAGCGCGCTCGCTGACGCCGTCCAGGCCAGTGCGCGCATCCCCGTATGCTGGCTCGACGGCGCCGAGCTCGAGGCTTCCTTCCTGGCGCCCGCGTTCGTGCGGCGTCTCCTGCACGAGCACGCCGCTGAGGCTGATCTCACGCTCGATGCGGCGGCGGTTGACGCCGCGATCGAGCGCCACCTCCCACTGGCCCCCGGCCTCACCCCATCGAAGGGCCTCGAAGCACTGCATCGCGAGATGCAGCTCAACTACAGCAAGCCCCGCGGCGCGCAGGTCGCAGCAGTGCACCTGCGCACCGACGCGCCGGAAGAGTACGCCTCGCTGCGGCGTCAGGTGCGGGCGGCGCTGGACCGGGCATCGGCGACGTGATGCGCCTCGTGCCGCGCAAAAACTCGAGCCCGACTCCGGATAGCCATTCGGTGCCCCCTTGAACGCATTCCGCCCCTCGCTCGACGTCAGCTCGTGGCCCCGCGTTTCGGTGGAGCCCGGCTCCCGCGACGCATCGAGCTGGCCTGTCGTCGGCGAGGAGATCCGCGGTCAGCGCGAGAAGCACTGGGTGCGCGCACCGGACGCAACCGTTTGGCTGCGCAAGCGCCACCGACCGGCGAGGCCCTTCGAGCCCGCGATCGAGGTGCTCGCCCTCGAGCTGGCCCGCGCCTGCTACATCGAGGCCGCGCAGGCGACGCTCGCTACCTGGACAGATGCCGGCGGCGCCCCGGCGCGCGGCATCTGCGTCCTGCGCTTCCTCCAACAGAACGACGAGCTAGTCGCGGGCTACGAGCTGCTGTGCGCCGTGGACCGCGCGTACGACCCAGAGCGGCGTGAAGCGCACACCTTGGAGCGCGTGGTGCACGCCCTGCGGCACCACGAGGGCCTCACCGACCACCCGCTCGTCGAGCCCTTCTCGCGGATGCTAATGTTCGACGCCTGGATCGGGAACACCGACCGGCACCCAGGCAACTGGTCGCTCGTCAGGCGAGACGGTTCCTTGCGCTTCGCCCCGATGTACGACCCTGCGGGCTCGTTGGGCGCCGAGCTGCAGCCCGACGCGAGCTTGCTGCTGCCGTCCCAGTCGCCGAGTGAAAGCGAGCGGCACGAGGTCGCGCACGCCCGGTACATCGCGCGCTGCCCGAGCGGCTTTGGGGATGGCGCCAAGCTCGTTCCGCTCGAAGCCGTGGTGAGCGCCGCCGCCGCAGCTCGGCTCCTCTCCGCGTCGCTACTGCCGACGTTCGAGACGGCCCTGCGCGAGCGGGTTCCGGAGCTCTTGCGTACCTTCGCGGATGACGCCTTGCCCGCGGTGCGGAAACGCTTCATCGTCGATATCCTCACCAGGCGGCTCGCTTGGCTGAAAGGGATGGGATGACGGACGCGCGCGGCCTCTTTGTGATCTGGCGGGAGCCCACCCCCGACGGCCACCGGCACGTCGTCGGGCGCCTCTGGCAGTCGCGCGGCCTGTACCATTTCGCGTACGCAGGCGACCTCGCCCAGGCGCGGGCTCGCGGGTTCCAGCCCTTCGTCGAGCTCCCCTCCGAATCGACGACGTACGAGAGCGCGTACCTCTTCCCGACCTTCTCCCAGCGGATCCCCGTGCCCGCGCGTCCGGACTTCCGCCGGCTGATGGACCGCTGGGGCGTCGAGCATCCGGACGACAAGCTCGAGGTGCTCGCGAAAAGCGGCGGATTGCAGGCGACCGATCGCGTGGAGCTTGCTCCGTGGCGCGACCCCGACGGTCTGCTCGACGAACCAATGGAATTCCGCGTGGCCGGCGCGCGCCATCGAGACGCAGCGCCGGAGCTTCCGGTCGGCGCCGCGGTGACGCTCTGCCTTGAGCCGGAGAACCCCGTCGATCCGCACGCCGTGCGCGTCGAGTCGGCCGATGGTGTCGCCGCGGGATACGTCCCGCGCCAGTTTGCGCAGCTCGTCTCGCGCGCGCTACTCGATGGCACGCCGCTCGTCACGACCGTGGTGCGCACCTTCCTGGAGCCGGGGTCCGAGCACGCCCGAGCCGTGGTTCGGGTCGCTCCACTCGCCCCCCGGCCGCGGGCCTGATCCAGCGGTCGGCTGGCGCGCCGCGAGGTTCCGCGTGCAGGCCGCGACCTGCGTGCTATGCTGCGTTGGCGCTCTCCGCACGCGGTCTATTGCCGCATCCACGGTGACCATCGAGGTCTCCATGAGCGCTCCGGGGCAATCCCTCCCCGGAAAACGCCCAGCGCAGGTTCGCCTGCGAGGAGCACCTCGAGTGACGAAAGCGCTCTTCGATCCGATCGACCTCAGTCCAGAAGACGAGGCGCGGGCCTTCCTCGCTTCCATATGGCCCGATCCCGCGCAGCTGCCGTGGCTCATCGACGCCCTGAGGCCGCTGACGCCGCTCCGGTACATCGATGACGACCAGCTCCACCTCCTGCATGTCGCCAAGAGCCTGGTGAACCAGCTCGACGACGGCGACGGTGCCGACGTGGCATTGCTGCGGTTCATCGTCGAGCTTCACCGCGACCACCCCGAGTCGACGACAACACACGCATCCTTCGTCGCCACGGCGAGCGACCACGGGGTCGACTTCTCGCTTGTGCTCACTGAGTACAAGCCGCGGAAAGGCGATCTGCGTCGACGCGCAGCAGCGACGTCTTTGCTCTCGCTGGGCGCCCGACTGCGAATCGATCTCGACCCGCTGTGGACGCACGCCGCAGCTGAGGCGGTCGGCGCATACCCAAAGACCTGGGGGGGCGACGAGGAGCGGGCCGAGGAAGAGAACGCTCGCGGCTTCACGTTCTGGATGCTCACGGATCCGAGAGCAGCGCTCGCGGAGGCCGATCGACGACTCAGCGCTGCTTCCGATGACGACCTGCCCACGACGGCGAAGGCGTTCTTGACCGGGATCGGTCGCTGCTTGAGCTCCACCAGCCGCGAGCCCAAGCACCACCCGACGAACTACCGCGACGCCGCTGCCGGCGTCCAGGACGGCGCACAGCGCCTCCTCGGCGTCCTCTACCCGCGAGCGCTCGATCGGGAGGGCGCGCTTCTTCGTGTCCCGCTCTTTGTCGAAGACCTCTTCCGGCTGTGGCGGATCGCCTTCGACGGCAGGGAGCAAGAGACGCCCGACGGGATGAGGTCGACGCTCCTCGACGTCGCAAAGCGCGAGCTTGCCCGCGCCCGAAAGGAGCTCACGGCGTCATCGGCGGACGCGGCACCCGCGGTCTTCGAAGGCGCCGCAGACCACATTGAGGCGACGAGCCGCATCCTGTTCACGCTCCGATCGCTGTGGACGGGGATGAAGCCGCTGCTGCTCTTGATGCGGCACTCACCGATCCCGCTCGTGGAGCGGGACCTCAGCTGGTGGACGAGGAAGGGGCTGGTCGCGAATGACGCCGCGCTGAGCGTCGGCTCGCAGCTCATGTGGAGCTTCCAGGCGTTCGCGCGCTTCGAGCAGAGCGAGGACCGTGACCTGCTCGCGCTGCGGACGGAGCTCGCGCGTTTCTGCGTGGAGCGCTGCAAGACCAACAAGGAGCGCGGAGAGCCCACGGAGCCCAACCCGGTCTGGAGAGCGGCGGCGCTGCGCGCGTTGGGAGAGCTCGGCGTCAACCCGGACGGGAAGGCGCACCAACTGCTCCATCGCCTGATCGAGGACGACCACGGCGATGCGGACGTGCGCGCCGCGGCCAAGCGCGTGTACCCCGCCGTGCGTCAGAAGAGCGCGCTTCCGGCTGACATGTCCCCGCGGCGCGCAGTTCTCAACGCGCTGTGGTGGTTTCGGCAGGCCCACCTCGTTGCGCTTGGCGTCGAAGTCGACGCCGACGGTGCGCAGCGCACGCGCAGCGAGGAAGCCCGCTTCACCACGAAGGGAGGTGCCCACTGAAGAACGCCTGAGAGTCACCCCACGGGAACGACCCACATTGGGTCGACTGCTTCCGCCCTCGTCGTCGAGGCCGAGGAGCACCGTGGATTCCACAAGTCGGTCCGGTGCGTGCTGTACAGCGGCGCGTGCCCTGTCTGGAATCATGGAGTGTGTTCAATGTCAGAGAAGATCCGTCCGGCGCTCGTGTCAGCGAGCGGCCTCAAGTCCGTCAACATCCACATCACCAAGTTCTGCAACCTCGCTTGTCGCTTCTGCTTCGCGCGTTTCAACGACAGAGCGGGCCCCCTCATCATGGAGGCCTGGAAGAAGATCCTCGCGCTCCTCAGAGCCGCAGGCGTCGAGAAGATCAACTTCGCCGGTGGCGAGCCCACGCTCTATCGGGGCCTCGGTGATGTCATCGAGGAAGTGCATCGGCTCGGGATGACGTGCTCGATCGTCACCAACGGCGCGCAGCTCGAGCCGCTGTTGCGCGCGCATGCCGACGCGCTCGACTGGGTCGGGCTGTCCGTCGACAGCGCCGACGAGGCCGTCCAGCGCCAGCTCGGGCGTGGGGGCGGCACGCACGTGGCTCGTTCGATCGAGCTTGGGCGCCTTGCCCGCTCGCTGGGCGTCCGCGTGAAGCTGAACAGCGTCATCACGACGCTCAATTGGCAGGAGGACCTCGGTCCGCTCGTCGACGCCATCGCTCCGGAGCGTTGGAAGGCGTTTCAGGTCCTCGAGATCGAGGGCGAGAACCACGACACGGTGAAACCGCTTTTGATCACGTCGGAGCAGTTCGCGTCGTTCGTGGAGCGCCATGCGCGCTTCGGTGATGTCCTGGTCCCGGAGACGAACGACGCCATCCTCGAGTCGTACGCGATGATCGACCCGCTCGGCTGCTTCTTCTCCGACAGCGGTCAGAAGCACACGTACAGCGACCCGATCCTCGAGGTCGGCGTCGAGAGGGCGCTCGCGCAGGTCGTGTACAGGCGCGAGAAGACCGCCGCGCGCGGCGGCTTCTACGACTGGGCCCGGCCGCGCTCGCGTCGCGCACCCTTCATCGTCCTCGAAGGGCTGGACTGCTCCGGGAAGAGCACGATCGCCGAGGCACTCGCACGACGCCTGGGAGGGACCGCGCTCGATACCCCTGGCGCCACCCTTCGTTCGGTGCGGGCGAAGGTACATGAGGGCCTCGGGCACGATCAGAATGGTGGCGTGCTCTTCTACCTCGCGTCCGTCTTCGCCCAAGGCGAGCGCGCCCGAGCTTTGACAGCTGACGGCACTGCCGTGGTGATGGATCGCTACTGGCTCTCCTCGGTTGGGTACGGCGCGGCGCGGCGCGCCGACGTGGATGTGGCGTCGCTCGCTCTGCGCGTCCCGCCCCCGGACCTGACCGTTCTGCTAACGATCAACGAGGCCGAGCGGCAGCGGCGGCTCGAGTCGCGTGGCTGCACGAGGGAGGACGCGGAGACACTCGACCCCGTGTTTCGCGACACCGTGTTGCGCACCATGCGAGCCGAGCAGCAGCCCGAACACCTGAGGCCGTCGCTCGAGATCGATGTGACCTCGAAGACCGTCGACGAGATCGTCGATGTCATTGCGCGCCAGATTGAGCGCCTGCCGCACCACGGCAGGCGGCAGGGTCTGATCTCAATCGCGGGGCACCGGCGTCGCGCGCGAAACTGAGAGGCCCTGCGATGGCGCGCGGCGGTTCGCTCCTCCAGGATTTCTCCAAAACGCGTGCTCACTCGCGCGTTCTGGCGTGCACTCGCGTGGAGAAGCGCGACCCGCGTATGCGGCGGGACTCTCGTGGAATTTCGGGAAAAGCCGTGCGCCGTCAGTAGGTTACGTCGCCGCCGATTCTCCAATTCGAGTCCCGTCCGCTCCGCCACGTTTCGACCAAGAGAAAGCCCGCCGGAAGGCGGGCTTTCTCTTGGTCGAAACGCGGCCGTCCGTGGCTCTCGACGTCGGCGGCCGGGCAGTGCCGGCGGCGGTGGTGCAGGCCGTCGGAGTGCCACCTTCCCCGACGACGAGAGCGGGGCGCTCCCGTCGACCTGGTCGACGGGAGCGCGACGTCCGGCTGCGCTCGTGCCCGGCGGGGCTCTCGCCCCGCGCCCCTTCAGGTGCTCCCCATAGGCATCCCCCCGATCCTTGGCTCCTCAGGTCCGCGGTCCTCGTGCGCTCGCGTGGCTGTGGCCGCTGGCTGTGCTCGTCGACGAGCAGGTGAGCCCGGCTGCGCTCGCGCCTGGCCGCGCCCCACCCCAACCCACCTCCACCCGATCCCCATCACGCCCCTGGAGAAAACCCCACCAGCACCTGCTAAGCACAGGAACGACCACGTTTTCGACGGGGACCCCCCATGCGCACACGCCACCACCTGCTCCTCACCCTCGCCGTCCTCGGCGCCGGCTCCGGCTGCCTCTACGAGTTCCACCGCGCCGAAGGGCACGACCCCGGCGAGCTGTCGGGCACGGCGGTGCGCGAGTCCATCGACGAGCCCGCGGCCTTCTCGAAGGTCGACCTCCTCGGTACCCAGCGGATCACGCGCGCGCGCACGGGCGGAGAGTTCGCCGTCAAGGGCCTCGACGCGGGCACCGCCGCGCTGCGCATCTCCGACGACGCCGACGGCGACGGCTGGCCCGAGCGCGGCGGCTATGCGGGCGCGCTCTTGCCCATGCACCCCGATCTGAGCGTGGGCTTCGTCCTGCTCGGCGAGGTAGAGCTCACGGGCACCATGCAGGTGGGCGGCCGCGTCCTGGTCGACGACGGTGGCGGGAACTTCGTGCCGCCGCCCGCCGGCACCACCGTCATCGTCTACGCCATGCGCGGGCAGTGCTACGGCTTCGAGGGCACCACCACCGTCGCCACCTCCGCTGCTGTCTGCGATCCCGCCAACGCCACCGCGTTCGCGGCGCGCATCGAGGGCGGCGCCGAGGCGCAGACCGCCGCCGACGCCGAGGGCGACTGGCAGCTCACCGCCGTCATCGAGGGCACGGTGGAGCTCGCCGCCGTGCTCTACGACGTCGCCGGCAACGCGCTCGGCACGGCGCGGGCGGCGGTGGGCCCGGTGCAGACCAGCGGCACCGCCGGCCAGGTGGTGACGGTGGATGACATCGAGCTGCCGCCCCTCGGCGTGGTGGGCTCGCGCACGGTGCAGATCCGTGTCACGCCGGAGCCCAGCGCCACCAGCACCGCCTTCCTCATGCCGCAAGGGCGCGGCGCCAGCTGCGACGACGCCACGGCGCCGGCGGGGCGCGTCGACCTGACCTCGATCGCGGGGGGCGACACGCAGGTGGCGGTGCCCATCGGCGTGTGGGACCTCTACGTGTGCGACGAGCCTCGTAGCGGAGTCACCCCGGGCCTGGTGGCGCTGCCCGCATCTGCCGACGAGCTCCCACCATTGTGGACGGTGCTGACCTTTGCCTTCGACGTCTGCGAGGGCAGCAACGGCATCCGCGACTGCGATCACGACGACGACCAGGCGCTGCCGGCCTTGAGCGCGCAGAGCACGCCCATCTGGGACGACTGCGCCACGCAGTGCTGGGACGGCAGCACGCTCGGCGAGGCGCTGGCCGGCCTCGTGTGCGAGACCACCGTCGACGGCAACGACACCGAGTACGACTGCGACGACGACGGCGACGGCCAGCCCGACGTCACCGAGCCCGCGTCTTGCTACGGGCTCGGGCGCGGCACCGACCTCGACGGTGACGGCAGCTGCTCGGGCTCGGACCCCTACCCGCAGTGCGCGGCCAACAACGGCGTCGCGTGCCAGGCCGGCACCAACGACGTCACGCCGAATATTCCGGGTGGCGCTGGTGGCCCCGGCCGCTGGGACCCAGGCCCGCTGGTGCCCGGTGGCTACGACCTCAGCGACGCGGGGTTCATGTTCTATGACGACGTCGACTCGCTCTTCTTGTTCAACCTGCGTACGGCGGCGGGCGCGGCGTCTGGCGACGTCTTGGTCACGCACCCCTTCGCAGGCGGCCCCTTCACCGCCGCGTCGGTGCAGATCGAGAGCGCGACAGGCCCGTTCCCGGCGCACTACGGCGCCGCGGGCGTGGACGGCGACTGGGTCATCGCCGGCGGCATGGATGGCAGCGGCGCCGTGCTCGGCGACGTGCTGTCACTCTCACCGGCCACGCCCGAGACCCTGGCTGTGCACCCGTTCACCCCAGGGCTCACGCCCCGCGCCTATGGTTCGCTCACCATCGTTCGGCCCGTGGACGGCATGGAGCACTTCCTGTTCTCTGGTGGCGTCGATGCCAGCGGCGCGCCCACCGCGCTGCTCGAGTGGGGCGACTACGTGGAGTTCTTCAGCCAGGTCCCGGGCACCTTGCCGTCGCTGACCTTGCCGTCGCCGCGCGCCCGTCATCAGAGCATCGGCTTGGGCGACACGGCGCTGCTCATCGGCGGACAGGGCGCCGATCTCGCGCCGCTCGCGTCCGTCGTGCGGCTCAGCATCGACGCCTCCGCCGGGGTGGCGGCCGCCGCTGGCCCCTCGCTGGCGCACCCACGCCTCGGTTGCACGGTCACGTGGCTGCCGGCCACCGAGGAGGTGCTGGTCATCGGCGGCGAGGGCGACGCCGACAGCCCGCGCACGGCGGAGATCCTCGGCCGCGACGAGAGCGCGTGGCGCCCCGCCGGCACCCTCGCGCAGGGGCGCGACGGCCACTCGGCCACGCTCTTGCTCGACGGGCGCGTCGTCGTCATCGGCGGCTTCGCCGAGGGCCAGGCGGTGGCGAGCACCGAGATTTGGGACCCAGCCACGCAAACCTTCAGCCCCGCGGCCAACATGCTGGCGGGCCGCGGCTCGCACCACGCCATCTCGCTGGGCGACGGGCGCGTGTTCGTGGTGGGCGGCAAAGACGCGCCCACCGGGGCGCCGCTGGCGAGCACCGAGGTGTTCGATCCCTTCCAGCGCGCGAGCTACGGGCCCATCGACCTTGCGGGTGGACGGGATCTCACCGACTGCACGGCGGCAGCGGTGTCTGACGATGGCAACTGGGCAGCGCTGCGCTGCCCCGACGTGGCCCTGCCCGGCGTCAGCGACGACGACGACGCGAGCACGCTCGATCTGATCTTGCTCGATCGCCGCTTCGTACCGCCCTTCTTCACGTGTGTGACCTGCGACGACGGCGCCACTTTCCACGTCGACGATGAGCCCACCGATCCGGTGCTGTTGGTGGACGGCCCGCGCGTCGCCTTCCTCACTACCGCGTCGCTCGACGCGGCCGACACCAACGGCGTGCGCGACGCCTACGTCTACGACCACCGTGCTCGCGCGTTCGCCTTGGTGTCGGCCGAGTACGGCGAGGGCGCGCTCGGTGTGCTCGATGGATCGCGCATCGCCACCAGCATCGACGAGTACGACCAGATGGCGGTTGGCTTCTTCGGTGCGCGCGTCGAAGAAGACCCGCAGGTGTACATCGCCCAGTACTTCTCTCCCGGTCGTCTGCCCTCGCTCCTGCGCATCACCGACGACGGCATGGGCGGGCCGGCGGTGGGTCGCGTCTTTGGCCCCTCGCTGTCGATCGTCCATGATCCCGTGAGTTACCGGTGGCGAGCCGCGTACCGGCAGCAGCAAGGCGGTGCCTCTCCGGGCTGGGCGGGCATGGTCGACGACGACGACAATTACTACAGCGAGCTGACGCAGCTCGGTCCCGCGGAAGACCAGCCCACCAGCTTGGTGTTCGGCCCCGACGGCGCCTCGGTGGTGTTCTGGAGCGACCAGCAGCTCGCCACCAGCGACACCGATCCCACGCCAGACCTCTATCGCTTCACCTATCCGCCCCAAGGGACGCCACAGCGCCTGACGCCGTCGTTCGCGCACTGCGAGCTCGGCTTCGGCGGCTCCGGCGGGGGAGAGGGGGGTCCGCCCTGCCTGCCGCCGGCGGTGGGAGGCGACCACGTGCTCTACACCTCCGATGGTCGCCTCTTCGCCGACGGGCAGCTCCTCACCGGCGACGCCGAAATCGAGAGCTTCTCGCTCTCACCCGCCGGCACCTTCGCCGCCTTCGTCACCACCTGGGGCGCCTTCCTCGAGCCGCCCTTGCCCGAGGCGCGGCGCGCGTGGGTGGCGGAGCTCGCGCGCGTTGTCGCCGAGGGTGAAGGCGAGGGTGAAGGTGAAGGCGAGGGTGAAGGTGAAGGTGATTGCGGCGTGGCCACGCTCTCGTTCCAGCACGACTACACCGTCGATGTCGCGGTGCGCGGCGCGCCTGGCGGGCCAGAGCACCTCTACCTCTCGACCAGCTTCGGGCTGGGGTACTCAGGGCTCTACGTGGCGAATAGCTCGGGCAACCCGTTGACGCCGCTGCCGCCGACTGCAGTGGTGGCCACCGCCTCCGGGCAGTCGTTCGGCGACTTGCTCACCCTGCGGTCGAGCGTCGACGAGCCGCTCCTGGCGGCCACCGCCGGTGACGACGCCGGCAGCCCGCCAACCTTGCTGCGCCTGTTCTTTGCGGACCCGTTGGACGGCAACCCAATGCCCTACACAAGCTACGACCCGAGCACCGATAGCGATTTTCTGCCCATCAACGACGATCCGCGTCTGGGCTTCCTCGCCACCGGCGCGAACCCCGGTGACCTCTACGTGACCTTCCGCGCCGAGCTGACGGGTGCCGCGGGTGTGCTCAAGATCTTCGTGTTCGCCGATGGTGTGCTCTACGTCCAAGGACGCGCCGACCTGCCTGCGGGCGCGCGGCACACGCACCTGGTGTTCGGCGCCGACACCCTCTATGCCGTGCGCGCCGACGGCGTCATCGACGTCGTGCCGACGGGCAACTTCGGTGCAGGCATCAGCGCGTACAACCCAGGCGTTGGCCCCATCCAGTCCGTCACCGCCGTGCTCGACCCCTTCGGCGACATGGGGGCCACCTTGGTGCTGCTCGGCGACGCTGCCGGTGGACTGTGGAGCTTCCCCGCTGGCGGTACACCGCCGGGTCACTCGTTGTTGCTGAACAGCAACGGCGGCGGGGCGGTACGCGCCGTGGCGGCAGACGGGGAATTCCTGTTCCTGCACACCTTCAACAACGCCACCAGCGCCAACGTGCTCGAGCTATGGAACATGGGCGGGCCAACCTACCTCAGCCGCGCCGTCACGCCCGACCCGGGCTTCAAGCGCAACGACGCGGGCATTGGCCACCTCGTGCTCACCGAGCAGGGCCCATGGCAGCTCTTCGCGACGGGCGGCGGCGGCATCCTGACGGTCTTCGACTTCGAGGGCTGTGACTGAGCGCGTCAGCGCCAGGCGAAGGATCCGCGCGCGCCGCTGCGCTAGCATCCACGGGTGACGACGTCCCGGGACCTGTTCGACACCGTCCTGCCTGCCATGCTGGCCGATCTCGGCCCCGCGTGCGCGCGCGTCAACGCGGTGGTGCAGCTCTGGGTCACGCGCAGCGACGTCGACGTCGCGGGGGTGCTGGTGCTCGACGCTGCACCGCGGGTGCTCTTGGGCGACGACCCCGACGCCGACCTGTTCCTGGCGCTCGATGAGTCGATCCTGTCGGCGCTCCTCACCGGCACCCTCGACGTCGAGCGCGCGCTCGCCGACGGCACCATGAGCGCCGCCGGTGATCTCACGGTGCTGGCGCGGCTGGCCTCGCTCCTCGAAGGCGCCAAAGGGCCGCTGGCCACGCGCCTGGGGAGCGCGCCGTGAGCGTGCGCAAAGTATCGCGCCTCACCGGCCCGCAGCTCGCCGAGGCGCTCGGCAAGCTCGACCAACAAGCGCTCAAGGACGTGCGGCGCGCGCTCAACACCACACCGCCGGGCACCGAGCTCTTCCTCGACGGCGTCAACGCGCGCCTCGCCAAGGCGGACACCACGGCACAGAGCGCGTCGCGCACGGATCTGCTGCGCGCCCTGTCGCTCGAGCTGGCGCGCCTCGAGCGCAGCGTCGCGACGAGCGGCGTGCGCACCGCCGGTGAGGTCGTGAGCTTGGCGACCGTCGAGCGGAGCTTCGGCAAGGCCATGCGCGCGCTGCTCGAGCACATCGAAGGCGTGGAGGTGTCGGGCCGCCTCGACCCCGAGGGGCGCGTGCCGGTGACGCGCGCCATCGCGCTCGAGGTCGCGGCCGTCTACGAGCTGCTCGGCCTCGACGCCACCAACGATGCGGTGGTGCGCGAGCTGCACAAGCTCTACAGCACCTTCGACGAGGCCACCCTCGACGCCCTGCACCGACGCTTCGATGAGGTCCTGCCCAACCGCCAGGAGCTGGCGCACCAGCGCGGCCACCAGCGTCTCGAGGACGAGGCCCGCGTGGTGCAGCGCATCGTCACGCGCCAGAAGGTCGCCACCGTCCGCGATCTCGTGCAGGTCATGCAGGGCCTCGGCTACCAGGGCTTCGACGGCAGGCGCCTCTCGTATCTGCGCAGGTCGTTCCCCGAGTTGGTGCCCTCGCTCTCCAAGGAGCACACGCCCGAGGAGCTCTTGGCCATCGGCGAGAGGATCCGCACCTTCATCGCGAAGCACCCGGCGGCGACCAGCAAGGTGCTTGGCCGCGCGCTCTCGCTGCCCATCCCGCTCATCGAGGAGGCAGCCGAGCTCGCGGGCCTGGCGCTGACGCGCGAGCGCACGGCGCGCATCCTCGACCCTTACGATCCCCTGTGTGACGCGCTCGTGCGCTTCGCGCTCACCTCGCGAAGGAAGGGCGAGGGTATCGTCGCGGCAGCCGCGCTCCTAAACGCCAACGGCGCCTTCACCGCGCAGTATGGCGCCGTCACCGAAGCGCAGCTCACCCGCTACGTCGACGAACACCTGCCCCGCCTCGCCAGGGCCGCCGGTCACCCGCCGTGGGAGGGCGTGCGCCCCGGCGTGTACGATCGCGCCTTCGCCGAGTTGGCCTCGTTCTTCTACAAGACGCCCGACATCGACGAGCCGCGCGCCTTCGCCGCCGTGCAGGCCTTCGATCCCTCGTTCAGCAAGTATCGCCTCAAGCAGCTCCGCGCCGAGAACACCGACCTCTCGCTGTGCACGCGCGTGATGGACAAGGGCGAGCGCGAGCGCATGGCGCGCGCAGTGGGCCAGCTCGTGCGCGAGCACCCCGGGCTGACCCTCAAGGAGATCGGCGAGCTTGCGTGGCAAGCGGGCCTGCCGCGCCTCGACGACCAACGGATCAGCAACCTGCGCGTCGAGTTCCCCGAGCTCATCGACAAGCGCGTCGATCGCGCCAACGCCGCTGAGCTCGCCGACATCGACGCCAAGATCCGCGCCTTCCTGACGGGCGCGCCGCACGCCAGCGTGGCGGAGGTGGCGGCGGCGGTCGGTGCGCGCGAGACCCAGGTGGTGAAGCCGCTGCGCCGCGTCCGCGCCGAGCTGCTCGAGACCGGCCAGACCCGCTTCTCCGACGTCGACCACGCGCTCATCGAGCGCGTGGTGCGCGCCGCCGAGCCTGGCGACACCCAGGACGACGTGATGGCGCGGGTCATGGCCGACAAGACCTTCGCGGCGCGCCACCGCTCGCTCTCGCAGTACACGCTGCGCGAGGTCATCGTCGCGCTGGTGCCCGAGGCGGCAGACTGGAAGGTCTACAACCTGATCACCGTGGCGCGCGTGCTCGACCTGGCGCTGCAGCAGGCGCCCGAGGGTCGCTCCTTGTCGAAGATCATCGGTGACATCCAAAAGGAGCACCCGGGCTTCCCCAACTACGTCTCCTTGCTATCCACGGGCACGCGCTCGATGGAGAAGCACATCGAGCGCATGCCCTTCATGAAGAAGTACCTGGGGGCAGACGGGCGCCTCAAGCTCTCGTCGGGCAAGCCGCAGGCGGAGCTCACCGAAGAGCTGGCGCACATCGTCGCCCAGGCCTTCGCCGAGGCGCCGCCCGACTGGAAGAACGAGCGCATCTTCGAAAAGCTCCACCAAGACCCGCACATCAAACAGCGCTACCCGGTGCTGAACGAGAGCACGCTCACGGGCTTGCGCGCCAAGTTCCCCGGCGTGATCGCGGCGCGCACCGCGCTCACCCAAAACGCGGGAGATGCCCAGGCCGACGCCACCAAGCTCGCCAAGGAGCTGCAAGCCATCGTCGACGCAGGCGGCAAGATCACGCTCGACGTCATCGCCAAGGAGTGGGGCGTCGATCCGCAGTACTTCCGCCGCCTCATCAACCGCAACCCGGCGCTCTTCCCCATGTACAAGAAGCGCTACGAGATCACCGAACACGTGGCGCGCACTATGGGCTTGGTCATCGCCACCATGCCTATGGGGGTCACGCTCGACGAGGCCGCCGTGCTCCTCGAGCGCTCAGGCCTGTTCCCGCCCGACATGAAGCTCGGCAAGACGCTCCTCTTGAACGCCAACGCCAAGTTCCCCGCGCTGGTGCCGAGCTTGAACGAGCGCAACCAGCAGCTCTTCCTGCGCATGGTGTGCAAGGAGCTGGTCACCGCCAAGGCCGGCACCACGCTGCGGGCCATCTTCGACGAGCTCAAGGCGAAGACCAAGCAGCTGCCGGTGTCGCTCGAACGCTTCACCTCGGAGATCGTGCCCGCCTGGCAAAAGCAGAAGCCCGCCGCTCGACCCGCCTGGGTAAGCGCCGCCATGCGCGACGGCAAGGTGGCGACCTCCGCGCTCGGTGAGCCCGCCCACCGTTTCCCGCCGCTCGAGCTGGTTGCGGTGGAGCGCGACGTGGCGCAGCTCGCCGAGGTGCCCGTGCGCCTCGAGATGCTCGAGCGCATCATCGCGCGCAAGGCGAGGAACGCCTTCGCCGATTGGAACGTGCTCAGCATCCAGCACCTGCTTGGTAGCAACTTTCGCTTCGTCGAGGCCGTGCATCGCCTGGGCGCCAAGAAGGAGGACGTGGTCACGGTGGGCATCCCGTACTCCACCAGCGAGACCGTGGCGCGCACCATGAACGAGGGCGGGCTCGAGACCCTGACGCCGCCGCTCAACATCGCCGCGTGGGAGCGCCAAGTGGAAGACGCGCTGCACGCGATGGTCGAGCGCTCGAAGAAGAACGGCAAGAAGATCGTGGTGTTCGACGATGGCGGCCTGGTGGCCAAGATCCTGCACGAGAAGCCATGGGCCAAGGAGCACCAGCACCTGTTCCGTATCGTCGAGCAGACCACGCGCGGCATCACGGTGGCCAAGAAGTACGACCTGCAGGTGCCGCTGGTGAACTACGCGCAAGACCCCGCGAAGAACCTCGAGGGCAGCATGATCGGCGAGGTGGTGCTCGATCGCATCTACCGGCGCCTCGACGCCATCGGCAAGAAGGAGCAGCTCAAGGGCATGCCGATCACCTGCGTGGGCGCCGGTGTCATCGGCCTGCCTACGGCGCTCGACCTGGCGCGCGCGGGCGCCAAGGTCACCATCTACGACCTCGACCCGAAGGCGCGCGACCAGGCGCGCGCGACTGCCGAGCAAGAAGGGCTCGACATCGTCGTCGCCGACAACCCGACGGACGCCTTCACCGGCGCCAAGATGATCGTCGGCTCCACCGGGCACACCTCCATCGGCGCCGCGGCCTTCTCCCTCATGGCCGACGGCTGCATGTTGGTGTCGACGTCGTCGAAGCTGGTGGAGATCGACATGGACCTGCTCGACGGCAAGGCCACGCACGGGGGCCAGCTCGCGCGCACCATCATCGACGACGACAGCCACCCACCCACCTGCAGCTACCGCCTCGACGACGGGCGCACCATCACCGTGCTGGCCGACGGCTTCCCCGTCAACTTCGACGGCGCCGTCAACTGCGTCGACCCCGCCGACATCCAGCTCACCCACGCCGGCATGCTGCTGGCGGGCATCCAGGCGACGTGGAAAGGCCTCGACAAGGGCCTGCTCGCCTTCGACGACAAGCTGCGCGCCGAGCTCTTGGCCGACTGGGCCGAGGTCAAGGCAGCGCGCGGCACTGGAGCGTGAGCTTCAGTCGATCGGGCGCTGGACGTCGATCGGCGGAAACACCTCGAGCGCGCCTTCGAAGAAGCGCAGGCCTCGCACGGTGATGGAACCGCTGGCCGGCACGCCGAGCTGCACCCGGATGCGACTGGCGACGAAGGGCGCGAACGAGACGCGGGCGTCGGCGCTGGTGATGGGAACGTCGACGCGCACCACGCCGTCGTCGAGGGATGTGATGCGGAGGCGATCGGCGCGGTGATGGACCCCGCTATGCTCGGTGTGCACGCCCATCGCGTCGAGCGCCACCGGCACGGGCAGATCGAGATCGACGGCGACCAGCGTCCCAGGCACGAGGTCGTACGCCGCGTGCCACATGATGCTCGCATCGAAGCCGACGTCACTCGACGAGGGCCTGAGGTAACTCTGCAGCGCGTGACTGGCGGCGCTGCCGAACATCTCACCGTCGTTCGTGGACGCGATCACCTCCCACGGGTGCGTCTGGAGCGGCATCGCGTGCAGGAAATAGGTCGGGGCGCGCACGTAGCCAGGTGGCGCCGCACCGCTCCAGGTGAACCTGGGGAAGACGCGCTCTGCCTTATCGAGCGCGAACAGGTCCTCCGGGATGAGCTCGCCCACCCCTGCTTCCAGCCCATCGGTGTGGTGGCCCAAGTTGTAGGACATGATGGAGTCGTTGCTGCTCATGTCGTAGCCGTACACGTCGACATGCGGCAGGCCGAAGGCGTGCCCCAGCTCGTGCTGCAGCGTCGACTGGAAATTCGGCGACAGCAGGTACGGTTGTGGGAGCGACACGGCGCCGCCGCCGTTCGCGTAGCCGCCGTTCAACGGCATGCCGTTGCCGCTCATGCCGTCGGGGACCTCACCCATGACGACGATGACGAACACGAACGGCGCCCGGTGCCGATCGAGCCCGTAGTGCGTGAGCAGCTCATCGGTGAGCGCGGCGGTCGCCGGGATCCACTCGGGCGAGTGCTCGAGGTACCACGCGCCATCGTGAGCGAGCGTGACGACGTCGGGCGTCGACTCGATCGCGAAGGTGTCCTGGCCTTCGAGCAGCTGCTGATAGCGCGCCTGCGCGATCTGCAGGTGCTTGGCGAGCAGCGTGCGTTCGCCCTGCGAGGGCATCCTGGCTCCCACCGGCACCGCGAACAGCGGCTTGACGGCGACCAGGCGCCCCACAGGGTTTGGCACCCAGGGCAGCTCGGGGAAGACCGTGACTTGGCCGTCGATGGCGACGTCGTCGCCGCCATCGGGATCGGGGTCGACCGGGCCCGGGTCGACGGGCGGGGCGTCGTCTGGCGGAGCGTCGTCCGGCGGGGCGTTGTCCGGCGGCGCGTCGTCATCCACCTCGGTATCCGGCTGGCGGCGCGGATCGCTGGAGGTGGGTTGCAGCGGGCGGCAGGCTGCGCAGGCAAGCGCGGCGACGATGAGCGAACGAAGGTACATGCGCTGCCTCGAGGGGGTGTCCTTGAGTATCCGCACGCCACGGGCCCTCGTTCCTCCGTCGGGCGTCTTCGGTCCCTTGGTCGAGAGGAGCGCGTCCTACCTGTGCGCCCCCGCCGGCTGCCCTAGAGCTCGTTTCATAACCCCTCCCGTCGCGTACATCGCGCCAAGCTGGCGATCACTGCGTTGCTGCGGGCCGTCCATCCGTCGAGGATGGCCGGCTCCTCGCGCCTTGTGCTCGCCAGCTTGGCGCGCGCCCGCTCGGTCCGGGGCTATGAAACGAGCTCTGGGCCGCTCGACGCCCTGCGTTGATCCGCGGGCGCACCCCAAAGGAACCATTCGCTGCGCTCGCACGTTGGCACCCACACCCCCTCATCTCCGGAGGCCCCGTGCTGCGCGCCCTCGCTTGGACCCTCACCATCGTCGGAGCCATCGTCGGCTCGGCCTTCCTGGTCACGCATCACCTCGTCCAAGACACAGCGCGCGCCGACCGCGTCGAGCGCGAGCTCGAGGCCCTGCGCTTCGACATGGACGAGCTGCGCCTGCGCATCGACGCGCCGCCGCCGCGGCCCGCGTCGCCGGCGCGCCCGGGCGCACCTGACCCGGCCACGGTGTACGCCGTGCCCGTGGGCGACGCGGCCGTGCGCGGGCCCGTCGACGCCCCCGTGACCATCGTTGCCTTCACCGACTACCAGTGCCCCTTCTGTGCTCGCGCCGAGGCGACGCTGGCCGAGCTGCGCGAGCGCTACCCCGAGGACGTGCGCGTGGTGGTGCAGCACAACCCGCTGCCCTTCCACCGACAGGCCTTCGACGCCGCCGTGGCCGCGGAGTGCGCGGGCGAGCAGGGCTTGTTCTGGCCCGCGCACGATCGCCTGTTCGCGCGCCAGCGCGACTTCGTGGAGCAGAGCGCGCCCGCGTCCGTGGTGCTCGAGCTCGATGAGGTGCGGCGCGGGCCCTTCGAGCGCTGTTTGACGAGCGAGCGCGTGCGCGCTGGCGTCACCGAGGATCAGCGCCTGGCCGCGCGCTTTGGTGCCACGGGCACGCCCAGCTTCTTCGTCAACGGGCGCGTGCTCGTCGGCGCGCAGCCCCTGGAGCGCTTCGTCGAGGCCGTCGAGCGCGAGCTCAGCATCGCGCGGGCCAGCGGCCTGCCGCGCGCGGAGTACTACCGGCGCGCCGTGCTCGAGAAGGGCGAGAGCGGGGCGCGCTAGCGCGCGCTCAGGGTGGCAGCCCCTCGGGCACCGCGGCGCCGACGGGCGCTCGCTCCTGCGCGCGCGGCGCGGCCATGAAGGGCAGGCACGCCAAGCACACGACACCGAGCACGGCGTCGAGGCCGAGCGTCACCGGGTAGCCCCAGCGCTCGATGGTGAAGCCCTGCCAAGTGGCGCTGTACGAGACCGCCAAGTTGCCGAGCGCCATGTATGCGGTGAACTGCGTCGCGGCCGCGCGCCTGCTGGTCACGTCCATGAAGATGGCCGAGCGGATGCCGTAGAAGAGCCCTTGGAACATGTTGTAGGTGAGCACCGCCACCCAGTACGCGCTCACCAGCGCCGCCGGCGGGACCGAGCGGCCAGGCGCGTCGACGGCGACGGGCGTGATCCACTGATGTGTCCACATGAGGTAGCCGAGCGCCGCCGTCGGCAGGGACGCGGCCGCCAGCGTCCACGCCAAGGTCAGGCGCCGACCGAAGCGATCCGACAACCAGCCACCGGCGACGCAGCACACCCCCGCGATGAGCGACGACCACAAGGCGAGCCAGCCCACCTGCTGGTCGTCGAGCCCGAGCTCCACCGCCAGGTTCGACTGCAAGGCGAGCCCGAGCGCCATGGCGCCCGCCGGCAGGAGCGCGAACACCACGCCCACGAGCGCCGCGCGACTGCCGACGAACGCGCGCACGGCGCCCTTGGCGAAGGCACCAAGCTCCATGGTCACTGCGCGAATGAGCTGCCCGCCCATCGACGCGCGCGGCGGGCCCTTCGCTTCCTGCAAGGGCAGCACGATGAACACGGTCACCGACAGGATGGCGCCGGCGACGACGACGTACGCGGGCGCCATGCCGATCCACGGCACCAGGAACAGCACGCCCGAACCGCCGAGCGCCATGCCGAGGTAGGCGCCGCCGAACATGAAGCCGTTGGCCATGCCGCGTTCGTGCTCGGGCAAGACGTCCACGGCGAGCGCGTCGATGGCTACGTCTTGCGTGGCGGCGAACAGGTTGTGGACGAAGATGATGGCGGTGAACAGCGAGAGCTGTGACACGAAGTCGATGGGGATGGCGAGCAGGAGCGTGGCCACCATGGCGAGCTGCGTGCCGAGGATCCAGCCGCGACGCCGACCCAGGCGATCGGACCACAGCACATCGACGAAGGGCCCGGCGGCCCACTTGAAGGCCCACGGGAGGTAGAGCGATCCCACGAAGGCGCCGATCTCCACCGGGCCGAGCCCGCCGCGGCGCATCTGGGTCGCGATGGCCGTGGCGGTGAATCCCTGGGGGATGCCCTCGGTGAGGTAGAGGCAGAAGAAGGCCGCCATGCGCCCGGTGCGGCTGGTCAACAGACTTCTCAGGTGCACGGGCGGGGACGCTCGGCGATCGCGCGCGCGCCTGCAATCGGCGCGACCCAGATCACCTGAAGCCCCTTTGCGCGGCGCGCGTCCGAGGGCCATTCGAGTCGGCTCCTGGAGGCCCTCCATGCTGTCCATCGTGATGCTCGCGACGCTCCAGCTGAGCGCGCAGACGCAAGAGTGCCAGAGCGCCTTCGGTAAGACCGCCTGCGGCTACAACTGCATGGCCGCGTTCGGCGACATCAAGTGCGCCGAGCATCCGCAAGGGACCTGCAAGGCCGCGTTCGGCGAGCTCGCGTGTGGCTTCGACTGCACGGCGGCCTTCGGCAAGGTGCGCTGCGCGGCCGAACCCGACGGCGTGTGCAAGGCGGCCTTCGGCGACGTGGTGTGCAGCGCGCCCACGCGGCACGACGGCGCCGGGTGGCGCGGGCCGAACCACCGCGGCGAGCGCTGGCGCGATCGCGCGTGGCGCGCATCGGCGGAGGCGCCGCCGCAAGAGTGCAAGAGCGCCTTCGGCAAGACCGCGTGTGGCTACCACTGTCAGGCCGCGTTCGGCGACGTGCAATGCGCGCGCACGCACCTGGGCGCCTGCGAGGTGGCGTTCGGCAAGATCACCTGCGATGACCCGCCGCGCTGGGTGCTCGCTGATCCCAACGCCCCCGCCATGAGCTGCCTGACCGCGTACGGCAAGACCGCCTGCGGCTACGGCTGCCAGTCCGGCTACGGCGACGTGCGCTGCGCGCGCACACCGAACGGCGTATGCCAAAGCGCCTTCGGCAAGGTCGTGTGCAGCGAGTAGCGGGCGGGCCCTACTCCGGCACCTTGTCCATGCTCGCCGTCGCCGCGTCGCGCTCTTGATCGCTGAGCGGCGCGAGCGTCGCGCCCTCGACGTGCGCGGCCTTGGGCAGCTCGCCGAGGGCGTAGGCCAGGCCCAGGCGCGCGGTCTCGAGCTCGAGGCGGGCGCGGGCGGCGTCGACGTCGGCGGCGAACTGCCCCAGGCGCGCGTCGCGCAGATCGGTCTCGGTCATCACGCCCTGGGCGTACAGGTCCTCGGCGTTGGTGGCCTGCTTGCGCGCCAGCTCGGCGAGCTTGGCGGTGGTGCCAACGTTGTCGCTCTTGAGCGCCAGGTCGTCGAGGGTGCCGCGCAGCTCGCGCTCGATGGTCTGCTCGAGCTGGCGCACGCGCAAGAGCTCGGCGCCCACCTTGATGTCGGCCTCGTCGATGGTGCCGGCGGTCATGCCGCCGTCGTAGATGGGCAGCGTGCCCTGCACCACCACCGCGCCGGCCAGGGGCTGCGAGGAGAAGCCCGAGGTGTTCGAGGTGTAGCGCCCCTGGGCCACGAGCTGGAAGCTTGGCAACAGGCGCATCCACGCCTCGGCGCGGCTGCGCTCGGCCAGCGCCAAGCTCGCCTTCTGCACGCGCAGGTCGAGGCGCTGCGCCCACGCGCGCGCCAGCAGATCGTCGAGCTTGGCGCCGAGCTCGAGCGCCTCGACGGGCGGAGGCGCCTTCACCTCGAAGTCGTCGGTGCGGCCGATCATGCCGGCCAGCGCTGCCTTGGCCGCGCGCAGGCCCGCGCGCGCCTGGCGCGCCTGCTGTTCGGCCTTGCGCACCTCGAGGTCGGCGCGCTCGAGCGCGAGCTCGGTGATCAACCCCTGCTGGTGGCGCTGCACGGCCAAGCCCAGGTGTCGGGTGGTCGACGCCACCTGCTCGTCGGTGATGGAGACCATGCTGGTGGTGGCCACCGCTTGCAGGTATGCCTGCGCCGTGCCCCACAAGACGCCGGCGCGCGCCTGCTCCACCGACAGGCGCGTGAGCTCCACGCCGCCATAGGCGTTTTGCAGGAGCGGCAGGGCCCGGCCATTGAAGAGCGGCACGGCGAAGGTCAGGTTGCCCTCGACCACGTGCGGCGGCGCCAGCACGATGTCCATGGGCTCGGTGCGCGCGATGTCGTCGGCGGCCTTGCGTAGCTCTGCGGCGCGCTCGACGGCCGCGCGCTGCGCCAGGGGATCGGGGTTCATGGCCGCCGACTGCTCGGTGATGTCGGCGATGGAGTTGAACAAGAGCGCTTGCTGCTCGTACTGCGCGGGGTCGCCGAACTGCGCGGTCTGGTCTGGGTAGTTGAAGGTGTAGTTGGCGCCCAGGCTGATGTTGGGCAAGAGCACGGCCCACGCTTTGGTGAGGTTGGCCTTGCTGGCCGCGAGCTGCGCAGCGGCCACGCGCAGGTCGATGTTGCTGCTGGCCGCGAGGGCGAAGGCCTCACCGAGCGTGATGAGCGGCGGCTGGTCGAGGGGCCGTAGCCCCGAGAGCCCCGTGGTGCCGCGCGGCGCGCCGCTCACGGGGCTCGACGGCGAGTCGGCACCGGCAGCGGGCGCCGAGGCGCCGCGCGACTGCGCGTGTGCGGCGGACGTGGCGAGCAACGCGAGCGTGACGGTGAGCGTGAGGTGCGGTGCGCTGGTCATGAGGTGCCGCCGGATGGCTCAGGGCGTTTCCGAGGGGGGCTTGCTCGCGACGCCACACACGATTGCGATGGCGTGGCAGACGGAGTCGACGAAGCTGGCGCGCTCGGTGTCGGGCAGCGCTCCCAAGAACTCGCACAGCATGGCGCTCATGTGCCGGTCTGCTTGCTGATAGGTGGAGCGGCCGTGGTCGGTGAGGCCCACCAGCACCACGCGTCGGTCCTGCTCGTCGCGCAAGCGCTCGACGAAGCCGTCGCGCTCGAGGCGGTCGACGATGCCGGTGGCGGCGGGCAGCCCTGCGTCCATGCGTTGCGCCAGCGCCGACATGGAGAGGGGGACGTCATCGAGGCCCAGGGCGACCAGGGCGTGGACCTGGGCCGAGGTCAGCTCTGGCGCGATCCAACCGATCGGATCGCGCGGCGATCGCACCCGAAAGAGCGCTCGCAGCTGCTGGCGCAAGCGGCCGGCAAGCTCGCGAACTTGCTCGGGTACCTCGCTGCAGCAGGGCGCCTCGGCGTGCTTCGGATCGCCAACAGTTGTCATTGACAATAGTTCATGTCATGAACCAATATCGCCGTCAACCAGATCAACCGATCCATCGGTCGACATCTTCCGGACCCTGCCATGACGCGCCTTCCCATCGTGCCCTCCCTTCTCCTCCTCGCCGCCGCAGGCTGTGCGCGGCCCCAGGTCTTGGTGGAGGTGCTGCCGCCGCGCACCTCGGTGACCTGCGCGGCGCCCGACGCCAGCGCGTCGGCGTTCGGGCGCGGGCTGTTCGACGTCGGCGCCAGCGCAGACTTCCACGGCAGCTACCTGGCCGACCTGCGCGTGACCGTTGCCGGCGTCGACGTGCGGGTCGACGGCTTCGAGGTCGCGTATGACCTGCCCGAGGGGAGCTCGGTGGGCGCTGCCGACTACGAGGGCGCGTCGCAGAACGGCGACATCGTGCTCACCGGCGATGACGACGAGGTGCGCATGGGTGTGGTGGAGAACGTCGAGCTGGTGCCGCGCGCACTGGCCGCCGAGCTGGCGGCCGACAGCGGCCTCGCCATCGACAAGATCACCTACCGCACGCTCGGCGTGACGCTGACGCCCTTGATCGACACCGAACAGGCCGACCCCGCCTCCTCGACCTTCGCGCTCGATCTCTGCGAGGGTTGCCTGGTGGAGCCGCCGGACGCGTGCACGGAGCTCGGCACCTACGCGTCGAACCCCGTCGTGTGCCGCGTCGGCCAGGATGTGCCGCTGTTCATGTGCGCGGCTGGAGGGGCGTGATGAAGAAGTCGCGTACCACCCTGATCGTCACGCTGGTGATCAGCGTCGGCCTCGCCATCGCCTTCGGCGTGCGCATCGCGCAAGCGCAGAAGCGCGACGAGGTGGCGAAGGCGGTGCTCGATCAGGAGACCGTGGTCCCTGTGCGCACCACCGCTGCCGTGAAGAAGGACCTGCCGCAGGTCGTGCAGATCACCGGCAGCGTCAAGGCGCTAAACGAGGTCATGGTGCTGCCGAAGATGCCCGGGCGCGTCACCCGCGTCGAGGTAGAGGTCGGCCAAACCGTCAAGGCCGGTGGCGTGCTCGCCGCCGTCGAGGCGGGCGACGCCGCGCTGCGCTCGAAGCAGGCCGAGGCGCAGGTGCAGGCCGCCAACGCCGGGCTGGCGCAGGCGAAGCTGCAAGAGGCCACCGCGCAGCGCGGCTTCGCGCGCGCCCAGGCGCTCAAGGACAAGGGCGCCATGTCGCAGAGCGACTTCGAGCAAGCGGAGTCGGGCGTGGCGCTGACCAGGGTCGGCGTACAGGCGGCGAGCGCGCAGGTGGCGCTGGCCGAGTCGAACCTGGCGCTCGCCTACAAGGCGATCGGCGACACGCGCATCACCGCGCCCTTCGCGGGCGTCATCACCAAGAAGCTCGTCACGCTCGGCGGCATGGCGAGCCCCATGTCGCCGGCCTTCGCGCTGCAAGACCAGAGCTCGCTCAAGCTCGAGGGCACCGTGCCCGCGAGCTTCGTGTCGCGCGTCGAGCCCGGCATGAAGGTGCAGGTCACCATCGACGAGCTGCCGGGCAAGGTCTTCGAGGCCAGCGTGACCCGCATCGCCCCGTCGCTCGATCAGGAGACGCGCCGCGGCGCCATCGAGATCGCGCTCGCCAAGCCCGAGGGCGTGCTACCCAACATGTTCGCTCGCGCCGAGATCGCGTTCGGCTCCACCGCCAACGTCGTGGTGGTGCCGGCGACGGCGGTGCAGAGCATCGGCGGCGAGCCGGCCGTGTACCTGTACCGCGATGATCGTGCCGTGTTGGTGCGTCCGCGCCTTGGCATCAAGCACATGGACGATATCGTCGTCGACGAGGGCGTCGCCGCCGGCGACATGATCATCGTCTCCGGCCCCGCCGGCCTCAAAGACGGCGTGCGCGTGACCGTGTCGTCGGGCACCTGACCGTGGGGGCCATTCCGCGAGGGCGCGCATGAAGATCTCCGACGTCTCCATCGATCGGCCGGTATTCACCACCATGGCGGCGCTGGCCGTCTTGGTCATGGGCGGCCTGGCCGTCACGCGGCTCGGCGTCGACCTGTTCCCCGACGTGTCGTTTCCCGTCGTCGCCATCACCACGGTGTACCCGGGCTCGGGGCCGACCGAGGTTGAACAGCAGGTCACCAAGCGCATCGAGGACGCCGTCAGCACCATCAACGGCGTCGAGATGGTGCGCTCGTATTCGCGCGACTCGGTGTCGGTGGTGGTGGTGATGTTCAAGCTCTCCGCCAACCAAAACGAGGCGAACAGCGACGTGCGCGATCGCTTGCAAGCGATACGGCCAACCCTGCCCGACGGCGTCAAGGAGCCGCTGGTGCAGAAGTTCGATCCCTCGGCGGCGCCCATCCTCACCTACGCGGTGAAGGGCAAGGGAAGCCCGGTGGAGCTCACGCGCATGGTGGAGGACAAGGTGCGCCCCGTGCTCGAGTCCATCGACGGCGTGGGCTCGGTCGCCATCCGCGGTGGTGTCGAGCGCGAGATTCAGATCGACCTCGAGCAAGACAAGGTGCAGGCGCTTGGCTTGTCGGTGACCACCGTGGCGCAGTTGCTGCGCGCCGAGGCCATCGACCTGCCCGGCGGTCGCCTCACCGTGGGTGGGCGTGAGTTCTCGATCAAGGCGGCCGGCCGCTTCTCGTCGCCGCGCGACGTCGAGGACGTCGTGCTCACGTCGCGGCCAGACGGCACGCAGATCCGCGTGCGCGACGTCGCCACCGTGGTCGATGGCACCGCCGAGGTGCGCACCATCGCGCGCTTCAACGGCGAGCCCGCGGTGCTGCTCGACGTGATGAAGCAGTCCGGCGCCAACACCGTGGCAGTGTCTGAGGCGGTGATCGCGCGCGTCGACACGCTGCTCGAGGAGTTTCGCCAGGCGCAGCCGAGCATGGGTGGCAGCGCGGCAGCGGGCGCCGGCGCCGCCGTCGAGGCCCACCTCGATGCGGCGGCGAAGGCGCAACCGGGCGCCGTCGAGATGAAGGTGGTGAACCAGCAGGCCAAGTTCATCAAGAAGAACATCGAGCGCCTGCGCAGCCACCTGGTCATCGGTGGCGTGCTGGCCATCCTGGTGATCTTCGTCTTCATGCTCGATGTGCGCAGCACGCTGATCTCGGCGGTGGCGCTGCCCTCGTCGGTGATCGGCACCTTCTTCGTCATCTGGCAGCTCGGCTTCTCTTTCAACATCATGACGATGTTGGCGCTGACGCTGGCCATCGGTTTGCTCATCGACGACAGCGTGGTGGTGCGCGAGAACATTTTCCGTCACCTCGAGATGGGACAGAACCCCATGGAGGCGGCGCGCAAGGGGACGAGCGAGATCGCGCTCGCCGTGTTGGCTACCACGCTCACCATCTGCGCCGTGTTCGTGCCCATCGCGTTCATGGAGGGCATGGTCGGCCTGATGTTCAAACAGTTCGGCCTGACGCTGACCGCCGCGGTGCTGATGTCGCTCCTGGTCAGCTTCACGCTCGATCCGATGATGTCGGCCCGCATCGCCCAGCATGTCGATCCGCATCGCCACGAGAAGATGCGCACGCACTGGTTCTACGGGCCACCCACGCGCCTGTTCGCGTGGATGGATGAGGAGTACCGCGCCATCCTCAAGGTCTCGCTCAGGTGGCGCAAGGCCACCATCGCAGGCGCGGCGCTGCTGTTCGTCGGGTCCATCGCGCTCATCCCGTTCATGGGCGCGGAGTTCGTGAACCCCGGGGACCAGGGCAAGTTCAACGTGCAATTCGAGGCGCCTGCAGGCATCGCGCTGGCCGACACCGACGCTCTCGCCCGCACCGCCGAGGCGGCGCTGCGCAAGGTGCCCGAGGTCACGGACGTGATCACCACGGTGGGCGTCGATCGCGATGCGTCGATCTTCATTACCACCATCATCACCACGCCCAAGATCAGTCGCACCACTACCATCGACGAGATCATGGACGGTGCGCGCCACGCCATCGCGGGCCTGCCGGGCGTCACGACCAAGCTGGCCATCCCGGGCATCATCGAGGGCGGCGGCATCCAGCAGCCGCAGCCGGTGCAGCTCCTGCTCATGGGGCCCGACCTCGCGGAGCTCAACCGCGTCGGCACCAAGGTGTTCGGCTTGGTGCGCAACGTCCCCGGCACCAGCGACGTCGGCATCGACACCCGCCCGGGCAGCCCGGAGCAGCGCTTCGTCGTCAACCGCACGCGCGCCGCCGATCGAGGCGTGATGTTCGCTTCGGCGGCGCAGGCGCTGCGCTTCGCCGTCGAAGGCGACGTGGTCGGCACCATGCCCGACCAGGGCGATGACGTGGAGGTGCGCGTGCGCCTGCGCGAGGAAGACCGCAACACCATCGCGCGCCTGCGCGCCATCGTGGTGCCCTCGCGCACCGGGCAGTTGGTGCGCCTCGATGAGCTCGTCGACGTGATCGAGGCCGACGCGCCGGCCAGCATCACGCACAACGCGCGGCAGCGCGCCATCACCGTAACCTCCAACCTGCGAGGTCGTTCGCTCGGCGAGGTCATCGCCGACACCGAGGCGGCGCTGGCGAAGAACCCGCTGCCGCCGGGCTACAGCTACAAGTTCGAGGGCCAGGCGAAGGACATGAAGGACACCTTCTCCGCCATGGTCATGGCGATCGCGCTCGGCATCATCTTCATCTACCTGATCCTCGCCTCGCAGTTCGAGAGCTTCGTGCACCCCTTCACGATCATGCTCGCGCTGCCGCTGGCCATCATCGGCGCGCTGGCCGCGCTCTTCTTGGTCAACGTGCCCATCGGCATGCCCGCGATGATCGGCATCATCCTGTTGATGGGCCTGGTCACCAAGAACGGCATCTTGCTCGTCGACTACACGAACCAGGTGCGCCACCGCACCGGCAAGGCGCCCGTCGACGCGCTGCTCGAGGCTGCGCCCGTGCGCCTGCGTCCGATCTTGATGACCTCGGCCGCCATCGTGCTCGGCGAGCTGCCCACCGCGCTCTCCACCGCCGAGGGCTCCGAGTTCAACGTGCCCATGGCGGTGGCCGTCATCGGCGGCGTCATCACGTCGACGTTCCTCACGCTCCTCGTCGTCCCCGTTGCCTACACGTGGATCGACAAGCTGAGCATCAAGAAGTACCACCAGAGCGAACAGGCACCGCCCGCAACCCCCGCGAGCTTCTCGACGCCGGCGGAGTGAGTGGCGCCGCTGGTCACGCTGGCGCGCCGCGGTACCAGGCACGCGCGCCCGCTGCATACGCCGACACACGCATGACGCTCACGACGTGCGTGACCGCGCCTCAGGAGTCACGGATCTGTGCACTCGTTCGCGGGCGGGGCCGGTGGCCCGAATGCATGCTCCGCGCAGAAGCCGTTCTCGGGCTCCAGCGCGTGCACCTCGCGGATCGCATCCAGACACGTTTCGCACGTGTTGGCCTCGACGATCCGATCGTCCGCGCAGATGTCGCCGCAAGGGACACCGTTGAGGTAGGCGATCTGGGCCTTCTGCGACTCGCAGTGCTGGACGCAGTCGTAGCCACACGCGCTCGCGGAGCCGCCGAGCATCGCGCTGCCGAGCAGCGCGACGAACATCGCGAATCGGTGAACCATGGTCCCCTCCGCCAGCGCTCCTTGCGGGCCGACCCTGTCGGGTCCAGCGTAGACCGAGAGACCGCTCCTGCGGCCTGCACATTGGATGTACACACCTGTACACTAGACGACCATGGTGATCGTGTCCCGGGCGCCCTGGCGGGCCCCAGCCTGGCACGCGTTGTGCGTTCTTGGCGTCAATGCACAGTGGAACCCTTGCCGCCGACGACACCGGTCCGAATCATCGACGAGGGGCGCGTACCATGAGCGCAGCGCTTGCCTCGGAGCTCCGCCGCCTCGCGCGCCTTGCACAGGCGCTCGTCACGGGGCCGCCGCTCGGCGGCGTCTGGCCAGAAATGATCGTCGGCGACGAGCCACGGCTCGACGCGCCGGCGGCGTCGGATGCAGACCCGGCGGATGCGCAACGGGCACGCACGCGCTGGGCAGCGCGCCTCGGCGAGGTCGTGCACCTCAAGGACGCAGCGTATTTGCCGCCCGAGCTGCTCGACGCGGAAGCGCCGATTGACGCGCGCGCAGACGTCTACAGCGTGGCAGCGATGGCGTATCGCGCGGCCACGGGGCACCCGCCCGCCGCGGCGCTCGACGGCGGCGCGGCGCTGACGCGCCTGCTCAGCGTCGGCCCGGCGCGCGTGATCCTCGCTGCGCTCGGCGTGTCGCCGGCGGCGCGGCCGACGATGCTCGACCTCGCCAGCGCGCTCGAGGCAGCAGCGCGTGCGGCGACGGCCCACGGTGATGACGCGCGCGCGCAGAGCGAGCCGGGGCCGCGGCGAGCGCGGCCCGCCCACGCCACCCCCACGTCGTCGACGTCGGCGCGCGAAGCGCGAGGCGCGACCGGGACGGCGGCGGCCGCGCAGGAGGCCGGCAGCGAGCCTGCGCGCCGACGCACGATGTTGCAGCCGCTGCTCCTGGTGGGCGTGTCGTCGGTCTTTGTCGGCGCGCTCTGGTTCATCTGGCTGTCGTGGGGCCGTGTCTCTGACGTCACGCGCCTCCTGCTTGGCGTGGCGTTCACCGCCGCCGTGGCTGGCGCCGGCCACCTGTTGTCGCGGCTGCGCTTCACCGACGCCGCCAACGCGTTCGTCGTGCTCGCCACCCAGCTCTTGTGGGCAGTGGGCGGCCTCGCGCTCCTCACCGCCGGCGCCATCGACCGTGGCGTTGGCTGGGCCCTGGTCGGCGCCGTCGTCGCCGGCGTATCCGCGACGGTGGCGCTGCGGCGCGGGCCGCGAATGATCCTGCTGTCGCTCGCTGCAATCGCAGTGCTGGCTGCCGCCGTAGCGCTGTACGGCGACCTGCACGGGCTCGGCCGCGTGGTGTTCTTCGTTGGTGTCAGCGCCGCGATGCGCGCGCTAGTCGCGCTCGGCGAGCGGCTCGGGCTGGCCGCGCGCGCACAACTGTTCGCCGTCGTGCACGTCCTTTCCCTGCTGGTCGCCGCGCTGCTCGCGACCCACGAGATGCACCTCGGCGCGATGGGCACGGCGTTGGTGTTCGGCGGGGCGTGGGCGTGGGCGCGCGCCTTCGCGCACACCCGCCAGTCGCGCGCGCTGGCGGTGGTCGCGCACCTTGTCGGCGTACCCGCGGTGTTGTCGCTGCTCGCGCTCAAGCACGACGGCAGCGACGTGTGGCTCGCCGCGTTGTTGCCGGCGATGGCGGTGTTCGAGGCCGCGCTCGCGCGCCGCCGCGGCGACGCTGCGAGCGAAGAGGTCGCGATCGTCGTCGCGGGCTGGGCGCTCTGGGTCCTCGGCTATTTCGTAGCGGCGGAGGTCGACGCGACCGGTCGCGTCAGCCCGTTCGATCTGTTCGTCGTCGGCACGGTGACATGGACCCTCACCGTTGCACTTGCGCTGTGGCGACGCAGGCCGATCGTGTCTGGGGCGAGCCCCGTTCATCTTGGCGCTGGCGCGCTGTTCCTCGGCGAGCATCTTTCGAGCGGCACGTACTACGGCCGATCGATCTACTTCGCCGGCGTCGCCATCACCTTCGCCGTGCTCGCGCTCACCGTCTTTCGCGGTCGGCAGTGGCTGCAGGCGAGCCACGTCGTCGGCGCGCTGGTCGCCGCCGCGGTGTCGAGCGCGTGCTCGCTCGCGCTCATCCCCGGCAGCGCCTGGGACACATCGCAGCTGTTCGGTGCTGCGTTTGCGTACGCTCCGTCACTCGGGCTCATCGCGCTGCGCTTCGATCGCGCGACGGCCTCGAGAACCGCCGGCAGCGTCGGGATCGCCGTGCTGGCGCTGCTCCCATCCGTCGAGCTGCTGCTACGGCCATCGTCACGCGCGCTCGGAGCTGTCGCGGCCGTGACCGGTTTCGCGCTCCTGGCAGTCGCCTTGTACGTGCGCTCCGAAGACGATGTCGAGCGCCTGTCGCTGATCCGCACCCCCTCGGCGCATGGCCACCTGCTCCGAATCGCCACCATTGCAGCGCTCCTGCCCGCCGTCGTCGCCGCGTTCTACGTCGCCGGCCGGCCGCTGGCGGCGGTGCTCCCCTTTGTCGTCCTCGTCGTGTTGCCGGCCGCCGCGGCCTTCGGCCTCGGGCTCGCCGCCGAGCCGACGCGCTCGCGCGCTGCCCGCGCCCTGCAACTCGCCGCAGCGACGGTGTTCCTCGGTGCGTTCTCGCTGTTCTCGACTGCAGCCTCACGCGACTATGGTCACCCAGCGTTGCTGCTCGTGGGCGGCGCAGCGCTGCTGTTCTTCGCCACGATGCGCCGCCACCGCCCAATCGTGTTGATGAGCACCGCTGCCCTGGTCCTCGGTTTCTGGACGCAGTTCTTCGCCAAGCTGCACGACAAGGCGCCGCTGTCGGTGTTGCTGATCATCTTCGGCGTGTCGCTGCTCGCGATCGGCGTCCTGTATGAGACGCGCCTCAAGCGTATTGTCGACAACGTGCGGTCCTGGCCAGGCATTTGATCTCTGCGTTCGCCTGGATTGGCGGAGGTCCCAAAGGCCGAGGCGCCGCGCCATCAACGCGGCGCCAGGCCACCCCCGCTGCGATCGTCGATTCACGCGGCGAGGAGCTGGTGGTCATGCCCAAGGGTGTGCTGCCGGTGCGCGGCTGTGCAGGCAGGTATCGCAGGGCCAGCCCGGTGAGGTGTAGGCTCCACGACGCATGGGCGCGACGAGAACATTCGCCGAGCGCGGCGATCACACAGGCACGCGAGGGCTCGCTCGCCGGACGGTCCGTTCGCCGGTGCTGTTGATCGCATGACGACGCGGCGCGACCACGACCAGAACGATCACGACGCGGAGCGCGCGCGTATCGCCGAGATCAAGGACGACATCTGGGGCTGGCGTCGCTGGGGGCCCTATCTGTCGGACCGGTCGTGGGGAACGGTGCGCGAAGATTACTCAGCGAGCGGCGACGCATGGAGCAACCTGCCCTACGACCTCGCGCGCTCGAAGGCCTATCGCTGGGGCGAGGACGGCATCGCGGGCATCTCCGATCGCTACCAACTGCTCTGCTTCGCGCCTGCGTTTTGGAACGAGCGCGACCCGCACCTCAAGGAGCGATTCTTTGGCGTGAGCCCACACGAGGGCAACCACGGCGAAGACGTGAAGGAGTACTACTTCCACGTCGACAACCTGCCGTCGCACGCGTACATGCGCCTGCTCTACAAGTACCCGCAGCGTGCGTTCCCCTACCAACAACTGATCGACGGAAACCGTGCGCGCCACGGCATGGGCCCGGAGCTCGAGCTGCTCGATACCGGCGCGTTCGATGAGGATCGCTACTTCGACATTGACATCGAGTACGCCAAGGCGAGCACCGAAGACCTCGTCGTGCGCATCACGGTGACGAACCACGGCCCAGACGCGGCGCCGCTGTGGCTGTTGCCGACGCTGTGGTTTCGCAACACCTGGTCGTGGGGGCCGACAGCGCGGGCGCAGCCGAGCATCGCGCTCCACGATCACGAGCGCGCACTTGCCGTGATCGCCGATGACAGCGCCTGTGGGCATGATGCATCGCTGCCGGTGCACTACCGCCTGGGCTCCCGCATCCTGTTCGGACCGCTGCCCGGCGCTGATCTCGAGGGTCACGTCTGGCTGTGTGACAACGAGAGCAACGCGGCGCGCCTCTACGGCCCACATGCGCGCGCCTTCTCGGCCCACCCGAAGGACGCGATTTCTCGCGCGCTGTGCGACGGCAACCGCGGCGTGCTCAAGAGCGCGCCCGGCACCAAGGCCGCGCTCGCCTACCGCTTCGTTCTCGACGGAGGCGCGCGGCGCGCGCTCTCGTTTCGTCTGAGCGACGCGCCACGTCAGCACCCGCTACACGACGTCGATCAGATCATCGCGACCCGCAAGCGGGAAGCCGACGCATTCTTCGCCGCGATCGCGCCCGTTGGTGCGAGCCTCGATGAACGTCACGTGCAGCGCCGCGCGATCGCGGGGCTGCTGTGGACCAAGCAGAGCTACATCTTCGATGTCGGCAAGTGGCTCGATGGGGACAATCCCGAGTGGGCACCACCACCGGAGCGAAAGACCATCCGCAACACCCACTGGCGCCACCTCAACTCGCTGCGGGTGATGACCGTACCGGACAAGTGGGAGTACCCGTGGTTCGCGGCGTGGGATCTTGCGTTCCAGTGCGTGTCGCTCGCGCTGGTGGATGCCAAGTTCGCCAAGGAGCAACTCTGGCTGCTGCTGTTCGAGCAGTTTCAGCACCCGAGCGGCCAGCTCCCCGCCTATGAGTGGGAGTTCTCCGATCTGAATCCCCCGGTACACGCGTGGGCGGTGTGGCGCGTGTACAACATGGAGCGGATCAAGCACGGCGTCACCGATCGTGAGTGGCTGGAGCGCTGCTTCCACAAGCTGCTGATCAACTTCGCGAGCTGGGTCAACAAGGTCGACCGCGAGGGCAACAACGTCTTCGAGGGTGGCTTCCTCGGGCTCGACAACATCACCGTCATCGACCGCAGCGAACGCGTGCGGGACGGCGCGGTGCTCGAACAGAGCGACGCCACCGGGTGGATGGGGATGTTCTGCCTCAACTTGATGCGCATCGCTCTCGAGCTCGCGAAGAAGAACCCCGTCTACCAAGGCCTCGCCTCCAAGTTCTTTCAGCACTACATCTACGTTGCGTACGCCATGAAACACATGGGGAGCAAAGGCGACACGCTGTTCGACGCGCACGATGGCTTCTTTTACGATGTCATGCGTTACCCCGATGGCAGCAGCAAGAAGTTTCGTGTGCGCTCGCTCGTGGGGCTCATCCCGCTGTTTGCCGTGGAGCGGCTCGAGCGCGCGTGGATCGAGCCGTTCAGCGAGTTTCGGCGCGACCTCGATTGGTTCTTGAAGAATCGGGCGGACATGGTGGACGAGGTGGTGCACACCATCGAGGGGCCCGATGGTGGCACCACGCACCTGCTCACCATCGTCAAGCAGGACCAGCTACGACGCATGCTCGAATACCTGCACGATCCTGCCGAGTTCTTGTCGCGCTACGGCGTGCGCTCGCTGTCCAAGCGCCACGAGCTCGAGCCCTTCGAGCTCGACGGACGCAGCGTGCGCTACGAGCCAGCCGAATCGGACTCGAAGATCAAAGGCGGCAACAGCAACTGGCGCGGACCCCTGTGGTTTCCGACGACCTTCCTGCTCATCGAGAGCCTGCGCAAGCTTGGTACGGCGTTTGGGCCTTCGTTTCATGTGACGGCGCCACATGGCGATGGCGCCCCCAGTACGCTGCGCGACATGGCGCGCGACGTCGCGCGGCGCATGATCGCCATCTTCCTCGTCGGCGAGGACGGCACGCGCCCGGTGTGGGGTCACGCCGACAAGTTCGCCACCGACCCCCGTTGGCGTGATGAGCTCCTGTTCTACGAGTACTTCCATGGCGACAACGGCGCTGGCATTGGCGCGAGCCATCAGACCGGGTGGACCGCGCTGGTCGCGAACCTGATCGACGAGTGGCGCTGACGGACGCTACAGCGGAGACCATTTGCATTGATGGTCGCCGGGCTTGGTCCTTGCCACGATCCCTGCGTCGTGTCCTCGCCGCGTACCACGAGGTACGCGGCTGCGGTACTCCTTGGGCTCCTGGCAAGTCCCTGCGCCGGGCTCGATCAACACA
>JADZDP010000127.1 GCA_020850995.1 Deltaproteobacteria bacterium
AGGTCTTGGCGTTGCCGTTGCACGAGGACATCGCCGGTGCATTCACCGTGAAGTCGCCCTGCGGGTCGCAGTCGCCGTCGAGGTCCCGCGGCACGCCGGCGATGACCAGCGTCACCAACACCTCGCCGGTGAAGGTCACCTGCATGCGGCGGTTGCCGAGCGCGGCGGGGGTGATGGTGATGGCGTCCATGTCGTCACCTGCGCCCACGGTGCCGCTAGCCGTGGCGATGTCGCCGTCGAGCAATTGAGTGCCGGAGGAGCCGACGAGCACCTCGGGGTCCGAGCCGTCGCCGAAGTCGCCGGCGGTCTCGTCGACGTCCGTCACGACGCTCGTCGGGTTCGAGTCCACCAGCTCGCAGGTGTCGTCGTCGACGTCGTCGGCGTCGGCGTCGTCGTCGCATACGTCGCCGAGGGCGTCACCATCCACGTTGGACTGGTCGTCGTTGGCGTCGTCCGGGCAGTTGTCGCTGGCGTCGGCGACGTCGTCGCCGTCGTCGCTGTCGTCGCAGATGTCACCGCCGTGATGCGCGCCGGGCTCGAGCCCGTCGCCGTCGACGTCGGCCTGGTCGCGGTTGGCGGTGAACTCGCAGTTGTCGCACACGTCGCCCACGATGTCGTTGTCGTCATCGCCCTGGTCGACGTTGGCGTGCTGCGGGCAGTTGTCGCAGGTGTCACCGAAGCCGTCGCCATCGAGGTCGCCCTGCGTGGGGTTGCGGTAGGTGGCGCAGTTGTCGCAGGCGTCACCAGCGCCGTCGCCGTCACCGTCGAGCTGGTTGGTGTTGGCCACGTCGGGGCAGTTGTCGTCGGCGTTGGTGAGGTTGTCGTCGTCCATGTCGAGGTCACAGAGGTCGCCGCGGCCGTCACCGTCGGTGTCGGTCTGGTCGTCGCCTGCCACGCCCGCGCAGTTGTCGCAGGTGTCGCCGCGCCCGTCCTCGTCGCCATCGCCTTGCTCCGCGTTCTGCAGCACGGGGCAGTTGTCGCAGAGGTTGCCGACGCCGTCCTCGTCGTTGTCGAGCTGGTCTTCGTTGGCCACGAAGGGGCAGTTGTCGTCGATGTCGAGCAGGCCGTCGTCGTCGTGATCTTCGGCGTTCTGGCCCTCCTCGCACTCGGTCTCCTCGCCCTCGTCGTCGAGGCAGGCCTGGCAGGCCTTGCCCACGCCGTCGCCGTCGCCGTCTTCTTGGTCGTCGTTGGCGACGGCCGGGCAGTTGTCGGCGCCCGTGCAGCCCGCCGCCGACACCGCGCCCGTGCAGGTGGGCAGCGGGGCCGCTTCGCCGCAGGGATCGCACACGCCGTCGCCGTCGTCGTCGGGATCGCAGGCGTCGCCGGTGCCGTCATCGTCGGTGTCGAGGGCGGCGGCGCAGCGACCCGAGGTGGCGCTGAGCATCGTGCACACGCCACCGGCGTGCTCGCAGTCGTCGTCGGAGGTGCAGCTCTCGGGGCCGGTGGCGACCTGCGCGCAGCCGATGCCGAGCTCGCAGGCGTCGCCGAGGCCATCACCGTCGCGATCGGGCTGGGCCGGCTCGCCCTCCGGATCGTCGGACTCGACCTTCGGGTTCGCGACCGTCGCGCAGTTGTCGCACAGGTCGCCGATGCCGTCGCCGTCGGTGTCGAGCTGCGTGGGGTTCGCCTGCTCGGGGCAGTTGTCGGGCGCGTCGCCCGCCTCGTCCACGCCGTCGCCGTCCGCATCGTCGTCGCAGGAGTCGGCGGTGCCGTCTTCGTCGGTGTCGCCTTCGGCGATGCACTTGCCGCTCTCGAGGCAGATGCCGCCGGCGTTGCTGCAGTCGGCGTCGCTGGCGCAATCGACCTGCTCGCCTGCCTGTCCCTGGCAGGTATCGCAGACGTTGCCGAAGCCGTCGTGGTCGCTGTCGCCCTGCGGGCCGGTGGCGCCGGCGCAGGTGTCACACGCGTCGCCCACGCCGTCGCCGTCGCTGTCGTCTTGCAGCGGGTTCAGCACCGTGTCGCAGTTGTCGGCGCCCGTGCAGGTGTCGGTCTCGGTGGGCACGGCGCCCGGATCGCAGACGTCGTCGTTGTCGTCGTCGGCGTCGCAAGCGTCGCCCACGCCATCCTCGTCGTTGTCGGCCTGATCGTCGTTGGCGATGTCGAGGCAGTTGTCGCAGGCGTCGCCTACGCCGTCGCCGTCCACGTCTTCCTGCTCGGCGTTGGCCGCCACGGGGCAATTGTCGGCGTCGTCGGGGACGTCGTCGGCGTCGTCGTCGAGGTCGCAGGCGTCACCGCCGCCACCGGTGCGGAGCGTGCGGCCGTCCACCTCGAATGCGTCGTTGTCGGTGTCGAGCTGGTCGGCGTTGTCGTCGAAGGGGCAGTTGTCGAGCGAGGCCACCAGGGCGACCCGGCTCTCGGGCGTGTTCTCGGTGACGCCCGAACCGGGCACGCAGAAGGGCTCGTCCTCGTCGCACACCAGCTTGCTGGTGTCGATCTCGTCGTCGTCGTCGCCGTCGATGAAGCACTCGTTCTGGCCGGGATCGACCGGGTAGGTGCCGAAGTTCGGACACGCGGTGGAGGCGTCTTGGTTGCAGGCGTCACCGCGGCCGGCGCCGTCAGCGTTGGTCTGGTCGTCGGAGACGTCGGGGCACACGTCGCACGCGTTGCCCACGCCGTCGCCGTCGCCGTCGGCCTGATCGAGGTTGGGCACCGAGGGGCAGTTGTCATCGGGCAGGCCATCGCCGTTCCTGTCTTCATCGGTGACGCCGTCGAAGTCGAGATCGACGACGCGCGAGTCGACCACCAGCTCGAGGTCGGTCAGGCTCTCGCCGTCACCGGGCGCGTCGACCTGCACGAGCGCGCTGGCGACGAAGTCGGCCGCCGTGGGCCCGTTCAGCGCGAGGTTGGCGAGCGCGCTGGCGCTGCTGCCGTCGTTGTCGGCATAGGCGAAGAGCGTGATGGCGGTGTCGCGCTCGACACCGACGACGGACAGGTTCTCGAACTTGCCGGTCCAGTTGCCGTCCTCGTCGAGCGCGACGTCGACGGACGCGACCTGCGCGCCCAGCGGGTTCTTCTGCGCGTGGACGGGGTCGGGCAGGAAGGCCGGGTGGCCGTCGTCGGCCAGGAAGGCGGCGACCACGACCTTGCCGACCACCGTGCCGCCCACGGCGGTGATGGTGAGCTTGTATTGGAGATCGCCCTCGGAGAGGTAGCGCAGGTTGACCAGGTAGGTGGTGCCGGGCTCGAGCACGGCGGACAGCACCAGGGGATCGACGCCGTTCGAGGCGCCGAACTGCAGGATGTTCGAGCTGTCGCTGGCGATGACGGGGCCATCGACGAGGAAGACGTTGGTGGCGCCAGCGCCGCCCGTCACCTCGAAGGTGAGGGTGACCGACGCCCGCTCCGCTACGGTGAAGTGGAGACGTTCGCGGATGTCGTCGGTGGACATGGTGCCGGAGACGATGAGCGGCTCGGTGTCGGGAACCACCTCGCCGGCGACGAAGAACTCGTTCGGCGGCACGGTGTTGGGCTCGACCTCGGTGACGTTCTTCCCGGTGGCGCCCGCCGCGGGCGGCAAGAGCGGCTTCAGCTCCGCCGGGATGCGCACCGTGCCCGAGAGCTGCGCGCCGGGCGTCTTGATGTCCGGCGGCTCGCACGCGAGGACGGCGGCGGTGACGACGAGGAGAGCGAGAGCAGAACGGGGCGTCATCTTCATGGAGTTGCTCGCAGTTCCGACCCGGAATTGACTCGTGGGAATACAGGGATGCACCCGTCCGTTCGGGCCACCCCACCAAGCCGCGCGCCGGTTAGGAGGAAAGCCGCGCGGTGTCAACGCACGGCGGGCGATGGGTAAGAGAACGCCTGTGCGCGACAGGCGCAGCGAGCCCTTGAGCAGTGCGGTGCGCTCGGCTACAGGGTCGCGGTTGGTATCGATCTGGATCGTCGGGAGACGCCATGGCCAAGAGCAACCGTGAGCTCATCAAGCTCGAGTCGACCGCGGGGACCGGCTACTTCTACGTGAAGAGCAAGAACCGCAAGACCGCCAAGGAGAAGCTCGTGCTGAAGAAGTACGACCCCGTGGCGCGCAAGCACGTCGACTTCAAAGAGACCAAGATCAAGTAGCCCCTACCCGGCGTCGTCGAAGTCGCGCGCTTCGCGATCACCGCCCTCGACCCGCACCTTCTTCGGGCGCGGCGCGGGATACTTGCGATTGCGATCGTGGGTGGAGCGCATCGGCGGCGGCAGCGCGACCGATGCGGTGCCGCCGACGCTGCCGAGCCCGTGCGCTTGCTCGAGCGCGCGCACCGCGCCGCGCACCGCGACCAGCGAGATGAAGCCGCACACGACGCGATCGGCGGCGTAGCCGAGCGACATGAACAGCGCGGTCGCGCCCAAGCCGATCACGGGCACGCCGCTCATCAGACAAGCGGCGCCCGAGGCGCCAATGGCGAGCGCGAAGATGAACGCGCGAGCCGCACCGCGCAGGACGCGCAGCGTGGTCCAGCGCGCCCGCGCCCGTGGTGGGAGCGCGTCGAGGTGCGATCGCACCTCGGTCTCGAGCGCGGCCAAGGTCTTCGCCATGGTTCCCTCCCTGCGCGTGGCGCCTCGCGCTCAGCCGTGCACGGCGCGGCCGGCGGCGCTCGAGGCCGCCTCCCAGATCGCCTCGTACAGCGTGGGGTGCGCGTGCACGGTGGTGGCCAGGTCGTGCACGGTGGTCTCCATCTGCATGGCGAAGGCGGGCTCGGCGATGAGATCGGTGGCCTGGGGACCCACGATGTGCACGCCGTAGAGCTCGCCGTGGGTCGCGTCGACCACCAGCTTGATGAAGCCGCGGCGCTTCAAGAGGATGGCGGCCTTGGCGTTCTTGGCGAAGTCGTACTTGGTCACCTTGACCTGGTAGCCGCGGGCCTTGGCCTCGTCCTCCGACAGGCCGCACCAGGCGATGGGCGGCTCCGAGTACACGCAGCCCGGGATGTGGTCGTAGTCGAGGGCGGCCGGCGGTGCTTGCAGCTTGCCCAAGCGATGCGCCACGGTCTCGGCGGCGATGAGGCCCTCGGCGGAGGCCACGTGCGCGAGCCAGGGCGTGTTGACGCAGTCGCCGATGGCGAACACGCCGGGCTCAGCGCTCTCCATGCTGCCGTTCACCTCGACGAAGCCGCCACGATCGAGCTTGGCCGCCGTGCCCTCGATGCCGATACCGCTGGTGAGCGGCGGGCGGCCTACCGCCACCAGGAGCTGCTCGCTCTCGACCATCACCTTGCTGCCGTCGGGCGCCTGGTAAGTGGTGAGCACCGTGGCGCCCTTCGTGCCCACCTCGGTGACCTTGACGCCGCAGGCGATGGTGCAGCCCTGCTTCTCGAGCTCGCCGTGCAGGAGCTTGGCCACCTCGGGGTCGCAGGGCAGCAGGATGCGCGGCAGCATCTCGAGCACCGTCACCTTGGTGCCCAGGCGCGCGAACAGCGACGCGAACTCGATGCCGATGACGCCGCCGCCGATGATGCACAAGGAGCCCGGTACCTTCTCGAGCGCGCCGGTGGCGTGATCCGACGAGAGGATGCGCGTGCCGTCGAACTTGGCGAAGGGCAGCTCGCGCGGCTTCGAGCCCACGGCGATGACGACGTTTTTGGCAGCCAGCGCGCGCGCGCCGCCGTCGGTGAGCGCCACCGCCACCGCGCGAGCACCCTCGAGGCGCCCGGTGCCCTTGATGACCTCGACGTTGCGGCTCTTCATCAGGTGATCGAGGCCGGCGGCGTTAGAGCTCACCACCTGGGCCTTGTGCTTCTGCAACTGCGCCCAGTCGACGCGCACGCCCTCGGCGGCCACCCCCATGCGCGCCGCCTCCTTCAGCTCGGTGACGACGTCGGCGGCGTGCAAGAGCGCCTTGGTGGGGATGCAGCCGCGGTGCAGGCAGGTGCCCCCGAGCTTGGCGTCTTTCTCCACCAGCGCCACCTTGAGGCCGAGGGCGCCCGCGCGCGCGGCGGCGACGTAGCCGCCGGGGCCGCCGCCGATCACCACCAGATCGTAGGCGTCGGAGGGCACGGCGCTGCCGACGCGCGCCGCGGCCGTTGCGGCCGTCGCCGGGCTTGACGACGATGACGATGCTGGCGCGGCCTTGACGCCGGCGGCCACCCGATCACCCGCGGCGCCCACGTAGCCGAGCACGGTGCCCACGGGCACGGTCTTGCCCTCGTGCACGTCGATGGTGAGCAAGACGCCGGCGGCGGGCGAGGGGATCTCGGCCTCCACCTTGTCGGTGGAGATGACCAGCACGTTCTCGTCTTTGCGCACGGCGTCGCCCGGGCGCTTGAGCCAACGCACGATGGTCCCTTCGGCGATGGACTCCCCGAGCTGCGGCATCAAGATCTTGTCGGCCATGCGTCCTCCTCGCGCCCCGCTCGCTGCGCATTGAGCGCCGCCCGCCCCGCGTCAACGCCTTGCGGTGCGCGCGTCTGGATGCGACGACGAGCGCGTGCGCGTCGTCGATCTGGGCGCCGATGTCTCTTACGCCGAGGGCGTGCGCCACCAACGCGCGGCGGCGGCTGCCGTCGACACCGACGGGCCCGTGCTCTTCCTCCTCGAGCATGCGGCCGTCATCACCATCACGCGGCGCGGCGGCACCACGCACGTGTTCTCGTCGCGCGAGCGCTTGGCAGCCCTTGGCATCGAGCTGTGCGAGACCGATCGCGGCGGCGACGTCACCTTCCACGGCCCCGGGCAGCTCGTGGGCTACCCGGTGCTGCGCCTGGGCCCGTCGAGCCTGGGCAGCGACGTGGTGGGGTACGTGCACGATCTTGAGGCGGGGCTGGTGGACGCATGCCGCGCGCTCGGCGTGCACGACGCGCATGCCAAGCCCGAGCGCGACGCCGCCGGCAACCACCTCACCGGCGTGTGGTGCCGCGCGCCTGATGACAGCACCGACGCCAAGCTGTGCGCCATCGGCGTGGGCTTGAGCGGCGGCGTCACGCGCCACGGCTTCGCGCTCAACGTCGACATCGAGGTGGAGCGCTTCCTCGCGCACATGGTGCCCTGCGGCTTGGCGGGGCGCGGCGTCACCAGCCTCGCGCGCGTGCTCGGCGCGGCGCCGTCCATGGCGCGCGTGCGTGAGCTCGTGGCGCACGCCGTGATCGCGCGCGTCGGCGCGCGGGCGCGCTGATCAACGCACCGCCTCGTCGATGACGAAGCCGTGCTCGTGTGCCAGCGCGAGCAGGCGGCGGGCGCGCGCGACGCTCGGTGAGCCCGCGAGCGCGGTGTCGTACAGCGCCCCCAGGCCGCACAGCAGGGTCTCGGCGAGGCAGGCGTGCACGTGACCATCGCCGAGATCGAGCGCGTCGATGCCGAGGGCAGCCGCACCGGGCAGGCGCACGGCGCCGCCGCGCACCACCGTGACACCCTCGAGCCCGTCGAGCTCGGCGTGCGCGTCGCCGGGCACGGCTACGTCGACGACGAGGGTGGGCCGCCCCAGGTGCGCGGCGCGCAGCACGGGCTCGGGGGCGTTGCTGGCCGCGATGATCACCGATGTTGCGGCGAGGTCATGCGCGTCGGTCGACACGCGCCACCGACACGCGCCGAGCGCGCGGCGCGCCACCGCCTGCAGGCGCGCCGCGCTGCGCTCGCGGCCGACCAGCACGATCTCTTCGGCGTGCGGCGCCAACAGCTCGGCCACCAGCGCGCCGATGGAGCCCGCGCCACCGAGCACGCCCACCCGCAAGGGCAGGCCGCGCCGCGCGGCGCCGGCGCGCGCCACCTCGGCGGCGGCGGCCGCCGTCAGCGCGTTGCCGCTGACCCAGGCCACGTCGTCGCGCCAGCGCTCGTCGAGCTGGCCCACGATGGAGGTGTGGGCCCCAAAGCCCACCACGCGCGCCCCCGCCTCGACGCCGAGCTTGGCGGCCGCGCGCACCAGCTCGATGACGGGCTGCTGCCGGCCCTCGCGCAGCGCGGCCATGGTCTGTGCTGCGCTCACGGGTACAGCCACCACCGTGAGCGCCACGCCCGCCCCCGTCGACGACACCACGCGCGAGTTGTCGGCGACGAAGGGCGGCAAGAGCGGGCCGGCGCGGTCCAAGAGGCGCTCGCATGCGCCGTCTGACAGCGCCGCCAGCGCGGGCTCGAGGTGGCGCAGGTCGCCGGCAACGGGGAGGGGCGCCAGGAAGGCCACGCGCGCGTCGCTCGCGAGGGGCGCCGGGCGCGCGGCGCGCGGCGCGACCGTGGCAGGCGCGCGCGGCACCTCGCCGCTCTGGTGCGCGAGCATGCGCGCCACGTCGCCGCGTTCGAGCACGTCGAGGGCGTCGTCGAGCGCCTCGATCACGCGCCCAACGGCGTGCGCGTCGATGAAGGCCGAGGGCTGCATGCGCAAGACCGAGAGCGCCGACAGCGCCGGCGCCATGCGTACACCGTGGCGCTGCACGAGGTAGCCGGCCACCGTGGCGGCGAGGTAGCCCGCGTCGGCCAAGAGCGTGAGCAGGCGAGGCACCGGGCGCCCGTCGTTCGGCAGCCCGAGCTCGACGCCGAGCATGAGCCCGCGCCCGCGCACCGCGCGCACCACCGCGGGGTGGCGCCGAGCCAGGTCGTCGAGCCGCGCGCGGAACGCCGCGCCCAGGCGCGCGCAGCGCCCGGGCACGTCCTCGTCGTCGATGAGGGCCAGCACCGCGGCGCCCACGCGCGCCGACAGATCGTCGTCGACGAAGGTGCCGGTGGCCACCAGGGGCAGGCGATCGACGGAGCGTTGCTCGCGCATCGCCAACGCCGACAGCTTTACCAGCGAGCCGCCAAGCGCCTTGCCGAGCAGGATGCCGTCGGGCGCCAGGCCCGTGCCGCTCGACGCCAGGAAGCTGCCGGTGCGGCCGAGCCCGCATTGGATCTCGTCGGCGACGACCAAGAAGCCATGCTCGCCGGCGAGGCGTCGGATGGCGGCCAAGAACGCCGCGTCGAGCACCACCACGCCGCCCTCGCCCTGCACGGGCTCCACGATCATGGCCGCCACGCGGCTCGCCCCGGCGACGACGAGCTCGTCGCACCAGCGCGTCAAGGTGGCCGCGTCGTTGCGCGGCACGGCGCGCACCTCGAGCTGCAGCGCGCGCGTGCCCAGGTCGCCCGCCAGCCGCGCGCTCACCGACGCGGCCCCCGCGCTGCGCCCGTGGTAGCTGCCCTCGACACACAAGAGCACGGGCGGCGCGCTCGCGCGGCGCGAAGCGACGCGCTCCTCGTGCTCGAGCAGGGCCCAGGTGATGGCCGCCTCCACCGCCTCGGCCCCCGTGGAGTAGAGCAGCACGCGCGGCGCGTGCCCCTCGTCCTGCGCGATGCGCGCCGACAAGGCGCACGACAGGCGCGCCGCCTCGCTGCGCCACGACAGCTGCGACGAAAACGGGCGCTCCTCGTCGAGCGCGCCGCGCAGCGCAGCCACCAAGCGCGGGTGGTTGTGGCCAAGGAGCGTGGTGCCGAAGCCGCCGGCCAGGTCGAGCACCTCGCGGCCATCGCTGGTCGTGAGCACATCGCCGCGCCCGCGCACGAAGGGCACGTCGAGGCCGAGCGCGCGCAAGCGCGCCGCCAGCGCCGGGCGGGCGCGCGCGTACTCGTCGTCGTTGCCGCTCACAGGTTCTTCCGCACGCCGCCCTTGTGCAGCGCCAGGTTCAAGATGAAGTGCAGCGCCGTCATCGAGGTGATCGACAGGAGCACCAGGGCCCAGCCGAGCGGAAACACCAGCCACCCCACGAGCAGACACGCGGCCACGCTGTCGGCCTGGTCGAGCACCAGGAAGAAGGCGCCCACCAGGCCGCGCGCCGTGCTGCCGGGCGCGATCTCGAGCTGGCGCTTGAGGAAGGAGTTGGGCAGCTCGCCGAGCGCGTAGCCGAGCCCAAAGAGCGCGTGCGCCGCGCCGTACTGCAGCGCGTAGCCGAGGGTGGTGGGCTCGAGCAGCCACACCTCGGCGAGCGCGCTCACGCGCGCCAGCGAGGCGCCGCCGAGCGCGCCCTGCGCGACGCCGATGGCCGACCCCGCGCCGATCATGACGAGCACGCCGCGCCAGGTCTTGTTGTCGCCGAACAAGCGGCGGCCACGCAGCGTGCGGCCGCCGTCGAGCGGCCGAGCCAGCGCCGCGAGCCAGCGCTGCTTCACCACCACCATGTGGAACACGCCCGAGCCGATGACCGGCACCGCGAGCCACAGCATCTGCAGCGCGAGCGCGCCCAGGCCGCTCACGGCGTTTCTCCAGCGGCGCGCTTGGCCACCAGCTTGGCGCGCAGGCGACGCGCCACGTCCGCCACCGTGCGCAGCTCCGCCAGGTCGCCTTCGTCGAAGCTGACGCCGAAGCGCTCGCCGGCAAGGTCGAGCAGCTCCACGGCGCGCACCGAGTCGATGCCGTAGCCCACCAGCAGGCCTTCGGGCCGCACCTCGTCGACGGCGCAGCCCGCGGCGTGCGCGATGAGCGCGCGCAGCTCGGTGAGCAGGGCGGCGTCGGGCGCGTCAGCCACCATGTCCGTCCAGTCGACGTTTTTGCTTCTCTCGAAGCGAGAGCGCCACCACCACGGCCGGGAACAGCACCAGCTCGGCAACCAAGCCAATGGCCAGGGAGCCCGCCAAGAGCTGCCCCATCAAGAAGGTCGCCTTGAACTGGCTCACCACCAAGGAGGCGAAGGCCAAGGTCAGCACCAGCGCCGTCTGCAGAATGGCCGAGCCGCGCTCCTTCGACGCCGCCATCATGGCGTCGGCGAAGGAGGTGCCCGCGCGGCGGCGCCGCTGGATGTCGAGGTGCAGGTGGATGGTGTCGTCGACGACCAGCCCCGTGGCGACCGAGAACACCAGCACCAAGGTGGGCGTGATGGGCTGGCCGGCGGCGGCCAGCGCGCCCAACATGACCAGCAAGGGCACAACGTTTGGCAGCATGCCCACCAGCGCCCAGACGAGGGAGCGGAAGTGGAGCACGAGCACCAGGAAGATGAGCAGCGTCGACAAGCCAAGGCTCTGCAGGAAGCCCGTCACCAAACGATCGAAGGTGCCCTGCGCCAGCACCACGGTGCCTGTGACGACGGCGCGCGCGCCGGGCGGCGGGTGCTGCACCAGCCAGCGCTCGAGCGCGTCGATGAGCTCGCCGGTGGGGGCAGAGCCGGCGTCGCGCACGAACACCAGCACCTGGGCGCGCGCGCGTTCCGGATCGAGCACGGCGCGCAGGGGCCCCGGCTTATCGCCCGCCACCGACGCGAGCAGGCCGTCGACGAGCTGGGCGTCCATCAGCTCGGCGACGGCGCTCTCGCTCGACTCCCCCGGGAAGGCCGCGGCAAATGCGTGGCTGGCGACGTCGCGCGGCGACAGGCTGCCCGTGACGCGCGCGTCGCGCGCTACCGTGCCTTGCAGCTGCGACATCCACGCGCGCAGGTCGCGGCCGAGCAAGGTGCGCGCCTGGCCGTCGGCGGCCTCCAGCAGCACGTTGAGCTGGAACATGGCGAAGCCCTGGTCCTCGGCGTGCTTGATGTCGCGCATCAGCACGTGATCGTCGCGCTCGTCGATCATCTTGCTGTCGACGCGCAGCGAAAACAGCGGCGGGATGGCCAGCGCCAAGGCCAGGGCCGAGGCCAGCGTCAAGAAGAGCGGGCGGCGTGACGCCAGCCCCAACATGCCGTCGACGACGCGGGCCAGGTGCTTCGACTCGGCCAGGCCGTCCTTCAGGCGCGCGTGTGGCGTGAGCGCCAAAAAGGCCGGCACGAAGAGCATGGTGGTGAGCCAGGTGAGCAACACCGACGCGCCGGCGACGACGCCGAAGTCGACGACGATACCGATGCGCGTCACCACCACGGCGAAGAAGCCAATCGCCGTCGACACGGCGGTACCGAGGCAGGGGATAGCCAGGTGCGAGAACGCGGCCGCCACCGCCTCGGGCCACGGCGCGCCGCCACCACGACGACGACGGGCCTCGGTGAGCAGGTGCGCGCTGTCGGAGATGCCCACCACCAGTAAGAGCACGGGCACGATGGAGGTGAGCGCCGTCAGCGGCCGGCCCGCGAGGTGCAAGCCCACCAGCGAGAGCACATAGGCCGGCGCGATGGCGAGGAGCACCGCGAGCGTCTGCCAGGCGCTGCGGTAGAAGGCGTAGAGCAGCGCGAAGCACACGATGATGGCGACGGTGACGAACAGCCCTTGGTCTTGCTGCAAGAGCACCAGGTAGCGCGCGCGCAGGATGGGCAAGCCCGAGAGCGAGAGCGTGGCGCCGCTCGGATCGAGGCGCGCGAGCCCCTCGGTGATGGCGCGGTTGGCGGCGGCGCGACCTGCCTCGGTGTTCTGCTGCTGCGGCAAGGTGCCGAGCACGCTGAAGGTGCGCAGCTCTCGGTCGAGCACGACGCCGCGATAGAGCGGCTCATCCTTCACGGGCTCGAGGGCCGCGCGCAGCGCGGCGGCGCTGGTGCGGTCGACGAGCAGCGGGCCCTCGCCCACGGCGCCCTGGTCGTCGGCAGCCAAGCGCGTGCTGTTGCCCACGTGCACCACGTCGGTGAGGCCAGCGCCTCGGAACAGCTCCGCCACCTGGTCGAGCGTGGCGAGCTCGGCGGGATCGAGCCCGTCGGCGCCCGCGTTGAGGAAGGCGGCCACGCGCGCGTCCTCTTCGGGGAAGGACTGCTTGAAGCGCTCATAGGGCGCGCGCACGTCGGCGTCCTTGGGGAAGAACTGCTCCACGGCGAAGTCGGGCCGCACCTGCAGCGCGAAGGGCAAGGAGGCGACGATGACGAGAGCCCAAGCGCCGATGACCAACGCGCGATGCCCCACGACCCACGAGAACAAGCGCTCGATCATGCGGAGCCCTCGAAGCGCACGCCGTGCGCGATGCCGAGCGCCACCGGCAGGCCCACGGTGGCGACCAGGGCGAAGGCCTCGGCGAAGGGACGCAGGCGTGCGCTGGCGGCGCTCGGTCGCAGCGCGAAGCGCAGCGCGCCGACCAAGAGCGCGCCACCCACCGCGCTCGCCACCCACAGGTAGGCGCCGGCCGCGGCGGTGGCGAGCGCGAGCACCACCAGCGACGAGAGTGAGAGCACGACGCAAGCGGCCAAGAGCGCGGCCGCGCCACCCACACCCAAGCGTTTGCTGTAGGTCTCGTACGAGGTCTCGTCGGCGGGCGCGCGCAGCTTGCGCGCCACCTCCCAAGCGCTGATGGGGAACCACGAGGAGGCGATAAGCGCCATGAGCACCAAGGGCTCAACGGCGGCGCGCGCCACCACGGCCACCAGCGCGGCGCCCACCACGCCGGCGATGGGGTTGTGCGTGACGAACGCGAGCACCAGGTCGCGCTGGATGCGCGGCCAGAAGAACCAGCGCGAGCTGAGCCACACGGTGGCGACGATCGCCAGACAGCCGCCCGCCGTCCACCAAGGGAAGCTCGACGTCGCCACCGCGCCCGCGGCGCCGATACTGAACGTGACCAGCGCCAGCCACTTCACCAGCACCAAGTCGCTGCGCTCGATCTCGCCCGTGGCGATGGGCCGCGTGGCGAAGGTGGCGTCGCCGCTGGCCGCGAGCTTGAGGTCGGTCTCGACGTCCTTCAGCTCGTCGTAGGCGCGCATCAGGAGCGAGGTGCCCGCGGCCACCAAGAACGCGTACACCTCGCGTGGCCCGAGCACCAGGCTGCCTGCCTGCGCCGCCGCCTGCGCCACGAAGCTCAGCGACAGCGACAGCGCCGCCGCGCCCGCCAGGTTCGGCGCCAGCGGCCAACGGCCGTGAAAGAAGGCGCGGAGCCGTGCCACACGTGTGCGCGCTGACGTCGTGGCGCTCATGTTTGCTCTCTTCTGCTAGCGTGCGCGCCATGGGCACCGCGGCGCCGACCTTGGTGGTGGACCGCGCGAGCGGCGCGCTCCTCGAGGAGCGCGTCTTTGGCGCTCGGGCCCTCGAGCGCATCTACGGCCCCGGCGCTCGGGGCGCGCTCTTGCGTCTTGTGATGCCCTTGCCCGTCGTGAGCACGCTCTATGGCCGCATGCAGCGCACGTCGTCGTCGCGGGCGCGGGTGGCGCGCTTCGTCAGCGAGCTCGGGATCGACGCCAGCGAGGCCGAGCAGCCCCTCGACCGCTATCCGAGCCTCGACGCGTTCTTCGCGCGGCGCCTGCGCCCGGGAGCCCGTCCCGTCGACGACGCGCCCGACACGCTGGTGGCGCCCGCCGACGGGCGCGCCTTGGCCTTCGCCGACGTGCGTGGCCCCTTGCCGATCAAGGGCCACGCCGTCGACGTCGAGGAGCTGGTGGGCGCGCCCCTGCCCTGCGCGCGCGCCGCCGTGCTGGTGGTGCGCTTGGCGCCCGCCGACTACCACCGCTTCCATGCGCCCTGCGCGGGCACGCTGTCGGCGCCGCGCACCCTCGGCGGGCTCTTGCACTCGGTGCACCCCATGGCGCTCGCCGCGGGCGCCCCGAGCTTCGCCAACCGCCGCCACGCGTCGACGCTCACGCACACCCTGGTCGGCACCGTGGTGCTGGTCGAGGTGGGCGCGCTCTTGGTGGGCGAGATCGAGCGCACACGCGGACCTGGCCCTGTGGCCAAGGGCGAGGAGCTCGGCGCCTTCCACTTCGGCGGCTCCACCGTGGTGCTCATCGCCGACGCAGCGCGCCTGTGCTTCGACGAGGACCTGATCGCGAACAGCGCCCGTGGCCTCGAGACCTTGGTGCGTATGGGCACGCGCGTCGGTGCTCACGTGGCGGCTCCGAGCGGCGAGGTGTCGCGCCGGTAGAGGGCGTAGCGCCGCGTGGGCGACCCACCGGTCTCGTCGTACTTGGACGAGCCCTCCTTGACGAGCGCGCCCACCACGCTCGTGAAAGTACGCTTGCGCAGCTCGGCGAAGGCATGCTCGAGCACCAGGTGCGCCAGGCCCTTGCCGCGATGCTCACGCAGGATGCCGAAGCTGTGCATGACGCCGCGCGTGGCCTCTTCGATGCCCATGCCGAAGCCCACCGGCTCGGCGATGCCCTGCTTGAAGAGCATGGCGCCGCGCACGCCGGGCACGCCCTTGAGCGGCAGGTTGAGCCGCAGGTACTCGTCGACCTCGATATGCCAGAAAGCAGGCGCGCCCTCGTAGCAGGCCATCACCACCGGGTAGATGCGCGCCATGCCCTCCTCGAAGCGCGCGGCGTCCATCTCCTCGGTGAAGTAGCCCAGGCGTCGCAGGCGCGGGTTGCGCCACGACTGCACCCGGTGGAAGGCGCGGAACGCCATGAGGCGCCAACCCTCGAAGTCCCACGAGCGCCAACCGGCGCTCCGAGCGAAGCCCACGCGCGTGAGCAGCTCCGGGTACCACGAGGGGTTGCGCGGCTCGCCCAGGAAGGGTGCGCGCTCGAAGCCCTTGGTCTGCAGCCGGTAGCCACCGAGCGCATGGAGGTTGATGGGGCCCTCCGCGTGGGTGGCGCCGTGCGCGCGCAGCCAGGTGAGACCGGCGCCCATCAGCGCGCGGGCGATCGATTCGTCGTTCACGCAATCGAAGAATCCGAAGGTGCCGTGGGGAGCACGCCGATCGAGCGCCACCACCAGCGCGCCCACGGGCGCCTCGCCCGCCAGCGCGACCAAGAGCTCGGCCTCGCCGTGGCGCCGCCAGGGAGCGTCGGGCGCGAGCAGGAAGGCGCTCAGCTCCGCCGGCCCCGCGGGCCAGCGCGGGTCGTTGCCGCGCACGGCGCCGGCGGCGCCAAGGAAGGCACGAAAGCTCGCCTGGTCGGGCGCCGTGGCAACGATGGCAACGCTCACGCGACCTCCCTGGTGGCGGCGTCGGGGATGATGCGCACGACACCGCTGCTGCCGTCTACCTCGACGAGGGCGCCGTCGGGGATGAGCTCGGTGGCGTGGGGCACGTTGACCACCGTGGGCACGCCGAGCTCACGACCGATGATGGCCGTGTGCGACAGGAGTGAGCCCTTCTCTGCCACCAGCGCGGCCGCGGGAGCCAACAGGAACACCCAGCCGGGGTCAGTGGTCTCGGCGATCAGCACCCGCCCCGCGGTGCTGGGCGCGGCGCGCGGATCGCGTACGACGAGGGCGCGCCCGCGCGCGGTGCCGGCCGCGCATGCGATGCCGCGCAGCTCGCCGTCGTGCACGGCGGCGGGCGGTGGGCGCGGGGGGATGGGGTGCGCGGCCACGATGCCGCGCGTGGCGAAGCGTTCGCGCGGCCGCTCCGTGGCCCACGCGGCCAGGCGCGCGCGCCGAGCCACCACCAGCGCGCGCAGGTCGTCGGGCGGGCCGCAGCCCTTGATGGCCTGCAGCACCTCGTCGGTCTCGAGGAAGAAGACGTCGTCGGCAGCGGCAATGACGCGATCGGCTGCGAGCCGCTCGCCGAGCTCCACGAAGAGCTTGCGGATGCCGCCGAAGCCGCGCGTGCGCCGCAAGCGCGAGGCCTCGCGCCAGCGCACCGAGCGCCGCGACAGCGCCAGGGCCACGGCCAGCACCACGCGCCGCAAGGGATGGCCGCGCAGCGCCGAGCGCGCTTGGCGCTCGGCCTCGGCGCGGCGCGCACCAGGCCGCGCGCTCAGCGCCGCCCCGTCGTGGTCGCGGGCGGCCAACAACAGGCGAACGAAGGGGCGCGGCTCCTCGCGGAAGGTGGGGCTCTCGAGCTTGAGCTCTTCGGCGCGCCGGTCGCCGTAGCGCGCGAGCCACTGATCGAGGCGCACCAAGAACTCTTGCTCGCTGTGGTCGCCGGCCGGGGGCGGGAAGGGCGCGCCCTCGACGACCTCCTCGAGCTTGCGCACCATCGTCGGCGGCACGTCGGCCGCCAGCTCGTAGAGCGCGGTCAGCGGCCGCGTGCTCTCGATCTCGCCGTCGGCGCCCAAGAGCCCCGGCAACACCTCGGGCGCCGCGCCCGCGCGCGTGAGCTGCGCCTTGGCCAGCGAGGTGAACAAGAAGGCGACGCCGTCGTTCAAGAAGGTCACCTCCCAGCCGTCGAGCAGCGACGCGTTCATGCCGCGGTACAGCTCGATGAGCGCGTGGGCGTCGAGCGCGGCGAGGTCGGCGGCCATCACGTGCGCATGCGCGCGATCGAAGCGACGCACGAAGGCGCGGTGCTCCACGTCGAGCCAGAGGATGTGAGCGAGGAAGCGGGTGGCGGTGCGCACCAGGCCGAGCGCGCCGCTGGCGCGCACGCTCGAGCCCTCGCGCGCCTTCGACGACACGCCGATCATCTGCTCCCACGCCTTGAGGTAGGGCTCGACGCCGGGGATCAGGCGCAAGACGCGCACCCAGCTCGCGGTGTTGTAATAGACCCGCCCCTGCACGTACCCAATGAGCGAGCGGAACGCGCAGTCCTCGTCGAGCAGCGTCTGTTGGGGTACCCCCAAGCGGCGCAGCGTGTTGCGAAAGACGTGCTGGTAGCTCTCGCGCGCCTGCGAGAAGGTGAGCGGGCCGGTGATGCCCGGAAAGCTCTCGACCACATTGGCGCGGTCGAAGAAGCAGCGCCCACCCGCGGGCAGCGTGGTGATGGGCCGCGCCTGCAGCGCGCAAAGCACGCCCGCGTCGTCGATGGCCCACTCCACATCGACGGCGCGGCCCTGAGCCTCGGCGACCGCGTCGGTCAACGACAGCACGCGGGCGCGCGCTGCCTCGTCGAGCACGGGCGCCGCGCGCTGGTCGGCGGGAACCGGCTCGTGGCGTGCGGCGCCCTGCTCGTCGAGCACCATGCGCTCCCGCTTGTCGCCGATGGTCACGGTCCAGGTGGAGGTGGCGCGCTCGAGCACCAAGGTGTCGACGTCGGGCCTGCCCTGCACCACGGTCTCGCCCAAGCCCAGGCATGCGACCACCACCGCCTCGTCGAGCGCGCCGTCCGGCCGCGCCGAGAACGCCACGCCGGCGGCGCGCGCGCGCACCTGGCGCTGCACCACCACGGCGACGGCGACGTTGGCGAGGTCGACGCCGGCCTCGGCCAGGTAGCTCAGACAACTCGGGCTGAACAACGACGCCCACACGCGACGCGCGGCGACCACCACCTCGTCGGGCGTGACGCCGATCTCCGTCGAGAGCTGGCCGGCGAACGAGCGGCTGGCGGCGTCCTCCACCGTGGCCGACGAGCGCACGGCCACCGCCGAGCCGAGCTGGCGCGCGCGCGCGACGATGTCCACGACGAGGCCGGCGGGCAGATCGAGCTGCTGCACCCGCGCCACCAGCGACGCGCTCAGGCGCTCGAGCGTGAGCCGATCGTGCACGCGCGCCACGGGCAAAGCGCCCCTGGCCTCGTCGAGCAGCGCGCCAGCGCAGGAGGTGAACACCTCGGTGGGCACCACGAAGAACTCGGGCACGCTGGCGCCCGTGACGCTCGCCATGCGCGAGAGCGCCCACAGGCCCGCGCCCTTGCCACCCATGCGCGGCAGCTCGGCCTCGGCGCTGGTGGCGTCGAGCAGGCTCACGCGACCCCCGCCCCTTCGATCTCACCGGCGAGCCATTGGCGCCGCGCCTCGGTGCGCCGCAGCTTGCCGCTGGTGGTCCGCGGCAGCGACGAGGCCGGCACGGGCACCAAGTGCACCTCGGCGGCCCCCGCGGCCTCGCGCGCCGCCGCGAGCGCATGCGCCTGACGCTCGGCGTCCAAGGTGGCGCGGCCGTGCATGCCGATGAGCACGACGACGCGCTCGCCTACCGTAGCGTCAGCGTCCTCGGCGAAGGCCAGCGCCACCGGCGGGCGATGGGCCTCGTCGATGCGCAGGGCGGCCTCGACGGCGGCCTCCACGTCCTCGGCGCACACCTTGCGCCCACGCAGCACGATGAGGTCCTTGGTGCGCCCCGTGACGTAGAGCTCGCCGTCGACGATGGCGCCCACGTCGCCGGTCACGAGCTCACCCTGTGCGAAGGCGGCGACGCTGCTCTCGTCGTCGTCGAGGTAGCCGGCTCCCAGCGCTGGCGAGCGTACCCGCAGGTTGCCGATGACGCCGTCGGGCACGGCCACCTCAGCGTCGTCGACGACCCGCACGGTGGCGCCCGGCACGGGGGGCCCCGAGCTCACCACGCGCGTCGCGCCGGGCGCGCCCGCGGCGCACGGCACCAGCGCGCCTGCCGCCAGCGCAACCTTGTCGACGTCGAGAACGCGGGCACCGCGCCCGCGCGGCGTCATGGTGACGGCCAGCGTCGACTCCGCGAGGCCGTAGGCGGGCTTGAAGGCCCCGGCGCGAAAGCCGTAGGGCGCCATGCGCGCACAGAATGCGTCGATGGCCTCGGGGCGCACCGCTTCGGCGCCGTCGAGCGCCACGCGCCAACAAGAGAGGTCCACGCCTTCGAGGTCGGCGGCGCGCGCCTTGGCCGCGCACAGCGCGTACGCGGAGCTCGGCGCCGCCGACAGCGTCGCGCGCGAGCGCGAGATCGCTTGCAGCCAGCGCGCCGGCCGCAAGAGAAAGGACAGCGGCGACAAGAGCGTCACCGGCAATCCGTAGGCGAAGGGGAGGAGCAGGCCACCCACCAAACCCATGTCGTGGAACAGCGGCAGCCAGCTGACGGCGGCGTCGGTGGGGAGCACGCCCATCCCCGCATGCAACTGCCCGAGCTGCGCGTTGAGGGCAGCGCGCGTCACCACCACCCCGCGCGGGTCGCCGGTGGAGCCCGAGGTGAACTGGATGAAGGCCACGTCGGGCAGGGAGCGCGGTGGTGTGGCGTCGGTGGTGGATGGTGTGGCGTGGGTCTCGTCGATCGTGACCAAGGACACCTTGTGGGCGCCGAGGTCGATGTCGTCGTTGGGCGCGAGCAGCACCGCGCGCGGGCGCGCGATGCGTGCGACATGGCCGATGCGCGCAGCGATGGCGCCAGCGCGTGCGCCGCTGGCTTGCGGCAAGGGCACCGGCACCGCGCCGCTCGCCCAGCAGGCGATCAAGCCCTCGACGAAGCCGAGTGACGTGGGCAGGGTCACGAGCACGCGATCGCCGGGCTGCACGCCCGCCGCGTGCAGCGCCGCGGCTCGTCGACGCCCACGCGCCACCAGCGCGCTCCAGGACGATGCCCCACCGCCGTCGACGGTGACGCCGCTGAAGGTTGAGGGCGCGTCCAACGCCTGGGCCAGCAGATCAGCGCCGTCGGGGGCGAGCGACATCGATGGGACTCTGGCATTGCCCGTGCTTCGAGCGCCAATGCCGACCGGGCCACACGGGTCTTCAACGACGGAGCATCGCATGGTCACCTCTCTTCGCCCCACCGCCAGCTCTTTCACGTCCAGTGCCAGGCGCGCCAGCCCCGTGTCTGGGCAGGGCGCGCCTGAGTTGCCGAAGGGCCGGCGTTTGGCGAGTGTGTGGCACCCGTCCGAGCAGCCCATGTCGTCCGCACCCGTCACCAGCCAGGTCCTGCCCCTCGCCCTCGCCGGCGCCGAGCGCCGTGCCGACGTGGGCGGCAAGGCAGCGGGCCTGCAGGCGATCATCGCCGCGGGCCTACCCGTGGCGCCGGGCTTCGTCATCTGCGCCGAGCCGCTGGCCCGCGTTCTTCACGACAGCGCCCGTGGCACCGAGGTGGCGGCCCTCGTGGCCCGCGGCGACGACGAGGCGCTGCACGAGGCGCAGCACATCGTGGCCCACCTGGCCTTGCCCGAGGAGCTGCGCCGCCAGGTGGTGCGCGCCTGCGCCGAGCTCGGTGGCACAGCCGGCCCGTTCGCCGTGCGCTCCAGCGCTGCGGCCGAGGACGGCGCGGATCAGAGCTACGCAGGCCTGTTCGTGACAGAGCTCGGCGTGCGCGGCGAGGGCGAGCTGTTCGCTGCCATCGCGCGCTGCCTCGCCTCTGCGCTCGCCCCGCGCGTGCTCGCCTATCGCACGCGCGCCGGCGCGGCCCCCGCCGAGGTGCCGCGCATCGCCGTCATCGTGCAGCGTTTGGTCGAGGCCGACGCCGCCGGGGTCTTGTTCACCGTCGATCCCGTGCGCGGCCACGACGACGTCACGGTCATCGAGGCGGTGCCAGGCCTGGGCGAGCCGCTGGTGAGCGGCCGCGCCGCCGCCGACCTGCTGCGCGTCAACGTCGAGAGCGGCGCGGTACTGGAGCGCACCACCGCCACCAAGAAGAGCGCGCTCGTGTCCGACGGCGAGCGCGTGGTGGAGCGCGCCCTCGACGCCACGGCCGCGCAACAGCCCGTGCTCAGCGACGACGAGGCCCGCGCGCTCACCGAGCTCGGCCAGCGACTGCAAGAGCGCATGGGCTACCCGCTCGACCTCGAGTGGGCCCGCGCCAACGGGCAGTTCGTGCTCTTGCAGGCGCGGCCCGTCACGGCAATTCACTTCGCCGATGACTTCGGCGAGTGGACCACCGCCGACTTTCGCGACGGTGGCGTCTCGGCCGACGTGTGCACGCCGTTCTTGTGGTCGCTCTACGAGCGCGCCTTCGACGTCTCCATGCTGGCCTCGTGCGTGCGCCTCAAGCTGCGCAAGCCCAACGAGCAGGTGAAGTGGAGCCGCATGTTCTTCGGGCGGCCGTACTGGAACCTGGGCGAGGTCAAGCGCACCGCGCAGAAGGTGCCGGGGTACGTGGAGCGCGAGTTCGACACCGATCTCGGCGTGCTCCCGGGCTACCAAGGGCCGGGCGCGCACACTCCGATGAGCGTGGCGACAGCGCTCGGCGCGCTGCCCACCCTGTTCGCGCTCTTGCGCGACTTCGAGGAGCGCTTGCGCCTGTGCCGGCAGTTCAAGGACGCGTTCCCCGCGCGCCGCGCCCCCTTCGATCGCACGCGCGACGAGCTGCGCTCCTTCGACGACGACGCCCTGGCCCGTCTCTACGACGAGGCGTTGCTGCTGCAGCACGAGACCGAGACCGCCTACTTCGAGACCATCTACGCACTCAGCAACGCCAAGCTCGAGTTCAAGCCGAGCTTCGAGAAGGTCAAGCGCCACTGCGGGGGTGAGCTCGAGTACACGGCGCTGGTGGGGGGCCTCACCGACCTCTCGCATCTGCGCCCGCTGGTGGACCTGTTCGATCTCGCGCGCGCCGTTCGCCAGCAAGGCCGCGCCGTCACCGACGACGATGTGCGTGCCTATGCCAAGCGCTGGCCGCAGCACGCGCGCCGCGAGCTCGACATCAGCCAGCCCCGCTGGGACGAGGACCCCGAGCTGGTGCGCGAGCTCATCGACGAGGCCGTGCGCTCCTTCGATCCAGCGCGCGATCCGCGCGCGCTCCAAGAGGAGCGCCGCCGCGAGGCCGAGGCACACCAACAGCGCGCCTTGGACGCGCTCGGTATGCGGCCCTTCTTGAAGAAGGGCTTCGTGCAACGCCTCGCGCGTGTGCGCGCCTTCGCGTGGTGGCGCGAGGAGATGCGCGACTGCTCGAGCTGGCTGTATGCGCTGGTGCGCCGCATCGCGCTCGAGCTCGGCCGGCGGCTGACCGAGCGCGGCGTGCTCGACGCTGAGGGCGACATCTTCTTGTTGCGCGCCGAGGACGCCGCAGCATCGTTTCGCGGCGCCTTGCCCATCGACGAGGCGCGCCGGCGCGTCACGCGCGGGCGACGCGTCATGCGCGGCTTCCGCAACTTCAAGAACCCGAACGAGGTGGGCGCGCGCCACGCGGTGGCGCCGCGCGCGCGCGCTGCCGCCACCGCCGGCGCGCTCAGCGGCATCGCCTGCTCGCCCGGGCACGCCGAGGGCGCGGCGCGCGTGGCCACCACCCTCGACGAGGCGCGCGCGCTCGTTGCCGGGGAGGTGCTGGTGGCCTGCTACACCGACCCAGGCTGGACGCCCCTGTTCGCGCGCATCGCCGCTGTCGTCACCGAGACCGGCGGCATGCTCTCGCACGCCGCGGTCATCGCGCGCGAGTATGGCGTGCCCGCGGTGCTGGCGGTGCCCGACGCCACCTCGTCGGTGCGCACGGGGCAGACCGTGGTCGTTGACGGCAGCGCGGGCCAGGTCACGGTGCGCTGAGCGGTTGCCGGACGGCTGGTTGCGGCGCGGGGGCAATTTTGCCAAGCCGAGCGACGGAGATCGCCCATGGCCGACAAGATCATCATGCCGCAGCTCGGCGAGAGCATCGCCGAAGGCACCATCGTCCGCTGGCTCAAGCACCCGGGCGACGCCGTACGAAAAGACGAGAACATTTTGGTCATCTCCACCGACAAGGTAGAGGCCGAGATCCCGGCGCCGGCCGCGGGCGTGCTCTTGTCCATCGACGTGGGCGAAGGCAAGACCGTGGGCGTTGGCACCGTGCTCGGCTGGCTCGGCGCGAGCGGCGAGCGCTCGTCGGGCGTGCCGCCCGCGTCGGTGCCCGTGACGCGCGCGCCCACGCGCGCACTCCCTGCCGACGAGCCGCAGCGCCAGCTCGAGGAGAAGCCCGGCTACTTCCAGCTCCCCACGCATGCCCAGGCTGCGGGCGGGCGCTTCGTGTCGCCGCTGGTGCGCCGCATCGCCGCCGAGAGCGGCGTCAGCGACGCCGAGCTCGACGCGCTCGCAGGCACCGGCAACAACGGGCGCGTCACCAAGAAGGACCTGCTCTCGTACGTGGAAGACAAGCGCGCCGGGCGTGTGAAGGCCCCAGCCCCGGTCGCGCGGCCCGCCGTGGTCACCGAGACCTCGTTGCCGCAGCCCTCGACGCCCACCGTGCCCATCCCCATGGGCGCGCGCGAGGTGGTCAAGCCCGCGTCGACCATGCGCAAGGCGATCATGCAGAACATGGTCGCGAGCAAGCAGACCTCGGCCCACGTGCACACCTTCTTCGACGTCGACTGGACCAACGTCGAGAAGATCCGGCGTGCACACAAGGATCGCTTCAAGGCCGAGGAGGGCGTCAGCCTCACCTACACCGTGTTCATGGCGGCGGCGGTGGCGCAGTGCCTGCGACGCCACTCGTACCTCAACGCCGAGATCCGCGGCGGCGAGCTGGTGTTCAAGAGCGACGTGCACCTGGGCATGGCGGTGGCCATCGACGGCCCCGAGCCCGGCCTGATGGTGCCCGTCATGAAGAACGCTGATCAGATGAACCTGCGCGGGCTCGCGCGCGCCATCGCCGACCTGGCCACGCGCGTGCGCGCCAAGAAGGTCCGCCCCGACGAGCTGTCGGGCTCGAGCTTCACCATCACCAACCCTGGCAATTTCGGCTCCATCATCGGCACGCCCATCATCAACCAGCCGAACGTCGCCATCCTGGCCATGGGCAAGATCGAGAAGAAGCCCGTGGTGCTCGAGGTCGACGGCACCGACGTCATCGCCGTGCGCCTCAAGAGCGTCATCGCGCTCGGCTTCGACCACCGGCTGGTGGATGGCCTCACCGCCGATCAGTTCATGGCCGACGTGGTCAAGACCATCGAGAGCTGGAGCACGGTGCCGTAGCGGTTCCGTACAGCGACGCGCCCGTCAGCGCCCCACGCGCAGTCGACGACGCGACACGATGCGCCCCTCGTCTTCCACGCGCACCTCGACTTGCGTGCCCGGCGCCCAGTTACCGCGCACGCGCCGCTCGAGCTCGGCCTTGGTGCCCACGGCGCCCAAGAGTGAGAAGTGCGCGAGCTGCACCGCGCAGGGCTCGAGGCGCTCGCGTAGCGCGCCGTGGTCGAGGAAGAGCGCGCGCGTGCTGGGTTGTTCGTCGTCGCCGCGGGTGTCGACCTCGAGGTCCACCAGGTCGGTCACCACCACGGCGCCCTCGGCGTAGGCGGCCAAGAGCACGGTGCGCTCGCCCAACGCGCGCCACAGCGCAGGCAGGCGCCGCGACGACCACAGGAGCAGATCGCGCGCCGCCGGCGTGTCGGCGGCAGTGATGCGTCGACCCGCCAGCGTGAGCACGAGCTCGAAGGGCGAAGGGAAGCGCAGCGTGGTGCGCGTGCCCGAGGGCAGCGGCAGCGCCACCACCTCCCCCTCGGGGAGCGGCTCGTTCTCGTCGTCGAGCGGGGGCTCGAGGGCGGCAGCGTCGACGCTCATAGCGGCGCCCTGCCGGTGAGGTCGTCGGGTGGCCGGCGACCGGGTGGCAAGAGCTGCCACAGCACCTCGAGCGTGGCGGCCGCCGCGGTGCGCGCGCCCACGTCGACGCGCACGGCGTCGATGGGCGGCGGCGTCATGGCGGCGTCGAGGCGCTTGAGGTGCTCGGTGGCCGCAGCCTCGTCGGCCAGGTCACCGCGGTGCGCCAACAGGCGCGCGCAGCGCACGCCCGCATCGGCGCTGACGAAGAACAGGTGCCCGCGACCGGGCAGCAGTTGCGCCGCGTAGTCGCCCTCGATGACCAGGCCCTCCGACGCCGAACGCTCCAAGAGCGCGTCGCGGATGGCGCCGCGCACGGTCTCGTCGTCGAGGAGCTGGGCGCCGCGGACTTGCAGGGGGCCGTCGTCGCGCAGCTCGTCGGTGACGTCGCGCCCGTCGAGCTTGGCCCGATAAAAGGGCGGCCCCTGCGTGGGCTCGAGGTCGAAGCCGCGCTCGAAGAGCCGCGCCACCAGCTCGCGCGGCCGCGGCGGCGGCGCGCCGTCGGCGCCATGGTCGTGCTCCACGCGCGCCAGCGCGCGCGCCAGCGCCACGGTGCCGATCAGGCGGTGGCGCGTGAGCCGTCGTGCCAGCGACGAGGCGATCTCGGTGCGCCCCGAGTAGGGCTGGCCGAGCAGCGCGATGCGGAAGGCGCGATCGCGCAGGATCACCTCCTCGACGGCGAGCAGGCGCCCCATGGCGGTCACCTCGCGCGCGCTGATGGGCCGCGCGCGCCCGCCCAGCTCGCGCAGCCCGTTGATGGCGCGCGCGATCTCGCGGTAGGCGCGCTCGGCTTCCTCGTCGAGCGCCACCACGGCGTCGCCCATGACCGGCACCTCGCCACGCTTGATGCGCGCCAGGCGGGCCAAGCGCGCGCAGGGCTGCGCAAACAAGGCCAGCGTCTTGCGCGCGAAGTAGCGCACGATGAGGCGCCGATCGGCGCGGCCGGCGCGCTCCAGCGCGTCGCCGTAGCTCTTCAGGAGCGCGTCCTCGGCTGCGTCGTCGAGCTCGGCGGCCAGCGCGTAGTGCGCCAGGTCGTGCGTCGCGTCGCCGCAGTGAGCGCGCTCGAAGTTGACGAAGGCGAGCGCCCCGGGCGCACCGTCGCGCAGCACCACCAGCGAGGGCTCGGGCGCGCCGTGGCACAGCACGCGGCGCCGCTCGACGAGGAAGGCGTGATCGAGCGCGATGCAGTAGGGCCGGAGCGCGCGCTGCAGGTCGGAGAGCGCGAGCGTGAGCAGGTCTTGGCCGAGCCCGTCGCTCTCGCGCGCGCTCATCCACACGCGCAGGTCGTCGACGGCGCGGCGAAAGCCCTCGAGCAGCGTCATGGGCGGCGCGGTGCTCGGCAAGCGGTCTACCAGGTCCATCACGCGCAGCGCATGCAGGCGCGCAAACGACTCGCCCGCCTCGCGCGCGCGGCTCGCGGCCTCGGCGACGTCGAGGGTGCGGCCGTGCAGCCACTGGTACGCGAGGTAGCGGCGCTCGCCCACGGGTCCAGCCAGCGTGCCCTGCGCCAAGAGCGTGGGCCCGAGCGCCGGCGCGCCCGCCGCCGCGATCGCCTGCAGCGCGAGCGCCTCGGCCTCGAGCGCGCGCCCCAGCGGATCCTCGTCGACGCGCACGCCCACGCCGTTGGCGCGAAAGGCCCGCACCGTGCCGTGGGGGTAGAGCTCCACCACCGACGCCACGGGGGCGCCCGCCAGGCCCGCCGCCAGGCGCGCCACCTCGTCGAGGGCGATGGTGCGCGCGCTCATGGCCGCACCGCGCGCTCGGCGTGGTAGCTCGAGCGCACCAAGGGCCCGCTCTCGACGTGCGCGAAGCCGAGCGCGCGCGCCAACGCCGCGAGCTCCTCGAAGCGCGCAGGCGCAACGAAGCGCTGCACCGATGCGTTCCACGGCGATGGGCGCAGGTATTGGCCCAGCGTGACGAGGTCGACCTGCGCGGCGCGCGCGTCGTGCAGCGCAGCCACGATCTCCTCGTCGGTCTCGCCCAGGCCGAGCATGAGCCCGGTCTTGGTGCGCACCGTGGGGGCGCGGCGCTTGGCGGCGGCCAGCACCTCGAGCGAGCGGTGGTAGCGGGCGCCCGAGCGGATCTGCGGGGTCAGGCGCGCGCAGGTCTCGAGGTTGTGGGCGAACACCGTGGGGCGCGCGTCCAACACCAGCTGCACCAGCGCCTCGCTGCCGCCGAAGTCGGGCACCAGCACCTCGATGGTCGCCGTCGGCAGGCGCGCGCGCACCGCCTCGAGGGTGCGCGCGAAGTGGCGCGCGCCCCCATCCTCGAGGTCGTCGCGGGTGACGCTGGTGATGACTACGTGCGCGAGCTGCAAGAGGGCCGCTGCCTCGGCGACGCGCGCGGGCTCGTCGAGGTCGACGGCGGCGGGGGTGGCGCTCGTCTGCACGTCGCAGAAGCGGCAGGCCCGCGTGCAGTGATTGCCGAGGATCATGAAGGTGGCGGTGCCGGCCTGCCAGCACTCGCCCAGGTTGGGGCAGGCCGCAGAGCTGCACACCGTGTGCAAGTGGCGCTCGGCCAAGAGCGCGCCCAGCTCGGCGGCGCGCCCGCCGGGGGCGCGCACGCGCAGCCACGGGGGACGTTCGGCGGCCCCCGTCTCGCCGTCGTGCGGTAGCACCGGCAGCCCCGTCATGAACACGCTCGAGGGCTCATGAGGGCCGAGCCTTGCGCTCGTGGCCTCGGATCTGCAATGACCCCTTGGTCGAAAGCACACAGGCGGGGACCGAGGCCGCCCAGCGATGAGACAGCGCTACAACGCCATGGTCGAGATGCTGCCGCAGCTGCGCGCCAAGCCAGGGGCGGCGCTGCGCGAGGTGCTGGCGGCCGGCTACGGCAAGAGCGAGCTGCGCGCCGACCTGATGGCGGGCTTGGTGGTGGGCGTGGTGGCGCTGCCGCTCTCGATGGCGCTGGCCATCGCCTCGGGCGTGCCGCCGCAGCACGGCTTGTACACGGCCATCGTCGCGGGCGCGCTCATCGCCATCTTCGGCGGCTCGCGCGTGCAGGTGAGCGGACCCACCGCCGCCTTCGTGGTGCTGCTCGCACCCGTGTCGGCGCGCTACGGCGTGGGCGGCCTGTGCGTGGCCTCGCTCATCGCCGGCGTCATGCTCATCGCCATGGGCGCTGCGGGCTTCGGCTCGCTCTTGCAGTTCGTGCCGCACCCCGTGACCACGGGCTTCACCGCGGGCATTGCGGTGGTCATCGGCACCTTGCAGGTGAAAGATTTCTTCGGGCTCACGGTGGAGCAGATGCCCGAGCATTACGTCGAGCGCGTCATCGCGCTGGCCAAGGCCGCGCCCACTGTGCACCTGCCCGACCTGCTGATCGGCGCCTTCACGCTGGCGGTGCTCATCGTCTGGCCCCGCCTCAACAAGCGCGTTCCCGCGCCGCTGGTGGCGCTCGCTGGCGGCGCGCTCGTCGCCTTCGCCGCCACGTACTTCATCGACGGCATGCACACCGACACCATCGCCAGCCGCTTCACCTACGTGGTCGACGGCGTCACCAAGCACGGCGTGCCGCAGGCGCCGCCCTTGCCGGTGTTGCCCTGGAACCTCCCCGGCGCCGACGGCGCGCCGCTTGGCCTTTCGCTCAAGCTGGTGCGCGACATCCTGCCGTCCGCCTTCGCCATCGCCATGCTCGGCGCCATCGAGTCGCTGCTCTCTGCCACCGTGGCCGACGGCATGATCGGCGCGCGCCACGACTCCAACGCAGAATTGCTCGGCCAGGGCATCGGCAACGTCGTGGCGCCCTTCTTCGGCGGCTTCGCGGCCACGGGCGCCATCGCGCGCACCGCCACCGGTGTGCGCTCGGGCGCGCGCTCGCCCATCGCCTCCGTCGTACACGCGCTCTTCGTGCTGGCCGCGGTGCTCATCATCGCGCCGCTGGTGGGCTACCTGCCCATGGCGTCGCTCGCGGCCCTCTTGTTGATCGTGGCGTGGAACATGAGCGAGGTGCGGCACTTCAGCCACATCCTGCGCGTGGCCCCGCGCGCCGACGTGGTGGTGCTCTTGGCCTGCTTCGCGCTCACCGTCATCTTCGACATGGTGATCTCGGTGACCGCCGGCGTCATGCTGGCCGCGCTCTTGTTCATGCGCCGCATGGCCGACATCTCCGGCGGCAAGATGGAAGAAGGCCAGTCCCATGTGCACGGCTCCTTGCCCAAGGGCGTGTTGCAGTACTCCATCGACGGCCCGCTCTTCTTTGGCGCCGCGCAGAAGGCCATGAGCGCGCTGCACGACGTCAAGCGCACGGCGCGCGTGGTCATCATCGAGATCGTCGACGTGCCGGCCATGGACGCCACGGGCTTGGTGGCGCTCGAGAGCGCGCTTGCCAAGCTGTGGAAGGACAAGGCGAAGGTGATCATCGCGGGCGCGCAGGCGCAGCCGCGGCGGGTGCTCGAGAAGGCGGGGCTCACGCCCCAGCCGGGGAAGTTGCGCTACGCGGAGACCTTGGGGGAGGCGATCGAGATCGCGCGCGCGACCGTAGGGGAGCCGGAGGCAAGCGTGGCGCAGCAAGGGGAACCGGCGCAGCCGGTGTGAGCGCCACAGCACCCCTAATTCACCCCATGGAGCGCGGGCCGCGCCGGTCGTAGGGTCGGGCCATGAGAGACACCGCCCTCGGAGCCGCGCTCCTCGCGCTTCTTTCTGGTTGCCAGTGTGACAGCCAACGCCCCTGCGCGAGCGAGAGCGATTGCTTGGCGGGGGAGCGGTGCGTCGCCGCGGCGGAGGGGTCGCACTGCGTCCCGGCAGTGGCCGAGGGTGAGGGCGAGGGCGAAGGCGAGGGCGAAGGTGAAGGTGAAGGCGAAGGTGAGGGTGAGGGTGAGGGCGAGCGCTGCGGCAACGGCGAGCGCGAGGGGCTCGAGGCCTGCGACGACGGCAACGACGACGAGCGCGACCTGTGCACCAGCGCGTGTGCCGAAACAACGGTGACGGCCTCTTTGGTGACCGGCGCTCAGCCGCTCGATGGGCTCAGCGCGCCCTATCTCGGCGGCGTCTACGGAAGCGCGCGGGGTGAGATCGCGACGGGCATCTTGGGCGAGCTCTACTTCCGGCCCCCCGGCGGCGAGCTGTTCTTCCGCCTCGACGATCGCTTCCTGAGCCTCGATGCGCTCGGCGACAGCGAGCTGGGGGTCTCCGCGCCCATCGCCCTCGGCATCGACGACGACGTCTTCTACTACCAGTCGTCGACGCGCACGCTGCGTCGGCTCGATCGCTATGGCAACGACAGCGTGGTGGGAGGGCCCGGGCCGAGCTCGACGCCGACGGTGGACCCGCCGAATTGGCAGTTCGCCTCGCCGGCCGATGTGGACCTGAACACTGTGCTCGGCCTCGACGTCGCCAACACCGGCGAGGTCTTCGTCGCGTCCGATGAGCGGGTCATCCGCTTTGTCGACAACGGGGGAAGCTGGAGCGCGTCGGTATTGGCAGGCACGCTCTCCGACACGCCCGCGGCAGGCACAGCTGCTCAGGTCACCGAGCTCGACGCTGCCATCGACGTTGCCGTGGAGCACGAGCCGGCGAGCGGCGTGCCCATCGCGATCTGGATCGCGGGAGGAACAGGGACGACGAATGCGCCCCTGCGCGTGCTGCTCACCGACGGCAGCGTCGAGGCGATGTCGGGCACGGGTGATACCTGCGACGGCGGCGCTCCCCTCGCCGGCTGTGACGTCGACGCACGCTTCCTCGCGCCCGATCGCGCGGGCGGCATGTTTCTCGCCGATCCCACGATGACGACCCCTGGCCGCGGCGTCTTGCACATTGACGCCGCGCGCCAGGTGCATCTGATCGCGCCACCGGAGGCCGTGGGCTTCCCAACGGACTTCGCGCTCCTCGGCGACGACCTCTTGTTGCCCAACCCTTTTCTAGTGCACACCCTGCGCGTCCCGCGCGGCGGTGGGCTCGGCCTCGAGGTGCTCGCGACCGCGGCGCTGCCGGAGCGGGCAAGCGATCGAAGCCTCATCGGCATCAACGCCATGGACGCCACCGCCACCTCGGTCTTCTTCGCGACCTTCAACGCGATCTTCCGCCTCGACCTGGCCTCCGGCGCGCTCAGCCGCGTCCTCGACTTCATCGACATAGGAGTGTGCAGCGGCGGCGAGGGCATCTCGATCAACGACCTCGCGGCCCGCCCCGACGACAGCGAGCTGTTCTTCACGCGCGAGGGCGCCGACAAGGTGTGCGCCCTGACGGTCGCGACCGGCGCGGTACGCGTCATCGCTCAAGGCAGCACCGTGAACGCACCGCGCGCGCTTTCGCTCAGCGGCACCGACACCTTGGTGGTGACGGTCGACGGCGGTGCGTACGTCAAGAGCGTCACCGTCAGCACCGGTGCGGTCTCGTCCGCGTATGCGCCCCCGACCGCCGTGCCCGTCCGCGACGTTGATGTCGATGGTACGCGGGTTCAGCTCCTGCTCATTAACGGTGCGCGCTGGAACGCCAACGGCACCGCCTTGTCCCCGATCGGTGGCGCCGCCGCCGTGGGCGCCACCTCCTTGGTGGTGGCCGCGGGGACCAACAGCTCCATCATCTTCGACGATGACGCCCACGCCGTGCGCACCCTCGACGGCAGCGGCGCCGTCACGAGCCAGGTCGGCAGCGGCACCGCCGGCTTCCTCGACGGACTCGCTGTGGACGCGAGGTTCTTGGAGAGTCCCCACCGCATCGCGCGCCTCGGCACCGGCGTCATCGTCGCCGACGGCTTCACCATTCGCCGCGTCGACGACGGGCGCGTCACCACCATCGTGGGCTCCGATCAGCTGAGCGACGACGGCCGCTTCCCGGACGCGCGCTTCGCTTTCCCCGCGGCGCTCTCGTGCGTGGGCTCCTCCTGCCTGGTCTTCGACGCCGGCACGCGCACGCTACGGCGCCTCGACCTCGAGGCGGCGCGCGTCGATCGCGTGCTCGGCGCCGACGGCCGGCGCCTCGATCCGGCCGTAGTTGCTGCAGCGCTGCTCGACGAGGACAGCGCCCTGCTCGCCGATGGCGACCGCCTGTTGCGCGCCGACCTGCCCGACGGCGAGCTCACGGTGCTCGCCAACGACGCCTTCGTGGACGCGCCCACGATTTTGAGCGTGGCCGGCGGTGCGCCGGTGTTCGTCGACGGGGCGCAGGTGAAGATCTTGGGCGCGAGCCCGCGCGTGCTGTTCACGTCGAGCGACGAGATCCGCGCGCTCGGCGTGAGCCCGAGCGGCACCCTGCTGGCGGTGGCGCACGGCGCCGACACCATCGACGTCGTGGCGATGCCCCTTGGCACACAGACGACCATCACGCTCGACGGCGCCCTCGTGGACGAGCTTGGCGACCTCGACGCGGTTGCGGTGAACGATCACGGCACGGTCTTTGTTGGTGCCGACGAGGGGGTCGAGCAAGTGCTGGCGGACGGCAGCACGCGCGCGCTCCTGCGGCGGGGGCCGCTGTTCCCGCGCGGGTGCGCGCGGGCGCTGGCGTTCGACGAGGAGGGGGAGCTGTTGGTGGCGGACTGCGCGACGGGGGCGATGTTGCGGGTGGAGATTCGGTAGCTCGTGCCAGGCGGCGCTGCGATTGCGCGCGGACCCAGCGCTGGCCTCGTGCACCTCAGGGTGGGCAGTCGCAGTTCTCTTGGGCGTTGCCGGAGATCGACGTCACCGCAGCGTCTGCGTCGCAGAAGGTCTCGATGACGGCGCAGGAGAGCTCGGTGTTCATCACCATCAGGCTCGCGCCGACCGAGCTCAGCGCGCCGAATGCTGCGGCGGTGAGCAGCGGCAGCTCCGAAAGCACGAGGTCGTCGCCGACCGTTTGCAGCGAGGGCGCGGCGACACTCGTGAGCTGATCGTCGTCGGTGACCGCGAGGGACGCCTCGACAAGGCGAAGCACCGGCAGGCCGATGATCCCAAGTGAGGGGTCCTCCGTGATGCTCACCAGGTCGCCGACGTTCTCGAGCGAAGGGAGCTGTACCGCTTCGAGGCTGGCGTCGCGATCGATGTAGAGCCGCGTGCCGATCGATCGAAGCGCACCGAGCGTGAGGGTGTGGAGCATGGGGTTGACCGAGAGGTGCACCTGACCCTCGACCTGCTCGAGCGCGGGGAGGCTGATGCGATCGAGGATCGGGTGGAAGTCGATGCTGAGGTTGCCGCCGACGTAGCGCAGTGCCGGGAAGCTCACCGCGGTCAGGGCAGCGTCGTTCGTGAGGCTCAGGTCGCCACCAACGCGGTCCAGCACGGGGAAGGCCTCGTCTCGAGAGGCCGCCGGATCCGCCGACAGGCCGGCGAGGCCATTGTCGTCGACAATCGAGAGTGATCCGCCGATCTCGCGCAATGCGCCGAAGCGATACCGCACGGTGTCCGGACTGATGTCTCGCAGGGTGACG
>JADZDP010000128.1 GCA_020850995.1 Deltaproteobacteria bacterium
AGCCGGTGGTGCGACGGCGGCGTCGCGTGCTCGGCACGTGGCTACGGCCACGCGCCTGCGCGTCTCCTTGCCCTCGCACCACCGGCTCACGCTCGCGACGGCGCTGCAACCGGATCAGCTCTCTAGCCGGGCGGGCCGTTGCGGCGGGCCACGGCCTTCACTGCCAGCGATTGCCTGGTGCGCTCAACGATCGCCGTGCGCGATCAGTAGTCTTCCGACGGATCGTAGGGGTCCCAGTCGATGTACACGTCGAGGCCGCCCTCGCCCTCCGGGACCTCTTTGAGCTTCTCGAGGCCGCGCACCTCGACCTGACGGATGCGCTCGCGCGTGAGGTTCATGATGGCGCCCACGTCCTCGAGCGTGATGCCGCCGCGATCGGCGACGTCGAGCGCGCAGGTCTCCTCGAGCTCCCATGGCTCCTTGTCGGGGAAGTTGAGCTTCACCGAGCCGGTCTCGGGGTTGACGTCGAGGAAGAGGTGGTGGCGGCAGGAGACGTAGAGGCAGGGCCGCTCCATCTCCAGGCACTCCGAGCGGTTCTTCGGGCGCCAGTAGTCGACGATCTCGAGCACGTCGCCGCGGGCGCGCGCCTTGCGATGCTCGCGCGCCATCTGCTTGCGCGACATGGTGCGCGCGCGCCGACGCTTGGGCTCTGAGCCCTCGCCGTCCGCGCCGTCGGCCGGAAGGATCTGCGTGTCGGACGCGCTCCCCGCGGGGCCGGCCTCGGGCGCGGGCATCGCGGCAGCCGCCTGGTTCGCCTTGATCGCCATGTCGCGGGCCAAGCTACCGCCGACCCGGATTTGACGTCAACCGTGCGAGGCGCCATCAGACGACGCGGGAGTGACGGTGGGCGATCTCGACGACGACCAAGCGCTCGCCATCGCCACGCTCGCGCGCGGCCTGCAGGGCGCCCTCGCGCGCCTCGAAGACACGGGCCTCCAACACCTGCCACGGCCGGCCTTCGCCGCCGTTGCGGCGCGACCACCGCACGCCGCCATGCCGGCGAGGGCGGCGCGCGTGCGCGCGGCGCCTCCTGCGCGCGCGAGCGCGGGGGAGCCTGCGCCTGCCCCGGCTCCTGCGCCCGCACCCGTTCCCACGCTGGCGCCCGCGCCCGCGCCGGCCCTGTCCGGTCCCGCGGCGAGCGCCGTGACGTCGATCCTCGAGTCCGGCATCGACAACGCCCAGAAGCTCGAGCGCCTGCGCCTCGAGGACATCGGCGAGTGCACCCGCTGCAAGTTGCACCGCGGCCGCTCGCGCCTGGTGTTCGGCGTCGGCAACCCGAACGCTGCCCTGGTGTTCGTGGGCGAGGGCCCCGGCGCCGACGAGGATCGGCAAGGGATCCCCTTCGTCGGCCAGGCGGGCAAGCTCCTCACCCGCATGATCGAGGCCATGGGCTTCGCCCGTGACGACGTCTACATCTGCAACGTCGTCAAGTGCCGCCCGCCCTCCAACCGCGACCCCGAGCCCGACGAGGTGGAGGCCTGCGAGCCCTTCCTGCAAGCGCAGCTCGCCGTGTTGCGTCCCCTCGCCATCGTCGCGCTCGGGCGTCACGCCGCGCAGACGCTCCTGCGCACCAAGACGCCCATCACCCGCATGCGCGGAACGTGGCAGGAGTACCGGGGCATCCCGCTGATGCCGACCTACCACCCGAGCTACCTGCTGCGAGAAGAGGTCGACCCGTCGAAGAAGCGCAAGCGCGAGGCGTGGAGCGACCTGCAAGTGGTGATGAAGCTCTTTGGCAAGGAGCGCGCGCACTGAGGCGCGCAGCAATGGCTACGACGCCGCGGGCGGCGAGGCGGCGCGTGGCGCGGCGGGGATCGGCCGCGTGTCCTTGGCGTCTGCCATGAGCGGGTCAGGTACGAACACCATGGCAAGGCGATCGCCCATTGGCACCCTCAGGTGCGCGTCGACGAGGCCCACCAAGATCCCCGCGGGCTCCGGCAAGGCGACCGCCACGCGCTGCGCGCCCGCACGGTTGAGCACGTCGACCATCCAAGCAAAGCGCGCGGTGGCGTTGTCGAGGAGCGATGCCTTCGTCCCCCATCCGAACACGAGGATGCGCTTGGCGGCGGCGATGCCGCAGGGGAGCAGTACCTTCTCGCCCGCCGCGCCCGTGATGGCCCCGGTGCGCAGGTAGCCCGACAGGCGGCCGCACATCCGCCAGTCGAGGTAGCCCGCGCCGCCGCCCAGCGGCCGCACGTCGGAGCACAGCCCGATGGCGATGGTCTCGACGTCGAGCGCGTCGATGACGTGCAGCGTGGCGTCGACGAAGAGGCTCTTGCCTGGCAGGCCGGTATCGGCCTTTCGCGGCGCTTGGGTTTCGGCTTTCTTTTCGTCGGCCTTCTTTTCGTCGGCCTTCTTTTCGTCGGCCTTCTTTTCGTCGGCCTTCTTTTCGTCGGCCTTCTTTTCGTCGGCTTTCTTTTCGTCGGCCTTCTTTTCGTCGGCCTTCTTTTCGTCGGCCTTCTTTTCGTCGGCTTTCTTTTCGTCGGCCTTCTTTTCGTCGGCCTTCTTTTCGTCGGCCTTCTTTTCGTCGGCCTTCTTTTCGTCGGCCTTCTTTTCGTCGGCCTTCTTTTCGTCGGCCTTCTTTTCGTCGGCCTTCCGCGCGGCGACGTCGTCGGCGCGCTTGCCGTCGCTCTTGCTCATGGGTCGCTTCCCCCGTCGCCGAGCCGGCCGAGCGCGCGCGCGGCCGCGTCGAGCACGCCGTTGACGAAGCGCGCGCTCTCCTCGGCGCCGAACCGTTTGGCGATGTCGACGCCCTCGTCGATGACCACGCGCGCTGGCGTGTCGAGGTCGAAGAGCAGCTCGTGGGCGCACAGGCGCAAGAGGTTGCGGTCGACCAAGGCCATGCGCTCGAGGCGCCAGCGCGGGCTCGCCTGCGCGAGCACCTCGTCGATGCGGGCGCGGTTCGCGTGCACGCCGCGCACGATCTCCTCGGCGCGCACCCGCGCCTTGGGCTCCGCGTCGAAGTTATCGAAGAAGCGCGCGAGCGCCTCGTCCACCGACAGCTCGGTCATGTCCACGGGATAGAGGACCTGCAGCGCGATCTCGCGGGCTTGGCGTTTGGTGCCCATCAGTCCTCGCCCTCCTCGAGCCGCTGGAGCTCGCCGAGCAGGTCCACGGCGGCGGCGGCCGCCTCGGCCCCTTTGTTGCCGTGGGCGCCGCCGGCGCGCTCCGCCGCCTGCGCCGCGCTCGAGACGGTGAGCACCCCGTTCGTCACCACCGCGTCCTGATCGAGCGCCACGCGCAGGATGCCGTCGACGGTGGCGCGGCACACGTGCTCGTAGTGGTCGGTGCCGCCCTGGATGACGCAGCCCACGCACACGACGGCTTCCACGCCGAGCACATCGAGGGCGCGGCGCGCGGCCAGCGGGATCTCGAGCGCGCCCGGCACCCACACCACGTGGATGTCCTCGGCGGCGGCGCCGCGCGCCGCCAGCGTGGCGACGGCGCCCTCGACGAGCTTCTCCACGATGGCGCCGTTGAAGCGGCTCGCGACCACGGCGAAGCTGCGATCCTCCGCTCGGCCCTCGCGCTCCGGCGGACGAGTGGGCACCGCGCGCATCAGCGCGCCCCGCCAACGTCGATGGGCACGCTCTCGCTGATCTCGATGCCGAAGCCGCGCAGCGCGTTGAGGCGCACGGGGTTGTTGGTGAGCAAGCGCATGCGCGTGATGCCGAGGTGGCGCAAGATCTGCGCCCCGGTGCCGTAGTGGCGCACCACCGGGCTCTGGCCCTGGGGCGCGCGATCGCGCTCGGGCAGGCCGCGACCCTCGTGGCGCGCTGCCTCCACGGCGGTGAGCGCGTCGACGACGCGGATGGGCTCGGGCTCCTTGGGCAGGTACAGGATGACGCCCACGGGCTCGGCCGCGACCTGGCGGATAGACGCGTGCAGGTGCAAGCCGCCCTTGTCGAGGATGCCGCCGAACACGTCGGTGAGCGGGTCGCCCGAGTGCACGCGCACGAGCGGCGGTACCCCGGAGGCGCTGGCCGCGGCCAGCTCGGCGTCGCTGCCCTTGACCAAGACGAGCGCCTCCGGCTCGATGCCCGAGGGCCCGCGCGTCAGACCGCGAAAGGCCATGGCGCGTAGCGCGCCGTAGGGCGTGTCGACGGTGGCCACGGCGGCGCGCTCCACCAGGCTCTCGTGCTGCAAGCGGAAGGCGATGATGTCGGCGATGGAGCAGATCATGGTGCCGTGCCGCTCGGAGAACGCCACGAGGTCGGGCAGGCGGGCCATGGTGCCGTCGTCGTTCAGGATCTCGCAGATGACCGCGGCAGGCTTGAGGCCCGCGAGGCGGCACAGGTCCACAGACCCCTCGGTCTGGCCCGTGCGCACCAAGACGCCACCGGGCTGCGCGCGCAGCGGGAACACGTGGCCGGGGCGCACCAGGTCCGCAGGGCGACTGCTGTCGTCGATGGCCACCTGCACGGTGCGCGCGCGGTCGGCGGCCGAGATGCCCGTGGTGACGCCTGTCCTCGCCTCGATGGAGACCGTGAACGCCGTGCCGAGCGCCGCGGTGTTCTTCTCGACCATGGGCGGCAGGTCGAGGGCGCGCAGCCGATCGTCGGTCAGCGTGAGGCAGATGAGCCCGCGCCCGTCGCGCGCCATGAAGTTGATGAGCTCCGGCGTGGTCTTCTCGGCGGCGATGACCAGGTCGCCCTCGTTCTCACGATCCTCGTCGTCCACCAAGATGATGGCCCGGCCGCGCGCCAGGGCGTCCATGGCGGCCCGCACGCGCTCCTCGGGGGTGGCGCCGTAGCGCTCGAGCAGCGAGGGGCCCGGCTTGGCGAGCTCGAGCTTGGCCAGGTGCTTGGCGGGCGGGGTCGGCGTGGTGCTCATGGCGAGGTGCTAGGGGTCGATGCTGGCTTCGACAACCGGTCGCTTATGTAGGAGGTTACTTCACCGGTGCGGGCGCGATCCGCGGCCCGAGCAGCCGCTCGACGTACTTGCCGATGACGTCGGCCTCGAGGTTGACGGTGTCGCCGACCTGCAGGTCGCCGAGCTTGGTGACAGAGAGCGTGTGCGGGATCAGGCAGACCTCGAAGCCCCGATCGTCGACGGTGTTGAGCGTGAGGCTGGTGCCGCTGATGGTCACGCTGCCCTTGGCGATGCAGTAGCGCAGCACGGCGTCGGGCGCATCGAAGCGCAAGAACAACGCGTCTGGCGCCTCGCGCCGCTCGCGCACGGTGCCCACGGCGTCGACGTGCCCGAGCACCAGGTGGCCATCGAGCCGACCGCCAAAGGCGAGCGCGCGCTCAACGTGGACGCGGGCGCCCACCGACAGGCGACCGAGGCTCGTGACCGCCAAGGTCTCGGGGCCGAGCTGAAAGCTCACCTCACCGGCGGCGAGCGCCACGACGGTGAGGCAGACGCCGTCGACGGCCACAGAGTCGCCAATGGCGGTGCCCTGCCAATCGAGATCGTGACGCAGCACTACCCGGGCACCGCCCGGCCTGCGCTCAACGCGCTCCACGGTGCCGCAGCCCTCGACGATCCCAGTGAACATGATCAGCACCATGCCGGCGCCACTGGAACGACGCAAGGCTCAAGAGACCAGCGCACCCGCAGCTATCTCGGCACCGTGGCACGGCCCGTGGACGGGATCGCGCCGTGCAGCAAACCGTCCTCTCCGCCACCCTCCGCGGCGTCGATGCCCTTGCGGTCGAGGTCGAGGTCGACCTCGGCACGGGCCTCCCGTCGGTCACCATCGTTGGCCTCGCAGAGGTCGCGGTGCGCGAGTCGCGCCTGCGCGTCCAGGCGGCCATCGCGGCGACGGGGCTGGTGTTCCCCGTGGCGCGCATCACCGTCAACCTGGCGCCCGCGCACGTGAAGAAGGACGGCACGGGCTTCGACCTCCCCATCGCGCTCGCCATCCTCGCGGCCCACGGAGCCTTGCCCACCGCCCGGCTCGACGACGTTCTGGTGCTCGGCGAGCTGTCCCTGGCGGGCGACGTGCGCCCCGTGCGCGGCGCCATCGCCGCCGCCGAGGCCGCGCGCGCTGCGGGGCGCCGCACCGTGCTGGTGGCGCCCGAGAACGCCCCCGAGGCAGCGCTGGTCCGAGGCGTCGAGGTGCGCGCCGTGCGCACGCTGGGCGACGCCGTGGCCTTCCTCGGCGCTGGGCACGAGGAGCGCGCGCCCGTCGTGCCCGAGGGCGAGGTGGCGCGCTCGCGCGTGAGCGACCCCGACCTGCGCGACGTCAAGGGCCAGGCGAGCGCGCGCCGGGCGCTCGAGCTCGCCGCCGCCGGCGGCCACAACCTGCTGCTGTTTGGTGGCCCCGGTGCGGGCAAGACCATGCTCGCGCGCCGCCTCCCGGGTGTGCTGCCGGGGCTCTTGCACGGCGAGGCCCTCGAGGTCACGCGCGTGCACTCGGTGGCCGGGCTCAACCTCGGCGGCGGCCTGGTCTCGCAGCGACCCTTTCGCGCGCCCCACCACTCCACGACCCCGCCAGGCCTGGTCGGCGGCGGCAACCCCGTGCGGCCTGGCGAGGTCAGCCTGGCGCACCACGGCGTGCTCTTTCTCGACGAGCTCCCCGAATTCACGCGCGCCACGCTCGAGGTGCTGCGCGAGCCCCTCGAGAGCGGCGAGGTCATGCTGTCGCGCGCCTCGGGCACGCTGCGCTACCCCGCGCGCTGCCTGCTGGTGGCGTCGATGAACCCGTGCCCATGTGGCCATCACGGGACCCCGCGCTGCCGCTGCTCGTCGGCCGACGTGAGCCGCTACCAGGGCCGCGTCAGCGGCCCGCTGCTCGACCGCATCGACCTGCACTGTCACGTCCCGCCCGTCGACTTCGCGGCCCTCGACGACGCGGCGCCGGGCGAGGCGACCATGGCGGTGGCGTTACGGGTGGCGCGGGCTCGCGAGGCGCAGCGGGCCCGGGGCGCGCTGAACGCGCGCTTGCCGCTGGCCCTCCTTGAGGAGCACGCCCGTCCCGACGCCGAGGGGCGCCGCCTGCTCGTGCGCGCCGTGGAGCGCCTCGGGCTGTCGGCGCGTGGCTGGGATCGGGTGCGCCGGGTGTCACGCACCATCGCCGACCTTGCACAGGCCGCTGATGTCGGTGCTGCCCACGTGGCCGAGGCGCTCCACTACCGCTCCGCCATCGAGACGGACAACGCGTCATGCAGCGACGCAGCGCGGCGCGTCGAGCGCATCTGACAAGCCCTCACGTCGTGCGCATCAGGGCGGTCGCGATCGCCGTGGCGCCGCGGGGGCGCCCCAAGCTCTCGGGGGTGACTGCCCCTCGCACCGTGTGTGCGCCCACGAGGTCAGGGCTGGTCGGACGCGCCCTGGCGCTTTGACCCCCGACGCCCCGGCCACCTAGACTGGCCGCGGTGAGCAGTTACCCGGCGAAATTCGGCAAGTACCTGCTCCTCGAGCGGGTCAACGTGGGCGGCATGGCCGAGGTCTTCAAGGCCAAGGCCTTCGGCGCGGCCGGCTTCGAACGCATCCTCGCCATCAAGCGCATCCTGCCCAACCTCGTCGAGGACGACGAGTTCGTGAAGATGTTCATCGACGAGGCGCGCATCGCCGTGCAGCTCACGCACGCGAACATCGTGCAGATCTTCGAGCTCGGGCGGCACGGCGACCACTACTACATCGCCATGGAGTACCTGGCCTCGCGCGACCTGCGGGGCATCCTCGATCGCATGCGGGCCAACG
>JADZDP010000129.1 GCA_020850995.1 Deltaproteobacteria bacterium
CAAGGCGTGTACGCCGAGGAGGTGGCCGAGCATGCGTTGGCGCTGACGCTCGCCGGGCTACGCGATCTCAAGCGCCGCGCGCGCGCCACCTCGTGGCAGGCGCCCTCGGGGCTGTCCTTGCTCGGCGGGCGCGTGACGCTCGTTGGCGCCGGCGGCATCGCATGCTCGCTGGCGCGCCTGCTCGCCCCCTTTCACGTGAGCTTGAGCGTCGTGCGGCGCCGCCTCGAGCCCTTCCCGGGCGCCGTGCGCACGCTGTCCTTCGACCAGCGCGCCACGGCGCTACGCGACGCCGACGTCGTCGTGCTGTGCTGCGCGCTGACGCCGCTGACGCGGGGGCTCGTGGGACGAAGCGACGTCGCGCAGATGCAGCCGCACGCGTGGCTCATCAACGTGGCCCGCGGCGCCCTCGTCGACACCGCGGCGCTGGTCGAGGCGCTGGCCGCGGGCCGCATCGGTGGCGCCGCGCTCGACGTCACCGATCCCGAGCCCCTGCCCGCGGAGCACCCGCTGTGGGCGCACGAGCGCTGCTTGATCACCCCCCACTGCGCCAACACGCCCGAGATGGCGGTGCCGGTGCTGAGCGAGCGGGTGCGCGAGAACGTGCGCCGCTTCGCGGCCGGCGAGCCCTTGCTCGGGGTCGTCGACGTTGAGGCGGGCTACTGATGGGTACCGACGCGAGCTCGGCAGGTACCACCCCGGGGGGGCGCGCGCTCGGCTTGCACCGCGTCTCAAGGATCGCGCGCAACGTCCGCGCCACCGTCAGGCTCGCTTGGGCGGCGGCACCGCGGCAGATCGTCGGCGTCGTCGCCATCACCATCGTCTACGGCCTCATCAGCCCGGTGACGCTCTGGTTCACCAAGCTGACCATCGATGCCATCGCGGCCAAGCCCACCATGTGGAACGAGCCGCAGCTCTTGTGGCCCGTGCTCGGCTTGGGCGCCATGGCCGTCGTCAACAAGGCGCTCGGCTCCTTCGTCGATCGACTGCAAGACCTGTTCTCCGATCGCGTGTGGATGGTGGCGCATCGGCGCTTCCTCTTGCACGTCGCCAACGCCGACCTCGGCCTGCTCGACGACCCCACCTGGCACGATCGCCTGACGCGCGCCAAGGCCGACGTGGCGTGGCGCCCCTATAACCTCACCATCACGCTCATCCACATGCTGTCGTCGACCATCACGGTGGTGACCTTGCTGGCGGCGCTCTTGTTCCTCGACCCGCCGCTCTTGGCCCTTGGGGTGCTCTCGGTCATCCCCCACACCGTCATGCGCCTGCGCGTCAATAAGCGCTTCTACGCGCTGTTTTGGACCACCACCCGGCGCGAGCGCGAGCACGACTACCTCGTCGACGTGGCCAGCGATGCGCGCTTCGCCAAGGACCTGCGCGCGTTCGGGCTCGCCGATCACGTCGTCGAACGCGCCAAGTCGCACTCCGCCGACCGGCTCGAGCACAAGCGCCGCCTCTATCGCGACGCCAACCGCGGTGACTTCCTCGGCTCCATGATCTCGGCCGCGGTCCTGGTGGTCGCGTATCTGCTGATCGCGCGCGGCGCCACCGGCGGCCGCCTCACCGTGGGCGACGTCGCTGCCATCTTCGGCGCCTTCACCGCGCTCACCGGCCAGCTCGGCGCGCTCTTGCAGTCGGTGGCGCGCATCGACGAGCACGCGAGCTTCCTCGACGATTACTTCGGCTTCTTGGCCATTGAGCCCTCGGTGCGCGCCCCCGCCGCGCCGCGCGCGTTGCCGGAGCGCCTGACCTCGGTGCAGCTGGAGCGCGTGGGCTTCGCCTATCCGGGGCAGAGCGCCGACGTGCTCAGCGACATCGATCTCGAGCTGCGCACCGGCCAGATCGTCGCGCTGGTGGGAGAGAACGGCGCCGGCAAGAGCACGCTCGTCAAGCTGCTCTTGCGCTTCTTCGATCCCACGCGCGGCGCGGTACGCATCGACGGCGTCGACGCGCGCGAGCTCGATCCGGCGGCGCTCCGCCGACGCGTCGGCGTGCTCTTTCAGGACTTCGGCATCTTCGAGCTCGAGGTCAAGGACATGGTCGGCTTCGGCCGCATCGACGCCCCCTTCGACGCCGAGCGCGCCGCGGCGGCGCTGCGCAAGGCCCGCGCCGACGAGCTCGTGCGTTCGCTCGGCAAGGGCCTCGACTCGGTGGTGGGCCGCGTGCTCGAAGGCGGCCACGATCTGAGCGGCGGGCAATGGCAGCGCCTGGCGCTGGCGCGCCTCATCTACCGCGACGCCGACCTGTGGATCCTCGACGAACCCACCGCCAACCTCGACGCCAACGTAGAGGCGGAGGTGTTCACCGAGCTGCGCGGCCTCTTGCAGGGCCGTATGGGCGTCATCATCTCGCACCGCTTCTCCACGGTGCGCGGCGCAGACCAGATCCTGGTGCTCGAGCAGGGCCGCGTGCTCGAGCGCGGCACGCACGACGAGCTGATGGCGCTCGGCGGCCGCTACGCGGCGATGTTCACCCTGCAGGCGAGCGGCTATCGCTGACGTGGCGCAGCGAGGGCCGTATCAGCCACGTCGGTTCTGCAAGATCTTGACGAAGCTGCGCCCGCGCAGCTCCTCGAGCGTCAGCCCGGTGGCGAGCGCCTCGGCCTCGGTGAGGGCGCCGCAATTGATGCCGCGCAGGAAGAAGTTGAGCAGCCCTTGGCCGGTGGCGGCGTCGTCGAACACGTCGCCCACCAGCGTCGCCTGCGCCGCCTTGGCGACGAAGTTCTGCAGGCGCGCGCTCGCGGCCGGCAGCGCCTCGAGGAAGAACGCGTACAGCGCTGCGTAGCGCGTGGGGAGCTGTGCCGGGTGCAGGTCCCAGCCCTGGTAGTAGCCGTGCACCAGTGAGTGCCGGATGTGGCGCACGTGCAGCGCCCATGCGGCGTGCACGGCGTCGACGTTCTCCTTGTGCTGCGCCGGCGAGAGCGCGTCGCCACGGTGCAGCGGCACCGGCATGACGTTGGTGGCACCGTCGGAGAGCCACAGCCCCGTCCCCGCGAAGGCGTTGGTCATGAAGGCCTTGGCCCAGGTGCAATGCCAGTGGTCCATCGCCTGATACGCGGCGGTGATGTTGTTCGACGCGGTGAAGTCGTAGGTGCCGAAGTGCGCGGCCACGCAGCGGCCGCGCGCCTGGTCGAGGAGCTTGGGCAGGCCGATGGTGCCGTCGAGCAGCAGGATGGTGCGCAGGTCCTCGATCATCAGCTCGAGGCGCAGGGCGCCCGCGGGCAAGCCCAGCTTGGCCTCGAGCGCCTCCAGCAGGTCGGCCAGCACGCCCACGTGCTCGGGGGTGGTGATCTTGGGCAGCGTCACCACGAAGCCCTCGGGCAGCGTGCCGCCGGTGGCGGTGACCAACGCGCTCACGAAGAGATCGAGCGTGCGCGCCGAACGCGCGAACAGCTCGTCGGAGAAGGTCTTGATGCGGATGCCGATGAAGGGCGGCAGCGTGTGCTCCTGCATGCCCCGCGCCACCTCGTGGGCGCAGCGCACGGCGTCGCCGTCTTCCTCGGCGGCGGGGCGAGTGCCGTAGCCGTCCTCGAAGTCGATGCGCTGGTCCTCCACCGGCTCGCGCTCGAGCTTGGCGCGCACGCGTTGGTACACCACCTCGGCGCTCGCGTCGGTCACGCCCTCCGCGATGCCGATGGCGCGGGCGAAGGTGCGCG
>JADZDP010000130.1 GCA_020850995.1 Deltaproteobacteria bacterium
CCCGTCGCCCGTCGCCCGTCGCCCGAAGCCGACGCCCGACGGCCGCGCCCGACGCCCGATCACCGCAAAACCCGACGACCCGCCGGCCGAAGACCGATTTGCTGTCGGCCTTTCAGTTCCGCGAGCGATCCACCGTCGCTGGCGGCGTCGCGTCCTCGGTCCGTGGCGACGGCCACGGCCCTGCGGGGCTCCTTGCCATCGACGCGCCTCGCTCGCGATCACCGATCGACTTGTCCGTTCGCAGGCCCTGAGAGAGCTGATGCACCCGAGCGGCGGCCGCGCCTTGGCCCACCGAGGCGCGCCGAAGCGCAGTGAAGCTGAGGCCGAGCGAGGTGCCGCCGCGAGGCACCTCACCAGTTGTCGCCGCCGCTCCCGCCGCCGCGCTTGCCACCGTCGACGAGCGTGCTGCCCGTCGTCATGCTGTTGGCCGCAGCCAGTCCCGCCGAGATCTGCGCGCGGAATTCCGGCGCCACCGTCGACAGATCGCGACGCGGCTCGGCCTCCTTGGGCACCAGCGTCGGCTCGTCGTCGCCGATGAGCTCGCGGGCGCGCTTGCGGCGGCGCTGCTCGTCCTCGGCCGCGCCGTCGAAGTCGTCGACCCCGGAGAAGCCGAGCCCGCGCTTGACCTTCTCGAGCCCTGCCTTGGCCTTGCCGATGGCCTTCTTGGCGGACTTGCCGACCGCGGCCGCCGTCCCCTTGCCCTCGCCGGTGCGCACCTCGCGGACGGTGTTGCGCATGCCGGTGAGGCCGCGCTGCAAAAAGCCCTGCTCCGCCATGTCGGCTCCCTTCGAGGCCCCTGCCGTGCCCTACCCAACCAGTCTAGCATCGGCGCTCGCTCCCGGGGGCCGGCCCGGGGGCTCCAGCGGGGTTTACGCCCCGAATTCCGTGTTCTAGGCCTCTTGCATCCCCGGACATCCCAGTCCGGCCAACCACGAGAAGCTGCGTTGCGCCGCCCACTGCTGGGCGGCACGGTGAATCGATGCCCATGCTCCCATGGATCCTGTTCGCGCTCGCGGCCATCGCTGCGACCATCCTCTTCTTCCGGCGCGGCCCGAGCGCGACGACCCCGCAGGTGGCCGCCCAGTCCAATGACGACGCCAAGAAGCTCGAGGCCGCCCGCGCCGAGCTGCAACAGGCCAAAGACGAGATCCAGCGAAAGCACAAGCAGCTCGAGGAGGCCCGTGAGGAAGCCAGAAAGAAGCTGCGACGCGAAGGCAAGAAAGCCGAGCGCGACAACGAGGAGGCGAAGATGACCACCGATCCACGCGACGTCGAGATCCAGGGCCTCAAGAAGGGCATGGCCGCGCTCGAGAGCCAGCTCAACGCCGCCAAGCGCGACGCAGAGCAGAAGACCGCCGAGCTCGATCGCATCACTGGCGAGGCGCGGGGCCAGGTCGAGGGCGCCGAGCGCATGCGCTCGGATGCGCGCTCGCGCGAGGACAAGCTCGCCGAGGATAACAGCGCGCTCAAGCGCACGCTCGACGAGCTGCGCGCCGCCAAGCGCAAGGAGACCGAGCGCCCAGACGTGCCCGGTACCGCACTCGACCTGAAGGCCCTGCCCGCCGACGCGGTGCAGGAGCTGGCGCGCTTCTTCCGCAAGGGCGAGGAGTTCGAGCGCCTGTACCACGTGGCGCAGGGCCAAGCGCAGCTCGCGCAAGACCGGTACCTCGAGCTACAGCGCCGGTACTTCGCCGTGTGCCGTGAGCTCGCGCTTGTGGCCGGCGTGAGCGCGGGCAGCGACACCGAGGCGAAGCAGGCCGCCGAGGGCCTCGTGAAGGGCTCCGACCAGGCCCCCCGCGCCCTGCCGCCGAGCGGGGCGGCCGGCGCGGCACCTGGTGCGCCGGGCGCGCCGGGTGAGGGGCAACGCAAGCGTCGCCGCCGCCGCCGCCGCCGCAAGCCGGGCGCCACCGGTGAGGTCGCCGCCGCCGAGGCCGCCGCTGGGGAGGGCGACGAGGGTGACGAGGGCGACGAGGGCGATGAGGGTGAGGCTGAGGGTGAGGGCGGTGCCGGCGGGGACGTGACCGTGGGCGGCAGCGCTGAACCCTCGTCGAGCGCGCCCGCCTCCGCCTGATCCGAGCAGGCATGGACCCCGCGCTCGCCGCGCTGCTGGCGTCACTCATCGTGGTGGCGCTGGTGCACACGAAGAGCCGCATCGCGGGGGCGATCGCTGCGACGCTGTGGTGCGTGGGCGCATGCGCCTATGGCGTGATCGCGTTTCGCACGCACGGGCCGCTGGTGTTCGTGGGCATCGGCGCGCCGGCCTGGGTGTACTTCGCCTTCCTCGGCGGGCTGTTCGCGTTCAACGCCGGGGTGGTCCTGAAGGCCCTGCGTCGACGCCGCCGCGAGGGGCGGGGGGGCACAGGTCCAGCACCAGGCGATGCATGACGAGCCAGGGTGGCTGCCGGCTGCCCTTGAGCAGACGGTCGGCGCGCGCCAGCAGCGTGAGGCGCGCCGCATGCGCCGGCCCGTCGCCGCGTTTGGCGGCAGCAAGCGCGGCCTGCAGCCGATCGGCGTAGAGCGACAGCTCGCGGCCGATCTCGTTCGGCGCATGCCCGTCGTCGAGCAAGGCGCGCGTGCGTGCGGCCTGGCGTACCTGCCATGCGAGCAGCCCCAGCAAGCGAATCGGCTCCTCGCGCGCACCCTGCAGCGCACCGAGCGAGCGCAGCGCTGCCGCGCGATCGCCCGTGGCGACGGCGCGCGCGAGCGCGAACGCGTCCTCGAGGTGGGTGTCGGCCACGTGGCTCTCCACCATGGCGGCCGTCACGGCGCCGGCCTCGGCGACCAGCGCGAGCTTCTCGAGCGCGCGCTCGAGGAGCGTGAGGTCGGCCCCCACGGTGGCCGCGAGCGCGTCGACCGCGCCGCGCTCGAGCGTCAGCCCGTGGCGCCGCGCGCGCCGCGCCACGTGCTGGGGCATGTCGCGCTCGCGTGGGTGCTCGAAGCGACACAGCAGCGCGTGGTGGTCGAGCAGCTTGATGACCTTGTCGCGCAGGTCGATGGCGGCGAACAGCAACAAGAGCACGGTCTCTCGCGCCGGTGCCCGCAGGTACGCCTCGAGCGCCGCCACGTCGTGCTCGCGCAGCGCGTCGGCGTCGCGCACCTCGACCAGGCGTCGCGGCGCCATCATCGGCAGCGTGTTGGCCAGGGCGACCACGTCGACGAACGGGCGATCGCGCGCGCTCACGCGATCGTGGTTGAAGTCTGGCAGCCCGCCCTCGAGCGCGCGCCGGCGTACCGTGGCGATCACGTCGTCGACGTAGACGCGCTCGACCCCGCCGCACGCGATCACGGGCGGCAGCGTCTGTTCCTCCACGATGGCGAGAAAGGCGTCGGGATCGCGCGGCACGCGCCCGGCATTGCACGACGGGGGCGCCGCTGCCACACGGCTCGACGATGTCCACTGCCCCGCTCGTCGACACCCACTGTCACCTCGACGCGCCGCGCTTCGACGCCGACCGCGCCGCGGTGCTGGCGCGCGCGCGCGCCGCCGGCGTCGGTGCCATCGTGAACATCGGCTGCGATCTCGCCGGCTCGCGGCGCTCGCTCGCGCTGGCGGCCGCGCACGACGACATTTGGGCCACCGTGGGCGTGCACCCGCACGACGCCAAGGACGCCCCCACGGGCTTCGACGAGGAGCTGGTCGGGCTGGCATCGCACCCGCGCTGCGTCGCGATCGGCGAGTGTGGGCTCGACTACCATTACGACCACTCGCCGCGTGACGTGCAGCGGGCGGTGTTCGTCCGCCAGGTCGCGGTGGCCCTCCGAACGCGCAAGCCGTTGGTGCTGCACATCCGTCCCAAGGAAGGTGGCGACGCCTTCGACGACGCCGTGCAGATCCTGGTCGCCGAGGGCGCTCGCGACTGTGGCGGCGTGTTTCACTGCTTCACCGGCACGGTGGCGCAGGCGCGTCGCGCGCTCGAGCTCGGCTTCCTGGTGTCGCTGCCGGGCGTCATCACCTTCAAGGACGCGGGCGAGCTCAGAGAGGTCGCGCGTTTCCTGCCCGGGGACGCAATGCTGGTCGAGACCGACGCGCCCTACCTGGCCCCCGTGCCCCACCGCGGCAAGCGCAATGAGCCCGCGTTCGTGGCGCTGACCGCCGACGCCGTCGCGGTGGCGCGCGGCGAGGACGCGCAAGTCGTGCACCAGGCGACGGGCGCCAACGCCCGTCGCCTCTTTGGACTCGCCTGAGCAAAGGCGCGACCCAATTCCGCGCGTCTGCTCGTCGCTCAGTTGCAGGTCAGCGTGGTCGCGAGCTCTTCGTTCTCCGGGCCCGTCCGCCCGGTGCCGCCGTCCAGCAGGAAGTTGAGCGTGATCTGCGAGAACACCTGTGACGCCTGCGCGCAGTCCTCGATGATGGTCACGACCTGCAACGGCGACCCCGAGAAGGGGACGCTGGTGCAGTAGGGGAGCATCGGGTTGAGCTGCTCGGCGAACGAGCACTGATCGTAGTCGAGCTCGGAGAACAGCGCGCCAGTGGAGTTGACGAAGCCGACGGCGGCAATCGACGATGAGTCGCCGAAGTTGACCGAGGGGCAGTTGCCGTTGCCGTCGGTCCAGCGGAACGCGAGCTCGTGCTCCCTGACCACGCCGGGGCTGGCCGTGTTGCTGAACTCGGGGATGCCGCAGTCGGGCGCGAACTTCTCACCGAGCGCCGTCTCGATACAGCGGCTCGTGCCGCCGTCGGCGCAATTGTGCGTCGCGCCCGCGGTGGGACAAACCTCGCCGACCTCGAGGTGGGCGTCGCCGATCTCGAGGATCTTGTCGGTCAGGAAGATCTGCGTGTCGAAGTCCCACACGCCGTTGTGCTCGTCGGTGAGGAAGCCGAACTCCTCGTCGCCATTGACGTCGTAGAACTGATCGGTGTTCCGGACCTTCTCGATGGGCCGATACTGGAAGCGCGTGGCGTTGGTCAGGTCGTCGCGGAAGCAGTTGTCGTTCCGGTCGAGGAAGGGCTCGGGCATGTCGACGAACGCATCGATGCCGTTGTCGTAGATGCCGTTGCCGTTGAGGTCGGAGAAGGCCTCGGCGCCGCGCACGGCGGCCATCACGGTGCGCATCGAGTCCTGTGGGCACTCCGTGGTGGGGGTGAAGTCCATGCAACCCGGGTTCACCGGGCAGTAGTCACCGGCAACCACGTCGAGGCCGAGGCCGAAACGGCGGCCGCGCAAGCACGACACCGGGAAGCCGCACGACCGGTAGCTATCGACATAGGCGGCGATCTCGCCCGCGCGCGTGGTGGCGGCCGTGAGCGGCGTCAGCGTGCCGTCGTCGAGCAGGGCCGATGCGGTCAGCACACCGGCGTCCAACCCCACGCCGCTCGTGAAGCACAGACCGTCGTTCTCCGGCAAGGGGCAGAAGGCCTGGGTTTGCGTCGACGTGTCCTCGCACAACTTCACCAGATCGCACGGTGTGGTGATGAGGTCATCGAAGCAGGCGTTCGCGTCGGACGCGCTGAAGGTGGTGCCGACCATCTGGCCCGCGGTGTTCGGGATCGCGAGGCCATAGCTCCATCCGAGCAGATCGGCGCGCGGGCGGAGCTCCTCGTTCGACGCCACCACGACCTCAGCGGTGCCCTCGGCCGTCGCCTCGGCCGACGCCTCGTCGGCGGCCTCGGCGCTGAACTGCACGAGCAGATTGGGGATGACGTTCGAGAACTTGTCGACGAGGGTCGCCTTGCAGGTTACCGCGTAGGGCTCATACACCGCCGCGACGCCGGTGGGCCCGCATTGGAAGGCGCTGGTCTCGAAGCTCGGCAGGCCGCCGACCACGGGGATGGGGTTCGACTGCGAGGTGCGCAGGATCGGCGAGCCGTCGGTGCCGATGAGCCCCGACTCCGCGCTCACGCGCACGGTCACGGGGCCGGGGATGGTGCCGGCCGAAAGCACGGTCACCACGGTGCCGGCGGAGTCGGACACCGCGTTGGCCGTGACGGTAATGCCGCGGTCGGCGGTGGCGTTCGACGAGAAGCTCACGCCCACGTTCGGCATGATGCGTCCGGCGTCGTCGTACAGCACGAAGGACACTACGGTCGACGACGGCATGGACCCACCCTGCACGCCGATGGCTGCTGGCGTGGCCGTACCGAACACGATGGCCTGCAGGATGGGCGCGCGCTCGATGTTGATGACGATCTCGCGCTGCACGGAGTTGCCGCCGTTGTCACTGCCGACCGCGATGATGCGCGCGACCCCGGTCGGCACGTTCCTGGTGACCTCGACCTGCACGCTGCCCGATCCGGTGCCGCTGACGCCCATCGTATAGTTGCGGGCATCGTCCTCGGGAACCTCGGCGATGCTGTCGCTACCCACGAACGCCAACCGTGCGCTCGAGTCAGACGGGATCGAGAGCGTGACCGTTCCACCCGGCGCCGCCGCGCCGTCCACGGTCAAGTCGACCGCGATGTCGGCAAAAAGGTCGCTGGGCGTGAGCGTGTCGGAGTGGATGGTGGTGGGCGTAGCGCTCACGTCGAGGATCAGCGTGCCGGGCGGGTTGACCGTGACCGACACCTGCGCCTCGATGGGGTCGAGGCTCTGGAGGGGCTGGTAGCGGACGGTCACGGTGTACACCTGTATCTCCGTCACTGCCTGGGTCTGCACGGTCATGCTCACCTGGCCGCCACTGACCGCGACGCCGGTCAGCGCTTCACCCGGGCCCTGGGTGCCGCCGGACAGCGTGGGCCGCGTGGCGGCGTCGCCGCCTTCGATGGTGACCTCGAGGACGTCATCGGGATCGGCGGCGGAGTCCGCGTCTTGCCCGCGCGGATTGGTCACGTCGATGAGGAGCTCGCCGCTGGCGCCGCCGGCCACGGTCAGCCCGCCGTTCGGGAATGAGACCGCCGCTTGGTTGACGAACGCGGCGATCTCATGCTCGCGCGTGATGGTCACGCCCGACGAGGCCAGCTCGACCTGGACAGTCTCCGCTACGCTGGGCGCGTGCAGCCAGTACTCGCCGTGACCCTCGTCGTCGATGGTGACGGTCACGCGATCAGAGGGCGTCGCGGTGCCGTCGGCGGAGAGCACCTGCACGCGCGACGATGTTCCGGGATCAAGCGGGGTCGCCCCAATCACCGCGGCCTCGAGCGTGCCGGGCAGCGGGATGGTCACCGAGGCCCGCTGCTCCACGGTGACGCCCACGCGGCACGCGCTCTCACCGTCGGCGGCGAAGTCATCACAGGCGCTGTCGTCGACGACGATGACGGTGTCGCCGCGGGGCTCCACGCAGCGCACCGTGATGGTGGTGGTGACCGAGCTGTTCTGCACCGTCAGCGCCACCGCGCCGGCGGCGCGGAAGTCGCAGATGAAGTCGAAGTCGAGCGCGCCATCGGCATTGGGGTTGCCAGAGAGCGACGAGGAGAAGTCGGTGGCATCGTGCGCAGCCACCGCACCGCTCGGCGCCGACACGGAGATGGGCGAGGTGTCGCCAGTGCCGTCGGCTGTCGTGGCGTGCAGCGACACCCAGGCGACCGACGTGCCGTCGGACTGGACCGTGTTGCTGCCGCCGGGATAGGTCGCGGCGATGCGCGGGACGGCCGCCGCCGGCGGCGGCTCGCAGGTGCAGGCCCCCAGGGAACCGAGACCTCCGACGACAGTGACGACAAGGATGCGAATGAAGCGCGACGCCATGCGGGTCCTCCCCGGGCGCTCGTTTGCGAGCGCGGTGCAGAAAAAGGGCAAGCGACCGATGTGACCCCGGCCGCAGCGTTGGTGTCAAATTTGCCTTGCGCGGCGCGCGGCCGCCGCCCTGATCTTCCCGTTGCTCGTCGTCCCGGGCGTGAAGGTGGCGCAGCCCCAAGGTGCGGCGAAGTCTCACTGCCGAGCGGCGAGCCGCGCCGCCGCCTCGCGCGCAGCCGCCACGGCCTTCCTGCTCGGAGAGCCCGCCAGCACCACGTGGACATGGCCCCACGAGCGTCGCGCCAGGGAGCGGACGTGGTCCTGCCGGACCGCTGCGAGCGCCGCCATGGCGCGGCGCGGGTCCCAGGGCCGAGCGAACATCGTGCCCTTGCCGGCCGCCTCGGCGAGCGCGGCGGGGTCGTCGCGCGCGTCGCGCGCGTCGCGGCGGAAGCGCTCGCGCACGCGCGCGAGCTCGCTCGGCGTGGGCCCTAGGCGTTGCATCGAGCGCAGCTCGGCTGCGAGCGCGTGCACGAGCTCCTCGACGCGGTCGTGGCGCACCGTGCCGCCAACCTCGAGCACGCCGCGCTCCTCATATTGGTCGGCGAAGGCCCACACCGCGTAGGCGAGCCCCTTGGCGTCGACCACGCGGGCTTGCAGGCGCGACGCCGGGCCGTCGTCGAGCACGCGGGCGAGCGCGACGGCGTGCCAGGCCTCGGGGCTGCGCAGGCCAGGCACAGGAGCGCACAGCCGCACCTGGGTCTGCGAGGCCTCGGTGGGGATGACCGTCACCTCGCGGCGGCGGGGCGAGCGCGGCGCGATGCCCGGGGCCGGCGCGTCGCCCGCGGGGATGCCCCTGAACGCGCGGTTCGCCAGCTCGACGACCCGCCGCGGCGCCACGGGCCCGGCCACGCTCACCACCACGTTGCCGCCGCGATAGCAGCGCGCATGGAAGGCCTTGAGGCGCGCGCGCGTGGCCCGGCGCAGGCTCGCGGGCGTGCCCTCGATGGAGCGGGCCAGCGGGTGCCCCGCGAGGATGCGCGCGGCCACCGCGTTCTCCGTGTCGATCTCGTTGCCGTCGTCGTCGAAGAGGTCGGCGATCTCCTCTTCGACGATGGCGCGCTCCACCTCGAGGCCGCGCAGCCGCGGCGCCCCGATCATGTCTGCGAGCAAGCCGAGGGCGTCGCCGAGTCGGTCGGGATCGACGCGCGTGTCGAAGGCCACGCGATCGCGATAGGTCATAGCGCCGAGGTCACCGCCAAAGTCATCGGCGAAGAGCGTCAGCGCGCGCACGTCGGGGAAGCGACCGGCGCCGCGAAAGAGCATGTGCTCGAGCAGGTGGCTCATGCCCCAGGTGTCGTCGTCTTCGTGGGCGGGGCCGCCGCGGAGCTGCACGAACACGTGAGCGCGGGAGAGGGCCGGGCGCGGCACCGCCACCACGCGCACGCCGTTTTCCAGGCGGGTCACGGCATCGTTCACGCCGGCTCCGCGGGCAGCACGGGGCCGCCGATGAACGCCGTGGCGGCTGCGCTCACGGCCTCGGGGAACACCCCCAAGCCGCCGGCGAGCGCCAGGAAGGCCGGCGGCGGCGGCGCCACGAACGCTGCGCGCTCGGTGCGTTCACCTGCGATCCAGGCGGCGGGCGGCACCAGGCGCACCGCCAGCGCGTGCAGGCCAAGGTGCGCCAAGGCGGCGCCACCGTAGCGGCGATCGCCCGCCAGGGGATGGCCCAGGGCAGCCAGGTGCGCACGTAGCTGATGCAGGCGCCCGGTTGCTGGGATGCACGCCAGGAGCGCGCCACGATCGCCCCGGGCCAGCACCACGGCCAGCGTCGTGGCATGGGCGCCGTCCTGGTCCACGACGATGCGGCCGGCCTGGTCGCGCTGGCGCGCGAGCGGCAGATCGATGCGGCGCCGGCCCCACGCCGGCACGCCCGCGACCAGCGCCAGGTAGCGCCGCGCGACTCGCTGCGCGGCGAATTGCTCATGCAGCGCGCGCGCCGCGGCGACGTGCCGCGCGAACACCAGCACGCCGGTCGTGTCGACGTCGATGCGATGAGCGGCGCGCAGGCCCCCGTGCTCCAGGCCGCGCGTGCGCAGCAGCTCGGCGAGCGCGTGGTGCGCGCTGCCCGCGGCCGCCTCGCGCGTGGGCTCCGCGGGCATGCGCGCCGGCTTGTCGATGACGGCGAGGTCATCATCGAGCGCCACCAGCGTGGGCGCCGCGCCCGCGGCGTGGGGCGGCGCCAGGTTCACCTCGAGCGCCGCGCCGGGCCTGACGGGTCGCGAGCACACCTGGCAGCGCCGCCCATCGACGAACACGCTGCCGGCATCGACCAGTCGGCGCGATTGTCGTCGCGAAAGGCCCGGCACCAGGCGCGCCAGCACCACGTCCAGGCGCTCGCCGGCCAGCTCCTCGGGCACCATGAGGCTCCGCGTCTTCACGCACGCGACCCTACACGCCAGCCGCGTCCCAGGGCAGCGGGCTCGGCCCGAACGGCCGGAAAAGGGCCCAAGCTTGCAGCCGAGGGATCCGCTTCCCTAGGATGGCCCCGGTTTCGCGGCCGCGGGCGACCCACCCGCGTCGCTGGAACTTTTCTCCGTTTGCAAGGACAAGAAACAACGATGGCGAAAAACAAGGCTTCCCCGACGGCAGCGAGCGCGAAACGAGCCGCCCCGGCGCGGGTGGAGCCGCCAGAGCCCACGGTGCCGGCGACGGCGCCGCCCGAGGACGGCAAGATCGCGCACCCGCAAAACAAGGCGACGCGACACCTGCGCGCGCCCATCGAGATCCGCGTGGAGATCACGGCGCGCAGCCAGTCGTTCACCACCACCTCGCGCAACATCGCCATCGGCGGCATCAGCTTCGAGTCGAGCCAAGAGTTCCGCGTAGGCGACCTGGTGAACGTGCTGCTCTACATCCCCGTGAAGAAGGAGCTCGACCTCTTGAAGGTCGCCTCCGAAGTGGTGTGGGTGGAGGATCTGCAGGGCTCGTGGATGGCCGGCGCCGCGTTCCGCAAGTTCGCGCCGGGCGACGAGCGGCGCCTGCGCGCCTGGCTGCTCGAGAGCGTGCGCGCGCAGCGGGCCGGTCAGTCCATCTGAGCATCTGGCAGCTCGAGCGCCATCACGGCGCCACGGCGACGACCACGCCCGCGAGCGGCTGGTCTCGCTGCGGCCCCACGCGCACGCCCGCCACGCGCGCGACAGCCATGGTTCCCACGCACACGGGGCTGCCCGAGGCCACCAGCCGGAGCGGGGGCAGCTCGCTCGACCACGACGCCGCAACCACCGTCCCGCACGCGCCTGCGCCGTCGACGGGCGTGGGCTCGGCCACCACTAGCTCACCGCCCACCCGCAGCACGGCCTTTGCCGCGGGGGCCGGCGCCAGCGCGATGCCCCGGCCCGCGATGCGCACCTGCGCGCCCACGAGCACGGCCGCCCCGGCAGGCGCGCCGAGGGCCGGCGCCAGCAGCCGCAAGGTCCGCTCGCCCGCCACGGCGACGCCCGCCACGCGCGTGCGCCCGTTCTTGCCCTGGTAGCGACGCGCCCAGTCGCCCGCGTCGTCGATGGTGAGCACCAGGTTGGCGCCGTCGTCGGCGAGGGCGGCGCCCGCGGGCGGTTGCGGCAGCGCCAGCAACGAACGCGGCGCGCCCTTCTGATCGGAGCGCACCCCACGGGCGGGCTGTTCGCTGGCGACGACCCACGCCACCGTGCGCGTGGCGCCCTGCTGGCTCACGCGCACCACCAGCGGCGGCGCGTCCGCGTCGTCGGGCAGAAACACCACATCGACCGCCGTGCCCGCGCCCGCAATGGTGGCGGCGATGGTCAGCAGCAGCGACGTCATTTGAAGTCTCGCACGCGCAGTTGCAGCGTCTGCGCGCCGCGGAATTCGTTGATCTCGGGGGTCGCGATGACGTCGACGCTGGCGCCGATCTGTGCCGCCCGCTCGGCGGCGCCGAACGCGATCAGCTCGACGCCGCGCGCGCCGTCGACCACGGCCTTGAGGTGCCCGCCCGCGAGCGTGCGCATGCCGACGAGCGACAGCCCGCGAAACAGGAAGCTCGGCGCGGCGTTCTTGCGCCCGAAGGGCGCCGCGCGCTCGAGCGCGCGGCACAGCGCGTGGTCGACGGCGGCGAGCTCGAGCTGGCCGTCGTGCACCAGCACGCGCTGCAGATCGTCCGCCGAGAGCCGCGCCGCAGCCACCTCGGCCAAGGCGTCGCGGAAGCGGTCGAGCTGCCCGGGCCGCACGCGCACGCCGGCGGCATGGGCGTGCCCGCCGAAGCTCTGCAGGCCGCCGCCATCGCTTGCGGCGGCGACGGCGCACAGCCCCTCGTGAAGGTGGAAGCGCTCGATGCTGCGCCCGCTGCCACGGCCGCCCTCGCCCACCACCACGGCGGGGCGACCGAAGCGCTCCACCAGGCGCGAGGCGACGATGCCCACGACGCCCGGGTGCCACCCCTCGTCGCCCACCACCAGCAGCGAGCTTTGGCGCAAGAGCGCGCTCTCCTCCACCTGCCGCACCGCCTGGTCGACGATGCGGCGCTCGAGCTCGCGGCGCGACAGGTTCTCGCGATCCAAGCGCGCCGCCAGCCCGCGCGCTTGGTGCTCGTCGGTGGAGCGCAACAGCGCCACCGCCTGCATGGCGTCGCCCAGGCGGCCGGCGGCGTTGATGCGCGGACCCACCTGGTACCCGAGGGTGCCCGCGTCGACGGCCGCCAAGCGGGTGCCCGCGACGTCGACGAGCGCGCGCAGACCGAGGCGCTTGCCCTGGCGCACCGCGGCCACGCCGGCCGCCACCAGCACGCGGTTCTCGCCCGTGAGCGGCACCACGTCGGCGACGGTGCCCAAGGCCACCAGATCGAGCGCGGCCTTGAGATCGGGCTCGAGGCGCGTGCCGCTGAAGTGGCCGCGCTCGCGCAGGCGTCGGCGCAGCGCCATGGCGAGGTTAAAGGTGACGCCCGCGGCGCAGAGCGCCTCGGAGCCGCGCGTGCAGTCGGCGCGGTGCGGGTTGATGACGCTGACGGCGCGCGGCAGCGCCACCGGCACGGTGTGGTGGTCGATGACAACGACATCGAGGCCGCGATCGCGCGCGAAGTCGACCTCTTCGTGGGCGGTGACGCCGCAATCGACCGTGACGATGAGGCTGGCCCCGGCCGCCGCCAGGCGCTCGACGCCGGCCTTGGAGAGCCCATAGCCCTCCACCAGGCGATCGGGGATGGTGGCCACCACGCGCGCGCCCACGCGCTCCAAGAAGTCCCACAAGAGCGTGGTGGAGGTGACGCCGTCGACGTCGTAGTCGCCGAAGACGCCGATGGTCTCGCCGCCATCGACGGCCGCCACCAGCCGGTCCACCGCGGACTCCATGCCCGCCAGCGCCAGGGGGTCGGGCAGCGCTTGCAGGCGGGGCGAGAGGTAGGCCTCGGCCGCCGCCACGTCGGTGACGCCGCGCCCCACCATGACGCGTGCCAAAGGCTCGGGCAGCGCGCAGCCCGCCCTGAGGGCCGCCACCGCGCTCGCGTCGACCGGGCGCTCGGCCCAGCGGGCCGGAGCCCGCAGGGGCGCGGCGGTAGACGACCCGTTGGAGGGCGGCGCGGCGAAGGTCACGGCGTGGCTCTTAGCAGCATCTCCGCACCTCGGCGCCGGCTTTTGCGCGGTCGGATCCGGCGCGGAGGTAGACTGCCGCCCATGCGCGTCTCACCCGCCATCATCGCCGTGCTCCTGCTCGCCCTGGGCGCGCCCCTCGTGGCGCGCGCCGAGGCGCCCGCCGACGACCGCCTGCGCACCGTCATCCTCGGCATCAACGCCCGCCGCGGCGTCGACGACCAACAGCTCGCGCAGGCCCTCACCGACGTGGTGCAAGGCGTCTACGCCGCCGACCCGCGCCGCGTGGTCATCGGCCGCGACGACATCGCGCGCGTGCTCGATCTCGAGGCGCAGAAACAGCAAGCGGGCTGCGAGAGCGACAAGTGCCTGGCCGAGATCGGCGCAGCACTCGACGCCAAGCGCATCGTCACCGGCGCCCTCGACGTCATCGGCGACAACTACATGGTGACCATGAGCGAGATCGACGCCAAGACGCTCGAGCCCATGGCGCGCGTGCAAGAGCGCACGGCCAAGGACGAGAACGCCCTGGTCGACGCGGTCACGCGCATGGCCTCGGCGATGCTCACCAAGAGCAAGCTCGGCGGGGCCGCGCGCGTGGTGGGCAACGCGGGCAGCCTCGAGATCAACACCGATCCCCGCGGCGCCGAGGTGCTGCTCGGCGGCGAGAAGATGGGCACCACACCCACGCGCATCGACAACCTGGCCACCGGAGAGCAGAAGCTGCGCCTGCTGCGCCAAGACTACGAGCCCGTGGAGGTGGACGTGCCCATCCACCCGGGCGGCACCACCAAGGTCGACGCCGAGCTGCGCATCCTGCGGCCCTTGGCCGAGCAGAACTTCGCCGCGCGCAAGGCCGCCTACGACGACGATCTCGCGATGTACTACTTCGGCGCCTGGGGAAAGGTCGGCGCCGGCGTGGTGGTGGCGGGGATCGGCTCGCTCATCGGCGTGGCGCAGGTCATCGGCAAGAACCCGGGCATGGCGCTCGGCGGCTTCGGCGTGGGCGCGGCGGGGGGCGCCTTGTCGATCTGGGGTGTGGCCGACCTCGTCAACACACCGCCGCCGCCAGTGCCGGAGTGGGAGCTGCAGCGCACCGTGACCGTGACGCCGCCCGCGGGCGCCGGCGAGCAGCGCGTGCAGTTGTTGCAAGAGGCAGGCGCGCACGAGCGCTGACGCGCGCTCGCGTCGAGCCGGCAGCGGTGCAGCAGCGCCGGGGCGCTCGCTACAAGGTCGGCGCCACGCCGTTCACCAGCGGCGGCGGATCGATCAGCGCCGGGGACGAGGGCGGCGGTGGCGGCGGCGGCGGCTTCGGCGGCGGCGCCACCGGCACGGCGACCTTGTCTTCGTCGATGGCGGGCTCGCGGCTCAGGTCGGGCTTCTTGCCCGAGCCGCAGGCAGACAGGAGGAGGG
>JADZDP010000131.1 GCA_020850995.1 Deltaproteobacteria bacterium
CCAGCACCCCATTCCCACTCACCGTCACCGACCCACCCACGCTCGTGAGCGCCGGCAGGCTCAGCCCCGTGAAGTTCGCCCCGTTGGTCTCGAAGCTCAGCCCACCCCCAACTGCGCGCAGCCGCTGAAACGCGGACGCAAAGACCACCAGGTCCTCATTATTCCGAAACTCCACGATCTCCCCGACGCGCTCGAGCGCCGGCAGGTTCACCTGCACCTGCGGGTTGTTGGTGCCGTCGATGTTGTTCGTCACCGACAAATTCCCACCAATCCCCGCCAGCACCGACGACTCCAGCTCGAAGACCCCGCTTGTCCGACCCGACACCGTCAAGTTCCCCGCGATCAACCACGTCTCCGACCCGACGGCGTCCCGCTTGCTCGCGAAATCCGTATCCGTCACCGGCCCCCACTCCACCGTCACCGACACCTGATCCTCATTCTCCGCCGGGTCCGGCACCCCTGCGCAGGTCAGCGACAAGGTCTCGGTCCCCGTCCCTGCCGGGATCGTCGCCGCGCCGCCGGTGCCGGCCTGCACGGCGCGCTCCGCCGTGCAGCTCGCGCTCAGATCCCCGCTCACCCGAAAGCTCAACCCTCCGCTCATGGTCGCGAACAGCTCCACGATCGCCACCTGCACCGGCACCACCACGCTCATGCTCGCCTCGGCGCCCGTCGCCGTCACACAGCTCACCGTCACCGTCCTGGTCTCTAGGAAGCCGTTGCCGAAGTGCAAGGTGCGCGTGACGCCACCCCCCGTCGCGTTCACGCCACCGCCCACACAGCTCGTCACCTCGCTGTTCACCGCCACCTCGATGTCCGCCGCCTCGCCCGCGGCCAGGCGCCCCGCCGGGCTCACCGTCAACCCGTGAAGAATCACGTCGAGGCTCACGATGCCGCTCATGGTGTCGCTGCTGTCAAGCACCATGCCGTGCTCATCCACCACGCTCCCCACCGGCTCGCACGTCACCGCCACGGTCCACGTCGGCGAGCTCGGCGCCGTCGCCGCGAAGCTGTCGGCCCGCGAGCAGCCCGTGAGCCCCGGGTGCGTCAAGGTGAACGCCACCTCTTGGTCCTGGGCCACCGCCAGGTCCGCCTCGCCCGTGGGGTTCACCGCCACATACGCAACCGAGATGCTCCGTGTCGCCGCCGGCGCGCCGTCGCAGTCCACCACCACCTCCGCGTCGTCGTCGACGATGACGGCCACGCTGTCCACGGGCTCCACTGCGCTCGCCGCGCCGCTGTTCACCGAGAAGCTGCAGTCCGTCAGCGTGCCCGTGGAGGTCCACGAGAAGGTCACCGTGGCGCCGCGCTCCACCATGGCGTCCGATGGGACGGTGGTGCCGTGCACCGATGCGCTCAGCGTGATCGTCCCTTCACCCTCCCCCTCCCCTTCCCCCTCACCCTCACCCTCGCCTTCCCCCTCGCCCTCACCCTCGCCTTCCCCCTCGCCCTCCGCCGCGTCCACGGGCACGCAGATGGACCCCTCCGGCCTCGCCGCGCACAGCTCGTCCGCCAGGCAGTCGCGCGCCGAGGCACAGGGGCGTTCGCCGCCACAGCGGCAGGCCGCGAGCGGGAGGAGCAGAGCGAGGGTGAGCTTCGTGCGCGGGGTCATTGGGGTCCAGGGGTTGAACCGGGTGGAGCGAGAGCATGCCACGAGGGCCGCGGCGGGCCATGAGCACAGAAGACGAGGAGCTGGGGCTTGTCGTGGCTCCTTCGTACGCGATCGCTGCTCTCGCGAGAGCAGACGGTGGTGCCTTCGTGCAGCGCCGGCCTGCCGGGTGCGGGGTGGCGCTGCCGGACCAGACGGCCCCCCTTCTAGATCTTCCCCCATAAGAATGGGGGAAGCCGTGCCGGCTTCGGGCTGGCACGTCACGTGCGTCGTGATGCGCCATGAACGACAGAAGCAATGGCGTTCGAGGAGTCGCCCGGGCTCGGCTCCTCCGACGGAAGATGACCGCAACCGAGCTCACCCTCTGGCACGAGCTGCGCGGCAAAGGTCTCGGCGTGTCGTTCCGCAGGCAGCATCCAGTTTCGGATTTCGTCCTCGATTTCTACGCCCCCGAGGTCCGCCTCGCCATCGAGGTCGACGGTCCCGTGCACCAAGGCCGGCGCCAGCAGGACCAAGACCGCGACGCCACGCTCGCCGCCCTCGGCATCCGCGTGCTGCGCATCCCCAACGACGACGTCACGCAAGGCTTGCCGAGGGTGCTCGACGACGTCCGAAGCGCAATTCAGCACCAAGACCACGACCACTAGCACACCGGCCCACCGAACCCTGCACGGCTTCCCCCATTCTTATGGGGGAAGATCTAGAAGGGGGGCCGTTCACCCAGGCAGTGACGTCGTCAACCCAGCACGCCCGTGCCCCGGTACGGCATGATCGCATGCTCTCGCGAGAGCAGCGATCGTCGACGAAGGAACCACGACAAGCCCCAGCTGCCTTCTCCGGATACTGCGCTCGAGCGAAGGCGTGATGGCCGCGGCCCGCGGCAGCGACGACGCGGCGCCGGCACGGCGAGCCCAGCGCGACGTGCCGACGCCGCGCAGGGGCCGGTTATCGCGGGGTCGCGAGGTGCGCCGGCGCCGTTTGGTAGGAACTCGCCTGGACGTCCTGCGGCCGCAGGAAGCAAGATATCGGACGAGGCTGCCGTTGCGCCGTTCACGCATTCGGCGCGCGCCGCCTCCGCCATGCGCTCAGTGGCAGGTCAGGCCGCAGTCCGTGGTGCTGCGCCAAGCCAAGAACACTTCCGGACACAGAACCGTCGCGTCGAGGACGGCGTCAATCTCGGTGCAGTCAAGGTCGGAGTTGTTGTCGCTCACATTGAAATCGAGACCGCTTCCGTCTCCAAGGGTATAGCTATTTGGAAAGCTGATGCTCGTCAGCGCTCCGTTACCGCTCACCTCTAGCGAGGTCCCTATCTCCGCGAGCGCAGGAAAGCTGATGCTCGTCAGCGCTCCGTTACCGCTCACCTCTAGCTCATCGCCGATTCTTGTCAATACGGGAAACGAATAGTCTTCATCGATTCCGTCGTTATTCTCGTCGAGGTCATCGTTACCATTGAGATCCTTGAGCGACGTGATGTCGTCACAGTCTGCAATCGAAAGTGCTCCGCCAATCTCAAGGAGACGGGGGAAGTCGAGAATGACATTGTTCACGCCGTTGACCGTGTCGGTGAAGCTCATGTGCCCCGTCACGATGACGAACGGCGCACCCAAGGTCTCGCCGCTGAGGTCCTCCGTCGTGAGCGAGACCTGGCCCACCAACGCATCGACGCTTGTCATCGACGCCAGGTCGGATTTCTGGATCACACTCCCATACCAAACCCCAACCTCACCCCCCGGCGCCGACGCCGGCCCCCCGAGCGCCGACGAGCAGCTCACCGCGCACGACTGCGCGCCGCTCAACGCCGTGGGGAACGCCACCACCACCGACCCGTTGGTATCCTGCTGCGGAGAGCTCACCGATCCCCCATCGCACTCCACCGTGCACGACTCCGCCGCCCGCTGCTGCAAGCGCACGATCAACGCGTCCGTCGCGTCGAGCCCAAGCACCGCGCTCGTCACCTCAGGGCGGAACGCGACCGTCACCGGTACCGTCACCTCTTCATCCCCGCGGCTGCAGCGCACCGTGTAGTTCCCGCTGCGCTCCGCAGGCGCCGGCGCGTCGAACGCGCAGCTCGCCGACTCGGTCGCGTCCACGTACTCGTCAGCGTCCGCCGTGTCGCCGAGCGTGAGCACCGCAGGCGTCACTGCTGCCACCGTCGCCGCCAGCGGCCACAGCGAAAGCACCCGTGCCTCGTCGTCGCTGTCATCGCCGTTGCCATCGCAGCGCGCCGTCACATTCTGGTCGATCGTCGTGGGTGTGGGCGCCACGATCGTGCTCGGGTTGGCACCGCTCGACAGCGTGCACGTGGCCACCACTGGGTCTCCCCCGGCGTCGAGCCCGCGCGCCTGCAGCGTGAACCCGCGCGTGTACCCGTACACGGTTGCGTCAGCCGCAAGGGTCACCGCACCCATCGCGCTCGGCGTCGCCACCAGCTCGATCGACGCCACGGGGTCCCCCTCCCCTTCCCCCTCACCCTCACCCTCGCCTTCCCCCTCGCCCTCACCCTCGCCTTCTCCCTCGCCCTCCGCCGCGTCCACGGGCACGCACCCGCCGCGCGCGGGATCGCTCGAGAGCGCGCAGCGCTCGTCGTCACGGCAGTCCGCGTCGCCCTTGCACTCCACGATGCCCGGGCACCCGGCGCACAGCATCGACGCCGCCACCATCAGCACCGTCGCCCACGAGCCAAGCTTCGCCATCTCTCGCTCCCGCACTTGCGCGCCCGTCATTCCATCATCCCGATGGTGGCCAGCGTGACGCCGCCCACCACGCCCACGACCGCCAGCGGCACCAGCACGCCAAAGGCGAGGCGCGCGTTGTTGCTGGTGTCGAGCACATCGACACTGCGCTCGCCGCCCACGAAGCGCGTGCGCGCGCTCGAGGCCACGCCGTACGCCACGGCGCTGCCCACGCTCGACCCCACGCCCACGGCCAAGGCGCCAGCGCCGGCCCACACCAAGGGCGACACCGCCACCTTCTCGCCGCCCTTGCCCTCGCCGCCCGTGCCGGCGGCGCGCTCCACCAGGCGATCGCCCTCGCGCACCAGGCGCACGCGCGCCACGCCGTCCACCGGCGCGTCGAGGAACTTGCGCCACGGCTGCACGTTGGGTGCGCGCACCTCCACGGCGCGGCGCCCGGGCGGCAGCCCGCCGATGGGGCCGATGAGCGGCGTGGTGCCGCGCGGCGCGCCGTCGATGACCACGGTGGCGCCGGGCACGCCGAGATCCACGAAGATGGCGCCGCTGGCGTTGTAGCCGGCCGGATCGAGCAGCTTGTAGGCCAGCGCGCGCACCTGCTCCTCGGCTTGATCGAGCGGTGCCTTGCCTTGCTCGGTGCGCGTCTCCACTCCAGAGGCCACGTCGACGATCTTGAGCGCCACGGTGATGGTGTCGCCGGCCAGCCCCACGCTGCCGGCCACCACGCCGCTCGCGTTGACACGCTTGCCGAGCGCGCTCAAGCAGGCGGCGTCGCCCGCGCAGGGTCGCTCGGCGTTGGCGCGAATCACCGCAGCGGCATCGGCCACGCGGCCGCCCTTGGCGCGGGCGCGCTCGCCAACGGCGGCGTCGAGGCGCGCGAGCAGCGCGGGCTCCACGCCGAGGGCGTCGAGCGGCACCACGGCCAGCGCGGCCGGCTGGGCGAGCGTGGGCCAAGACAACAGGGCAGCGAGGGTGACGATGAGCGCGCGCACGCGCGCAGTGTCCCCGAAAGCACCGAGCCTCGCAACGAAACGAACGCCCCGACCGAGCGTGCGTGGGCGCTCGCCCACGCGCCGTCGAACTACGGACGCTGCGCCGACGCGCGCCATCGCCGCGCTACTTGTGATCGATGGCCACGAGCTCGATGTCGAACACCAGATCGCCGGCGGGCGCGCCGGGCCGCATGGGCTCCTTGCCGTAGGCGAGCTCCGCTGGGATCCAAAAGCGCCCGGTCTCGCCCACCGTCAAGAGCGGCACGCCCTCGGTCCAGCCCTTGACCACGCCCGAGAGCGGGAACTTGGCGGTGCGACCGCGGCGGAACGACGAGTCGAACATCTTGCCGTCCTTGGTCCAGCCCGCGTAATGCACCTCCACCACGCTGGTCGACGTGGGGTGCTCGCTGCTCGTGCCCTTCTTGAGCGAGCGCCAGGCCAGGCCCGAGGGCAAGACGGTGGCGTCCTTGGGCGGCTTGTCCAGGTCGGGCGGCGTGGGCGGCGCGCGCAGGATGCGGACGAGCTCGATGTCGAACACCAGCATGCCGGCGGGCGCGCCCGGCCGTGTGGGCTTGTCGCCGTAGGCGAGCTCCGAGGGGATCCAGAAGCGGCGCGTCTCGCCCACGGTCATGAGCGGCACGCCCTCGGTCCAGCCCTTGATGACACCCTTGAGCGCGAAGCTGGTGGTGCGGCCTCGTTGCACCGACGAGTCGAACATCTTGCCGTCGGTGGTCCAGCCCGTGTAGTGCACCTCCACCGCGTCGTCGGCGGTGGGCTTGTCGCCGCCCTGGCCGGGCTTGATCACCTTCGAGGCCAAGCCGCTCGCGCTCTTCTCGGCGTCGGCCGGGGCAGCCGCCACGTCGGGGGGGGCGGGGATGTCGCTCTTCTCCACACGCTCCTTCGGGGGCTTCAAGCGGTACTCGGGCCCGGCGTCAGACGCCTTGGGGGTGTCCGCCGGGGCCGGGCAGGCGGTGATGGCGATGACGCCGAGGATGGCGACGTGACGGAGGGCAGCTCGCATGCCCCTGGGGATGCCACCTTGGACGCGCTGGCGTCAAGCAGGCGTCGCCAGCTCTACAGCCACAGGCTCACCAAGAGCGGCGCGTCCAGCTCAGGCGCGCGCTCGCGCGCGTCGCCGTTCACCACCAAGGGCTGGCCCTCGGCCTGCAGGTCCCAGAAGCGACCGCGCAAGGTCACCGTGAGCGCCTTTTCCAGCTCGGCGCGGGGCGCGCGGCCAGGCGCCGAGTACTTCATCCACGCTTGATCCTCGGTGAGGCGCTCGATGTCGTCGAGATCGACGTCGTCGGGCTCGTCGGCGCCGTCGTAGCCCTTCCACGGGCCGCGCCACTCGCCGGTGGCGAACACGGGCACCGCCACCATCTCGGCCCCCTGCTCCGCGAGCACGCGGTAGCTCGACGGGTACCAGGAGTCGGCGCAGATCAACACCCCAAGCCGGCCCGCCGGCGTGTCGAACACCGGCAGCTCCTCGACGCCGGCGGGCTGCACGAAGGGCAGCTCGCTCTCGGTGGGGAAGGCCTTGCGCACCACCTCGGCGGCCGGCGCACCGTCGGGGCCGAACACGAAGGCCACGTTCTGCAAGGGCGCGCCCGGCGTGACGCTGATGACGCCGTCCTGCACGGCGGGCATCGGCAGGATGGCGCTGCCGCTCACCACGGTGACGCCGTGATCGCGCGCCAGGCCGCCGAACACCTCGCCGATGGCCTCGGCGATGCGCGGCGCCTTCACGGCGAAGGCCGCGTAGGCGTCGGCGTCGGCGGCGGTGGCGCTCAGGCGCGCGGCCGCGAATTCCGGCAGGTGCGCCAGCGCCAACGCCGTCATGGCCTCGCCGATGCTGCCCGCGTCCACCACCGCAGGCCCCTCGCCTTCGGCGACGAGCCAAGCGCCCGCGTACTCGGGGAACACCACCACGGTGCGCTCGTCGACGAGGCCTTGGCGACGCGCCAGGTCGAGCCAGCCATCGAGCCGCGCGCGCAGGCGCGCCCGGTCAGCGTAGTCGCGCGTCGTCAACCACACCTGCACGCCGAGCAAGTTGCCGCGGCCCTGGTCGCGGCCGAAGGCGCTCAGCTCGGGGCGCGGCGGCAGTGGCCCGGCCTCGACCAGGGGCGGCGCGCACGCCACCAGCGCCAGCGCCGGCAGCACCACCCACGCCAACGCACCGGCGCTGCGGGTCATGGCTTTCCCCGTGGCGACGCGGCGCGCACGCCCAGGTAGCCGAGCATGGCGCGCACGATGGCCTCCACCAGGAGCGGCGGCGTGAGCGCCACCGGGCCTGGCGGGCGGTCGACGAACTGCACGCTCTGGTCGAGCACCGAGTACAGGATGCGATGGAGCATGTCGGCGGCGCGCAAGGTGTCGTCGACGTCGATCTCCTGCCGCCGCTCCTCCAAGAGCAGCGCCATCAGGCGCACCACGTGACCTGCGACGTGCGCCGAGCGCTCGCGGAAGCGCGCGTCGGTGCTGTTGCGCCGCACGATCTCGCGGTGCAAGCCCGCGTGGTCGACGTAGTCCTGCGCCACGAAGGCCACCACGGCGCGGATCAAGGGCTCGATGGGCACGCCGGCCCAGCGCTCCGACGCCAGCGCAGCGTCGGCGGTGTGGACGCCATCGGTGGAGCGCCGCTGATGCAGGTGCTGCAGCAACGAGTCTTTGTCGGGGAAGCGCGCGTAGAAGGCGCCGATGGACGAGCGCCCGCGCGCCACCAGCGCCGCCACCGTGCACTGGTCCCAGGGCGCCTCCTCGAGCATGGCTTCGGCGGCGTCGAGCAAGCGCGCGAGCGTGTCGTGGCTGCGCGCCTGCTGCGGCGCGCGCACCCACTGCAGCTCGGCCGGGTTGGGCGGCGCCATAATAAGAATGCGTATTCTATTTTATCGTGACGGGCCGGTCAAGGACGACGGATCTTGAGGCGGTTCTCGACCTTCACGTAGATGACCTGCGCGCCCCTGGTGGAGCGCAGCTCCCGCAGCGTGACGTCGGCGCGGGTCATGATCGCGTCCTTGGTCTCCGCCGCGAACTGCTCGCGCGTGAGCCTGCAGACGACGATGCGGTCGTTGGCGATGAGCTCCTGGCACTTGAGCGCCGCCGTATCGACCACCGTCGCGGGCCGCAGGGGCTCGTTGGCCACCGAGAAGGTCCAGCCCCAGTAGCCAACGGCCGCCAGCACGGAAGCTGCCAGCACCGCTGGGTAGGCGCGGTGGGTCTTCTCCTGGCCCTTCTTCTTCGTTGGTTCCCAGGTCGACTGCTTGGCGCCCGGCGGCGGTGGCGACGCCTCGGCGGCCTTCTTGTCCCAGCCCTGGGCCCGCTCGGCCTTGGTCTGGAAGCGCCCCGCCAGGTCGTCCAGCACCTCTTTGTCCATGTACTGGGCCTTGGCCGGCGCCGTGAACTGCACCCCGAGCTTGTCTTCACGCAGCTTGAGCACCACGCACAGCTCGAGCGAGTCCTTCTCGTTGGCGTTTTGGCTCACCAGCCACTGGTAGAGGTGCTGCAGGTCGATGGGCTGGCCGGGCTCGACGTTGTCGAGCACCATCGAGAAGGCCATCGCCACGCGCTGGGTGTCGAGCGTGGCGTGCAGCGGGCTCTGCCGCAAGATGCCGGAGATGCCTGCCACCAGCTCGCGCTTCTTCGCCTCTTCGATAGGCAACGCACTCCTCCAACCGGGGCCGCGGCGGGGCTTCCCCGGGTCCGCGCTGTCACGGTAGGACCGTGGCCGAGCGCCGGTCAAGCGCACGAGGCCGTGGGTCGCGATCCGAGGCACCGCGGCGGCGACGTCGACGAGGAGCGAATGGCAAAGCCCGAGGTGCTCGTCGTGTACAAGAAGTCGCAGCTGCGCCTGGCGCTCGAGAAGCGCAACAGCCGCATCAAGCGCCTGCTCAGACGCGGCGACCCCAGCACCGAGCCCATGCGCGCGGCCCACGAGGCGCACGAGGCCACGCTGGTCGAGGTCGAGCGCGCGCTCGGCGACGCCGGGGTGGGCTGCACGCGCGTCTATCGCGCGCGCCTGCGCGCCGGCATGTGCGAGGGCCGGCGCTTGGTGATCTCCGTGGGCGGCGACGGCACGCTGCTCGACACCAGCCACAAGGTCGCTGCCACGCCGGTGCTCGGCGTCAACTCCGACACGGCCCACTCGGTTGGCTTCCTGTGCGCCGCCCACCGGGGCACCTTCGCCGCGCTGCTCTCGGAGGTGCTGGCCGGGCGCCTCAAGCCCACCGCCGTGCGCCGCCTCGGCGGCACCATCGACGGCGCGGCGCTGCCCTTCCCGGTGCTGAACGACGTGCTGGTGGCGCACAAGAACCCCGCCGCCACCTCGCGCGTGCTGGTGGAGCACCGCGGCGTCGTGGAGGACCAGAAGTCGAGCGGCATCTGGGTGGCAACGGCCGCGGGCTCCACCGCCGCCATGTCGTCGGCGGGTGGGGAGATCACGGGGCTGCACGACGCGCGCGCGCAGCTGCGGGTGCGCGAGCCCTTCCTCGCCGACGGCCCGCGCTACGCCCTCGCCACCCTGTGGCTCAGCGACGGCGACGAGGTCAGCGTCACCTCGAAGATGCGCGAGGGGCGGGTGTACCTCGACGGCCCCCACGAGGTGCTGGACCTGCCCATGGGGGCGCGACTCACGCTCTCGCTGCGCGCGCCGCCACTCCTGCTGTTCGCGACGCAGGAGATGGCCCTGCGCCGCGAGACCGCGCGCCAAAACGCCCTACGCAGCCACCTTTGACCACGCGCCGCATCCAAGCCGCGGCGCCTGCCGCACGAGAGGGATCGATCATGCCGAAGAAGAAGAAGAAGAAGAAGAAGACACCGGCCAAGAAGAAGGCGCCAGCAAAGAAGAAAGCGCCAGCAAAGAAGAAGGCGCCAGCAAAGAAGAAGGCGCCAGCAAAGAAGAAGGCGCCAGCAAAGAAGCAGGCAGCGTCAGGGAAGACGCCGCCCGCCAAGCAGACGACGCCGTCGCGTGCGCCGACCTCGTCGACGACGGCGCCACCGACGCCGAGCTCCGCCCCCATCGCCGGCCAGCCCGCGCCGCCCTTCACCTTGCCCGGCGACGACGGCGCCGCCCACAGCCTCGCGGCGCACCTCGGATCGCCGGTGGTGGTGTACTTCTATCCGAAGGACGACACGCCAGGCTGCACCATCGAGGCCTGCGACTTCCGCGACAACCTCGCGCGCGTCGCCGGCAAGGGCGCGGCGCTCTTCGGCATCTCGAAGGACTCCACCGACAGCCACGCGCGCTTTCGCCAGAAGTACAGCTTGAACTTCGCGCTGCTGTCCGACCCCGAGCTGACGACGCACAAGGCCTACGGCGCCTGGGGCGAGAAGCTGATGTACGGCAAGCCCACCGTGGGCGTGATTCGCTCGACCTTCCTCGTGGGCAGAGACGGCCGCATCGCGCGCGCCTGGCCCAAGGTGAAGGTCGACGGCCACGTCGACGAGGTGCTGCGCGCGCTGGAGGCGCTCGGCGAGTAGCGCGTAACAGCGCCACAGACACCAGCGCGCTGCTACCGCTTCTTGCCCGCCTTCTTTGCCGGCTTCTTCGGCACCGGCGCGCGCGTGGCCGCCGGCTTCTTGCTCGGGAGCGCTGCCGCGACCTTCGGCTTCGGCGCCGCCACGCGCACCGTGATCTGCTTGCCCTTCACCTCGCCAGCGACCGCCGGCACCGGCTTCTCGACGTTGGCCTTGAGCACGGGCTTGGCGCCGCCCACGCGCAGCGAGGGGCGCTCGTGCGCCGCGTCGCGCGCCTCGTCGGCAGGACGTACCAGGCGCTCGTCGTCGAGGAATTTGGAGCGCAACACGTTCGGCTGGCGCTCGCGGCGGTCCATGGGGTTGTCGTAGTCGTTGTCGGAGATGCGGAACACCGGCTCCTTGCCGAGCGGCCACAGGAAGCTCGCGGCCGGGCGATCGGCCAGCGCCGCCGGCAGCGCGCGCTCGATGACGCGCACCTCGCGCGCGCCCGCTACCACGGCGAGCTGGTTGGCGTGCTGTTCGGCAGCGATGCGCACCGCGTTCAGGCGGTTCGCGTGGGGCTCGAAGATGTGGAACTCGATGGCGATGGAGTCGCTGTCCCTGAACTGCCACAGGCCGATGCAGCGGCCCTCCTCGACGATGATGGAGGTGGTGTTGCCCGCCGGGTCATAGACCCAGGGCGCGAAGCGCGGCTCGACCACGCGCGTGCGATCGCGCCAGCCGAGCGCGTAGGCGTCCCACAGCGGCAGGAACAGGATGCGCTCGACGGCGCCGGCGCCCTTCCTCGTCTGGTCGGCCACCTCGCGCAAGGTCACCAGGCCCTCGCCCAGGCCGTCGACGGGGAACTTGACCACCTCGCGGCCCAGGACCTCGAACACGCGACGCACCTCTGCCACCTGCAGGCCCGTCCACCAGGCGGCGTCCTCGAGGCGCGCGGGGCCGTAGCAGCGCAGGTAGCGGCGCACCACGTCGACGCGGGAGTTCTCCACCTGCTCCACCGTCAGCGCGGACTCGGGCATCCACTGGTCGGCCAGCGCGTAGTTGAACTGGTTGCCCTTCCAGCCCTTGGTGGTGGTGCGGATGAGCACGCCGATGTCGCAGAGCTTGCGCAGGATGGTGCGCTCGACGTCGGTGCCGGGGCGGCGCTCCTTGCCGGGGAACAAGACGGCGATGACGTCGGCGTCGCTCTTGGGCATGCTGAAGCCCACCCCGCGCAGCCGCTCGCCGAAGCGCTTGAGCGCCTCCTCGTCGAAGCCCTCGCTGCGCAGGCGCGACATGCCCGTCGACGAGAGCGTGTCGTAGAGCGCGCGGAAGTAGAGCGGGTAGTCCTCGGACGCGAGCAGGAAGAGCGAGCCCCGAAACGCCGTGGCGCGCACCAGGCTGCGATCGTTGATGAGCGCCTCGTCCATGTCGCCGAGCGTGAGCGTGGGACGCCGCGCCAGCAGCGACAGGTAGGCGATGGGGTTCGGCCCGTAGATGCCCGGCCGGCGGTGGATGGCTTCGACGAGCGTCTCGCCGTCGCTGAAGGTGTTCAGCGTGCTGTGGTGGTAGCGCTGCAGCTGCCGCAGCGACGTGACCTCGTAGGCTCCCTTGACCGGCATGTCGTCTCTCCTGCGTCGAGGGCAACGAGCCCTCGGAAGAACCAGCTGACCGCGCTCGCCGCCGAGACCTCGGGGTACGCGACCTCGCCGTCCCGGGCCTTGGCGTCACACCGGGCGGTGATGATCGCGTTGGCCCTCGACGGCGTCATGCGCACCGGGCGTCGCCACAGCGATCGTCGGTCAGCTCGTCCTGGTGAGGGCCCTAACCCGGCACCGGCCCGGCAAAAAGGGGCCATTTGCTGCTAGCGTTCGCCCATGGCGACGCCGATCCCCCCGGAGATGCAGGAGACGGGCGACCAGCTCGTGCCCGCCGAGCGCTCGATGTTCGGTACGCGCCTGCCGCGCCCCACGGGCGTCGGTCGGCACCTGGTCGTCGTGGCCGTGGTCGTCGTGGTGGCGCTCGGGATCGCCATCGCGTTCGCCGAGAGCCGCGTCGCCGCCGACGACGGCGACGGCGACGGCGCGAAGCCCGCGGCTCGCCCGTGAGCGGTGCGTTGCTCGACGAGAGTGTTTCGACCTGACAGTCGGTGCCGCGGTTTTTGACAGCGCGGCACCACGACCGCCACGCTCTCCTCATGGATGAGCGCCGCATCGGCGACCTCCTCGTGGAAGCGGGCGTCATCTCGCGCGACGAGCTCGAGCGCGTGCTGGCACGCAAGCCGGAGGTGGGCGGCAGCCGCGTCCTCTCCGAGCTGTACGCGCTCGGCTTGGCCAACGAGCGCCAGCTGGCAACGGCGCTGGCGCAGCGCGCTGGGGCGCCGGTCGCCGTGCTGTCCGAGAGCACCCTCGACCTGGACGCGCTGGTGCTGGTGCCCGAGCAGCAGGTGCGCACGCACCTGGCGCTGCCGGTGGCCTTCGACGCGCGCACCATCACCATCGCCACGCCCAACCCTGACGCGCCGGGGCTCATCGAGCCCATCTCCTTCGTCACCGGGCGCCGCGTGGTGCCCGTGCTCGGTCTCCACGACGTGCTCGAGCAGGTCATCGAGCGCGCCTACGGGGCGCTCGAGCAGGGCGCCGAGGTGCTGCGCGGCGAGCGCAGCGCTCATTGGACGCCGCGCCTCGAGCTGGCCGCCTACGTGCCCGCGCCAGCGCTCGAGGAGGCCAGCGGCATCGCGCGCGACCTGCTGGGTGAGCTGTCGATCGCCACGCCCCACCGTGGCGTGCCCATCGGTGCGCTGCGCCTCAAGCGCATCATGGTGGAGGCGCCCGCGCCCGCCGCGGCGCCCGCCGAGCCGGCGCCGGCGCGCACCGCGACTCCTCTCGAGCTCGCCGCGCCAGAGCCCACCAGCCGACCGCTCGCCGTCGTGGTCGACGACGACCCCGAGATCCGAAAGCTCCTCTGCACGGCGCTGCGCTTCGACGGCTTGGCCGTCGAAGAAGCCGGCGCCGGCGACGAGGCCATCGCGCTCCTGCGCCGCGTGCGCCCGAGCCTGTTGCTGCTCGACGCCATGCTGCCGGGCGTGCACGGCTTCGAGGTGTGCGCGGCGCTCAAGACCAGCGAGGTCCACCGCGCGCTCCCGGTGGTGATGATCTCGGCCATTTATCGGGGATGGGTGCAGGCGCGCGAGATCCAGGAGGTCCACGGCGCCGACCACTTCGTCGAGAAGCCCTTCGAGCTGCAGTACGTGCGACGCCTGGTGGCCGACATCCTCAAGCGCCCGCCGCCGACCTCGCCCACGCCGGCCGCCGTGGCCGCGCGCCTCGAGAAGGTGCGGGCGGCCTACGACGAGCACGCGGCCGCCGGGCTCGCCCTCGCCGCCACCGCCGACGTCGACCTGTGGCTGCAGCTCGACCCCTTCGATGGGCGCGGCTGGCTCGAGCGCGGCAACCTGGCCACGCAAGAGCAAGACTGGGCGGGCGCCATGGCGGCCTACGAGGCGGCGGTGGTGTACGACCCGAGCCTGGTAGTCGCGTTCGTGGGGCTCGCCGTCGCTCTCGAGCAGCTCGGCTTCGTGCGGCGCGCGCGCGCCACCTGGCTGCGCGCGCACAGCCTCGCCGTCGACGTCGACGTCGAGCTGCGCGCGCGCATCGAGCAGCACCTCAGGTAGCGCGGCGGCGCGCCAACAAGAGCACCAGCGCGGCCACCACGGCCAAGGCCGGCGGCGCGCCGCTGCTCACGCGCAGGCTGGCGCAGCCGGTGGTGGGCTCGGGGTCGTTGTCGTCGTCGTCACGGCGGCCGATGTCGCCCTCGCCCTCGCCCTCACCCTCGCCGGGATCGCCCTCGCCCTCACCCTCGCCCTCGCAGCCGGTGGAGACGCCGGCCGCGTCGTAGCAGAAGTCGCACACCTCGTCGGCGCACCCGGGCGCCGTGCAGCCGCCGCTGCAGTCGCTGTCGCCGGCCGTGCAGCCGCAATCGCACCAGCCGTCGCCGAAGAAGTCGGTGTCGCAGCTCCAGTTGCTCGGGATCTGGACGCATGCCTCGCCCGCCTCCGGGCACGCGAAGCCGGCCTCGAGCGTGCACGTCGCGCTGCACCCGTCTCCGCCCGCGGGTGAGCCCGCGTCGTCATCGTCGCACTCTTCGTCGCCATCGATGATGCCGTCGCCGCACACGGGCTGGTGGCAACCGGAGAAGCGCTGGCTGTAGCGACTGCCGCACGCCCAACCCGGGTCTACCGCGGAGCAATCAGCGGCGCAGCCGGTGGCGCCGCCGTCGTCGCACACCTCGTCGCCGGCGACCACGTGGTCGCCGCAGCTGTTGGCCACGCACTGGGTCGGGTCGGCCGCCGACGGCACGTCGGTGGTGTTGGTGCAGAAGCCGAAGTCGCAGCTCGCGAGCTGGTTGTCGGGACAGGCGGGGTCGGCGACGCCGCAGCCGCAGTCGCAGTCGTCGTCGCTGTAGAAGCTGGCCGAGCAGGTCCACCCGGCGGGCGGGGTGGTCTGGGCGGCGGCGGCGGTGGCGGCCACCAGGGCGACGAGCGTGAGCAGGCAACGTGACAACATGAGAGACCTCGCGTGGTCTGGGCCTTATCGGCAGCGCGGGCCGGAAGGTGCGTGGATCTCCTACCTCGGCGCGCTTCGGCCGCTTTCTGGACCGGCCTGCCCTCGCCTCCGATGATGGGGCCCGCTGGAGGCACCCCATGGCCAAGCACGACACCACCCTGCCCATCGACGCGTTCGCCGGCCTCATCGACGACATGTGCACGCAAGCAAGCGCCGAGCTCGATGCCACGCGGGAGCGCCTCGAGGCGCTCGGCGCCGAGCGCGATCCGCCGGGGTGACGGCGCGGATCAGTAGTCGCGCGCGCGCGAGCCCCGCTGCATGTGCGCGCGCGCGAGCCCGGCGTCGTCGAGCTTGGCGGCGGCCTCGTCGGGCTTCGACACCACGATGATGCCGGCGGGCAGCGCGAGCCCGGCCGTGAGCAGCGCGCGCGCCCCCAACACGGCGCGCGCACCCACGGCGCCACCCAAGAGCGCGCGCCCCGTGTCCCTGCCCTCCACCACCACGTCCTCGCCGGGCGCGGGGCCGAAGAACGAGACCGCGGTGGTCAAGAACACCTCGCGCCCCAGGATGGCGTCAGACAGGCCCAGGTTCGACACCGTCGACCCTGGCTGCGCCACCACGCGGCGCACGCTGGTGTCGACGAGCGTGCGGCAGCCGGCGCCGATGACGCTGCCGGCGATGACCGTGTGATCGGCCACCAGCACGTCGTTGCCGACGTAGGAGTCGACCACACTGGCGTGGGGCTCGAGACGCACGCCGTCCTCGAGGATCGAGCCCGACACGTAGGCCGTCGGGTGCACGTCGACCTTCTTGCCGAGCAGGTTCCTGCCCTCGCCGAGACCAAGCTCCAAGCGACGCGTCTGCAGCGCCGCCAAGGAGAGCTCGAGGGCCTCGAGCCAGTGGGTCAGCTCACCGCACAGGCGGCGCACCGCAGGAACCTCCACCACGTGCGGGGCGCGGCCGTGCGGCGGCACGCGCGCCCGCACGGCGCCGCCCTCATCGGCGACCACGGCGGGGGTGACGGCGCCGAGCGCCGCGGCCGCCACGCCGTCGACGTCGACGCGCAGGCCGCCGAGGGCGCCAGCCCACAGGGGCACGCGCAGCGCCGCCTCACCCCGCATGCGGGCCACGGCGCGCGCCAGCGGGGTGCCAGGCGCGATGGCCGCCTGCAGCGGGGATCCCGCCGCCGCGAGGAGGCGCGCCAGGGCCGCCGGCGAGAACACCGCACCAGCGCCAAAGGCCACGCGCGCCGCTGGCGGCAGCGGCGCACCGACGTCGAGATCGCAGACGACCAGCCCGGCCGCCGCGCAGGCACGCTCTTGCAGGAGCGCCAGCGTGGTGTCGCCCACCAAGAGCGCGCCCGGCGCCTCGTCGAGGGGCGCGATGGGCGCGTCCCAGGGGGCGTGGCGCAGGCGGACGGCGAGGGCGGCGCTCATGGACGCGACGGACTGTCGCAGACTTGCCGGCGCCGGTGGGAGTGGGGTACCTCCGGGGGGTCGAATGCAGTAGTGATGATCGTGGCGAGGGCTTGGACGTGAAGCTGATGGCCGCCGGCGTCTCGAACGTCGGCATGAAGCGCGCCCACAACGAAGACTCCTACCGGCTGGTGCCGGAGGAGAACCTGTTCGTCGTGGCCGACGGCATGGGCGGCCACGCCTCGGGCGAGGTGGCCAGCGCCATCGCCGTCGAGTCCGTCGAGGAGTTCTTCAAGCTCACCAGCGCCGACGAGGAGCAGACCTGGCCCTTCAAGGAGGAGCGCGGCCTCAAGTACGAAGAGAACCGCCTCGCCACCAGCATCAAGCTGGCCAACCGCCGCATCTACGAGACCGCGCAGGCCGACGTGCGCAAGCGCGGCATGGGCACCACCGTCGTCACCGCGTTGTTCACGCACAACGGCGCCTACATCGGGCACTGCGGCGACTCGCGCTGCTACCGCTTCCGTCAGAGCAAGCTCGAGCTCCTCACCGAGGACCACTCGCTGCTCAACGACTACCTGAAGAACCACAAGCTCTCGCAAGAAGAGATCGACAACTTCCCGCACAAGAACGTGATCGTGCGCGCGCTGGGCATGAAGGACACGGTGCAGGTCGACATCTCGCGCCTCGAGCCGCAGCCGCACGACATCTACCTGCTGTGCTCCGACGGGCTGTCGGGCATGGTGCACGATCCGGAGATGGCCGAGCGCATCGGCACCTTCGCCGTCGACGCCAGCAAGGCCGACGACATCGAGGCGCTCTGCCACGTGCTCATCGACGCCGCCAACAAGAACGGCGGCACCGACAACGTCACCGTGGTGGCCATCAAGGTGTTGCCGTAGCTCATCCCCGCTGGTCGCTGTTCATCGATCAATCGGGATCACTCGAGCGGCACCAGCGGTACGAGCACCAGCACGATGGGCGTCCACACGAGGTGCGCCACCAGCGGCGCGAACAACCCGCCGGTGGCGAGTGCCAGCGCGCCCCAGGCGATGCCGAGGCCGAAGGCGGCCATCACGAGCACCACCGAGCCCGCGCCAGCCTGCGCCGCAGCGTAGATGGCGGCCGACAGCACCACGGCGGCCACGGGGCCGTGATCGGCGCGCAACGCGCCGAGGAGCGCGCCGCGCCAGATGGCCTCCTCGGCGATCACCACCAGGGCCACGGTGGCCAGCACCACGCGGGGCGCGCCCAGCGCGCCGCGATAGAGCCCGCGCACCTCGTCGTCGAGGCCGGGCAAGAGCGCGCAGGCGGGCTCGAACAGCACGTAGGTAGCGCCCGTGAGCGCGCCACCCACCGCCAGGCCCCACAGCGCCGACGACAGGCGTGGGCGCCACAGCGCGCGCAGCTCGGAGACGCGCAGGTGGAGCGCCACCGTGACGACGACGCCGAGCACCGCCAGCGCGGGTGTGGCCACGCCACGCCCGTACGCGACGGCGAACGTGCTCACCCACGCGAGGCTCGCCACCACGCACGCCACCACCACCGCCAGCGGCCGGTCCTTCATCCGGTCCTCCGCGCGGGCAAGAGCACGCGCAGCAGGGCCTCGTAGAGTGCGGGCGCGGCGGCCACGCGATCCTCGTGCAGCGCCAGCGCCACTGCCTGATCGAACGAGGTGCGTGGCAACTCGGGCAGGTGCGCGAACACGCCGGGCTGCGTGGCCACCACGTCGAGCCCGAGGCCCGTGGCGAGCGCGCGCGCGACGTCGACGTGGGCGCGGGTCAACAACGGCGCCAAGCGCCCCGCCAGGCGGCGTGAGAACGCCGGCACCGGCAGAAAGCGCAGCTCGTGGCCGGCGAGCACTGCCGTGCGCCTCAGGATCTCACGCGCGCTCATCTCCTCGGGGCCAATGAGGGCATGCGCGCCCGGTGGCAAACGCGGCGCCGCCACCAGCGCGGCCACCACGTCGGCCAGCGCCACGGGCTGTTGGCGCGCCGCCAGCCACGGTGGCGCCAGCAACGCCGGCGCGCGCACCGCCAGATCGCGCGCCAGGCGCCAGCTCTCGCCGCCGGCGCCGATGACCACGGGCGCGCGCAGCTCCACCACCTCGAGCCCCGTGGACGCGAGGGCGCGCCCGGTGGCGAGGCGGCTCTCGAGGTGCGCGGAGCGGCCACCAGCGGGCTCGAGGCCTCCGAGGTACACCACGCGGCGCACGCCGGCGGCGCGCGCCGCGTGCGCAAAGCGGGCGGCCGTGGCCGTTTCCCACGACGAGAAGTCGGCGCGGCGCAGGCCGTGCACCAGGAAGTACGCCAGCTCCACCCCGTCGAGCGCGCCGCGCACGCTGTCCTCGTCGTCGAGGTCGCAGCGCACCAGGGTGCCGCCCACCACCGCGCCGCTGCGTGCGGCGCGCGTGCCGACGCGCACCTCGTGGCCGGCGCGCGCCAACGCCGGTGCCAGCGCGCGTCCCACGAAGCCGGTGCCGCCCACGATCAGTGCGCGCATGGACCGTGTCGTACCAAAGGTAGGCGCGTGTGTCGCGCGCGCACGATCACCCGTCGACTTGTGCTCCGCAGCGCCCTAACTCGACGACATGGCGCTGCAGGCCACGCCCTACCGCTTCTCCGTGCAGCTGGCGCACGTCGATCGCGCTCTTTACGTCGACCTCGACGTCAAGATGGCGCGCCACCCGTCGGAGACCGAGCGCTCGCTGCTGTTGCGCCTGCTGGCGTACTGCCTCCTGCATGAGGAGGGCATCAGCTTCTCCAAGGGCGGGCTGTCGTCGCCCGATGAGCCGGCGCTGTCGGTGCGCACGCTCGACGGCAGGCTGACGACGTGGGTGGAGATCGGCAGCCCCAGCGGCGAGCGCCTCCACAAGGCGGCCAAGGCGGCGCCGCGCGTGGTGCTGTTCACGCATGCCGACCCGGCGCTGCTCGTGGGCGCGCTGGCCAAGGAGAAGATCCACAAGCGCGAGCTCATCGAGGTGTGGCACCTCGCCCCCGCCTTTCTCGACGAGCTGGCCGCGCAGGTGGGCGATCGAGGCGCGCGCCTCGAGCTGACCATCACCGAGGGCCAGCTCTTCGTGGGCGTGGGCGGCGCCACCATCACCGGTGCGCTCGAGCGCGTGGCGCTGGCACACGAGTGATCGGGGCGGGTCCTGCACCGACGAGTCGCGCCTACTTGTGCTGCAAGATGACGACGCCCCGCTCCTCGGTCACGAGGAGGGAATCGCCGTCTTTGCAGGAGCCGCCGAAGGACTTGCCCTGGTCGCCCTTGGCTACGATCTTGCCGGGCGCGATGGTGGTGGACGTGTTGGCGCCGACGCGCTGGTTGGAGACGTTGCCGGACTCGATGGTGAACGAGTACTTGGTCTCGTTCTTGATGTTGCATCGGGCCGACGCGGGCGCCGCGGCGCAGGCGGCGAGGATGAGGGCAGCGACGAGCTTCATGGCAACCTCCAGGGCGCGCAGCCTACGTCGCGATACCGCCACACCAAGCGGCCGGCGTCACAGTGCGCGCCGGAGCACAGGGTGGTGAAGGCGCGACGGGCCGGCTCCTCTCCAAGGGGCGCGCGCACGAGCGTCCGGCTGCCCAAGCACGCGTCAGCGCCACGAATCGACGCTCAAAAGCGCCCGGGGAGCAAGGGCACGCCGGGCGGACGCGCGCCCTGCTCGAAGCTGCAATCGAGCAAGAAGCAGGTGCACTCGGGCAAGGCCGCGCGCACCTGCGTGGTGTCGCGGATGCCCTCGGTCAGGAAAAAGCCGATCTCCCCCTCGTCGTCGTAGCGGCGCAACACCTCGGCCTTGAACCCCGCCGTGCGCGTGGCCACGTCCGGCTTGAGCAGGAGCTGCTCCGGCGCCACCTCGATGCCGGCGGCGCGCAGCTGCGCCAGCGAGGCGTCGCGGAAGCCAAAGACGTTGCCCTGCGCGTCGATGTGGCGCTCCACGCGCCCGCTCAAGAACACCACCTGGGCGCCGCGCTGCATAGCCTCGGCGATCAGGTGCAGCGGGGGATCCATGGGGCGATCGAAGGCCAACGCCTCGGGCCGCCAGAACGCCACGTCCCAGTGGGCGGCGAAGCGCTCCACCACGTCGGGCGGCAGCTTCAGCGCCAGCGCCGTGTCGCGTCCGTTCTTGCCGATGAAGCCGATCAGCTCGTCGTCTTTCAGGCCGGCGAAGTGGCCCGTGCCGTGCGCGAGGTCGAACGAGCGCGCACAGGCCAAGGTGCGCCAGCGCGTGTCGAAGAGCGTGTTGTCGAGATCGAACACGCAGCGCACCTTCACGCCCTGCGCGCTCAGGCGCGCGATGTCGCTCAGGCGCCGGTCGAGGGCACGCAGCCCCCGCGTGAGCGACGCAGGGCGATCGCCCTTTGACGCCACGTAGGCGGCCCACAAGGGCACGCCGCCCTTGGCGGGGCGGCGCTGCGCGAACTCCTTGGTGCTCGGCAGGGGCGCCTCGGCCACCGCGCTGGGCTGCGCGATGGCCGCCCGTAGATCGCGGCGCGCCACACGCCGAGGCGCCTGCACGTTCTTGGGCCCGCTGCCGACCTTCACGACGTGGATGTTGCCACACGCGCCTACGCCGGGAATACCGGTGTTCGTGGATCTGCACGCCACCGCCGCGGACGCGCTCGCCTGGCTCAAAGAGCAGCCGCCCTGGCTGTCGGCCGCGGCGCTCGGCGCCGCCGCCGTGCTCGAGTACGTGGTGCCGCCCGTCCCCGGCGACGCCGTGTCTGTCGCCGGCGGCGTGCTGGTGGCGCAGGGCATCATCAGCGTGCCCGTGGCCCTGGCGGTCACGACCCTCGGCTCCATCGTGGGGTCGATGGTGATGTACGGCGTCGGCATCGCCGCCGGGCGCTACCAGCGCGTGCGCCGCCTGTTGGGGCGCCTGTTCACCGAGGAGCGCGTCGAGCGCGTGGCCGTGAGCTACCGGCGGTGGGGGCGCCTGATCATCGTCGCCAACCGCTTTTTGCCCGGCATCCGCACCACCTTCATCGTGGCGGCCGGCCTGTTTCGCGTGCCGCTCTCCGACGTGATCGTGTTTGGCGGGCTCTCGGCGCTGTTGTGGAACTCGCTCTTGATCGGGGTCGGGTGGCTGGTGGGCGCCAACCTCGAAGTGCTCGAGCGCGTGCTCGCCGACTACACGATGGTGGTGTGGCTGGCGCTCGGTGGCATACTGGTCGCCATCGTCGCGCGTCTGTGGTGGCGGCGGCGCGGCCAGCGATCGTGAGCATGCGCCGCACCTTGGTCGCGCGCGCGGGTCGAGGAGGCGCATGGGATGCTGACCATCGCTCTGCTGCTCGCCGCGGCGCCCCTGCCCCCGGGGACCGTGGTGCTCGGCACCGCCGCCGTCGACGGTGCAAGCACCGAGGTGGTGGCGCTCACGCCCGCGGGTGATCGCCGCGCCCTCGCGCGCATCGAGCACGCGCCCGGGCGGCTGCCCAAGGGCCTGCTGCAGGGCGACCGCGTGCTGTTCGCGGTGGCGCCCCAAGGTCAGGACGACGCCACCATCGTGGAGCTGCGGCTCGACGGTGGGCAGCGCGTACAGCTGGCGCGCGGCGCGTTGGCGGCGGTGCCGCCCGCCATCGACGACGCTGGCGAGGTGGTGTTCGTGCGCCAGCTCGCCGAGGCGCGCTTCGAGGTGGTGGGCGCCCGTGACGGCGCCGTGCGCGCGCGCGTCGACGCGTCCTGGCTGCAGCCCGCGCGCGGGCGCGCCGGCGCGTTCCTGCTCGTCGAGCGCAACGGTGGCGCGCGGGTCCTGGAGCTCACACCCGCAGGGCTCGCCACGCTGGCGACGCTCGGCAAGGAAGCGGCCCGCTCGCCGGCGCTGCTGCGCTCGCGCATCGTCGTCGAGGTCGCCGACGCGGCACCCGCGCGCGGGCGCGCGCGCGTCCTCGAGCTGCCGAGCAGCAAGGCCTTGGCCGAGGGGCTGGCCGGCATGGACCCGCTGCCGCTCGACCAGGATACCGTTGCCTACGGTGCCGGCACCAAGGCTGCCGCCGTCGTCATCGACGGACCGGGCGGCGCCCGCACCTTGCGCGCCCCGCAGGCGGGCGTGGCGCACCCCGTCGCAGGCACCATGGTGCGCGGGCGTGCGCACGTGGTCGCGTGGCTCGACCGCGGCGCCTCGCTACCCGGGGAGCTGTGGCTGTTCTCCGACGAGGGGGCGCGTCGCCTGCTCGATCCCGTTGCCGGTGGCGCCGTCGAGGTGTTCGGCGTGGTGGCGCCATGAGCGCCGCCGTGCTGGCGCTGGCGACGAGCCTGGCGGCGCAGTGCTCGGGCCCCGCCTGCCCCGACCCGTGCACCGAGTGCGCTTTCCCACCGGTGAGCGGCACCAACCAGACCGTGCCCGAGCTGCGCGAGCTGTTCGTCGCCATCGCCGAGCGCGGCGGTGCGGCGGACCTGCCGACCATCGCCGACGTCGAGGTGGGCAGCGCGCGCGCCGCGGCGCCCGCCCCCTTCCCCTGCCGCCTCTTGCCCGCCATCGCCGCCACCGAGTCCTCGATCACCCAGTTCTGCGACGCCAGCGGCCTGACGGTCATCTCGTTCGACTGCGGCTTCGGCATCATGCAGGTGACGAGCGGGGCCGCGAGCTACCCGGGCCTCGAGGCGCGCGCCGACATCAACGTCGCCGCCGGCGCCAACATCCTCGCGCAGAAGTGGAACGGCAACGAGAGCTACGGCGGACAGTTCGATGACAGCGACCCCGCGCTCGTGGAGAGCTGGTACTTCGCGGTCTGGGCCTACAACGGCTTCGTCTACGGCAACAACCCCAACAACCCGAGCTTCCCGGCGTCGCGCCCGCCCTACCACGGTCCCGCCAGCCTCTCGCGTGGCAGCTACCCGTACCAGGAGCTGGTGTGGGGCTACCTGCGCCACCCGCTCGAGAAGGACGGCGTGCTGGTGGTGGAGCCGCTCGAGGTCAGCTACCCCGATCCCTCCACTATCCCCGACCAGAGCGGCCTCTTCTCCGTCGATGTGCCACTGCCCGAGCCGACGCACGGCGATCCCTGCGCGGAGCAGTGCCCGCCCTCGGGCTGCCCGCCCGACGAGCTGCGCACCTTGATCCTCGACGACCTCGACGCCGGCTTCACCGTCGAGGGCGACACCGACGAGCACGCTAGCGGCGGCTACCTCGATCACTTCCGCTCGGCCGCGCTGGCGCCCGCCGGCGCGCCCACGGTGCGCGCGCGCTTCACCGGCGTCGCGCCCTGGAGCGGCACCTTCGACGTCGCGGCCTTCGTGCCCCTTGACCCCGCCACCTGCACCGACGTGCGGATCAGCGTCGACGGCTGCGGCGCGCCGGTGAGCTTCTCCGCCGATCAGAACGTGCCCGGCGGTTCGTTCACCGCGCTTGGGCAGGTGGTCCTGCGCCAGGGCGACCCGGTCAGCATCGAGGTCGGCAACGACAGCGACGACACCGACACGAACCACCGCGTCGGCATCGACGCCTTCCGCCTCTCGTGGCGCGGCGAGGCCGACCTGACGACGTGCGAGAGCGGCGGCGAGGGCGAAGGCGAGGCCCCCGCGACCGGCGACGCTGGGCCGCGCTACGTGCCGCTCGGCGAAGGCTGCGCGTGCAGCACGGGCGGGCACGGCGAGCTCGTGGGGCTCGCCATCGCCGCGCTTGCCCTGGCTCTGGCGACGCGGCGACGGCGAGCTCATCCCGATTGATCGATGATCAGCGACCAGCGGGAGCCGTCTTGGGTGGGGGCCCCGCGCCGGCGACCCCCGCGCGGGGGCGGGGCGGGGGGC
>JADZDP010000132.1 GCA_020850995.1 Deltaproteobacteria bacterium
GATCCATCGTCGCTGGCGGCGTCGCGTCCTCGGTCCGTGGCGACGGCCACGGCCCTGCGGGGCTCCTTGCCATCGACGCGCCTCGCTCGCGATCACCGATCGACTTGTCCGTTCGCGGGCCCTTACCGAACTCTTGCGAATCCGCGCGCTCGGTGCGGCGTTCGGGCGTTTGACCGACTCGCACCCGTGTCGGACATCGTACGGATCGCCTTCGGAGGACACCTATGTCGAAGATTGCCCCCCTCGCGTTCGGGCTGATCGCCGCCCTGGCGCTCGCCTGCGCCACCACCGAGAAGCCCAAGGCCAAGCTGGCCCCGGCGCCGTCCCCCGCTCCAGCCGTGGCAGCCGCGCCGGCGCCGTCGGCGGGCGGCTCGGTGAGCGCTGGCCCCGCCGCGCCCACCCTGCCCATCTACTTCGACTTCGACTCCGATCAGCTGACGCCATCCTCGCAGGAGAGCCTGAAGCAGATGGCCGGGTACCTCGCGGCCAACGCCGGCAGCATGCTCACCATCGAGGGCCACTGTGACGAGACCGGCAGCTCCGAGTACAACCTGGCGCTCGGTGACCGGCGCGCGCGCGCCGCGGTCGAGTACCTCGAGGCCCTCGGCGTGACCGGCACTCGCCTCAAGAGCATCTCCTTTGGCGAGGAGCGCCCGGCGGTCGTCGGCAACGACGACGCCGCGCACCAGAAGAACCGCCGTGGGAACTACGACCTGAAAGCCGCCGCCGGCTGAGCGCTTGGCAGGTGGGCGTCAGGGCGCGAGCTCGAGGCGGCTGCCGTCGAAGCCGTCCCAGCGCACGATGCCGACCTCGGGCACTACCACGAGGATGGCGGTGTCGGTGGCGCCCTCGCTGGCGCGCGTCCAGCTCACCGTGGTGCCGGTGTAGCTGCCGGCCGGCACCGTCACCTCGGTCTCGCCGCCGACCAGCACGGTGTGCGTCTCGCTCGCCACCACTGGCGCGCCGCCGTTTTCGCTGACGCTGACGTCGACGGCGCCTTGGTTTTGCTCCCCCTCGTCGAGCGGGATGGCGAAGAGCGCGATGGGTGCCGACAGCTCGCCGCAGCGCACGATGCAGTCATACACGCGGCGCACGCGCGCGTAGTCAACGCCCACCTCGATGGCAAAGGTGCGGTCCTGCGTGGCGTCGGTGACGAAGCCGTTTTGTGTGGCCACCAGGTCGAACACCAGGCCGCCGTCCTCAGAGATGATGGAGCTCGTCGACAGCTCGTGCGTCTCCGTGATGCCCTGGCCCACCTGATAGACGTGCGTGACGCCCTCGCCGAGCCCCAGGTACGCCGCCGCGTCGGCGGGCGTGGGCGCGGGCGGGCCGGGGCACGCCGCCAGCGCAGCGACGGTGCCAACGACGGTGAGCAGCAGGCGCAGACGCACGGGGACCTCGGGGCAGCGTGTAGCACGCCGCGCAGGCGCTGCTCTACGCATCGCCCACCAGCCGCCGCCACGAGCGCGCGAGCGCGTCGGCCGCGCGGACCACGTCGTCGTCGCTGGTGCCGCGCCCGAGTGTGAGTCGCACGGAGCCGAGCGCGAGGGCGGGCGCCACGCCCATGGCGAGCAGCACGGCGGAGGCACGCTCGTGACCATCGTGGCAGGCGGAGCCCGTCGACGCCGCCACCTCCGCTGCCCCCCCAAGCACGCGCGAACCGCTGACGCGCGGGAAGCACAGGTTCAGGGTGTTCGGCAGGCGTAGCTCGGGGTGACCATTGAGCATCAGGCCAGGCACGGCCTCGGCGAGCCGCCGCCAGAGCGCGTCGCGTTGGCGCAGCAGCCGCGCGGCCAGCGCCTCCTGATCGCGCGCCGCGGCCTCGCACGCGACGGCGAGCCCCACGATGGACGCCACGTTCTCGGTGCCTGGGCGCAGCCCGCGCTCGTGGCCGGCCCCGAGCACGAAGGGCGCGAGCGGCGTGCCGCGCCGAACATAGAGCGCGCCCACGCCCTTGGGCGCGTAGAGCTTGTGGCCCGCCACGCTGAGCAGATCGACGTCGAGGGCACGGACGTCCACCGGCACCTTGCCCACGGACTGGGCGGCATCGACGTGCACCAGCGCCCCGCGCGCGCGCGCCAGGCGGGCCAGCTCGGCCACGGGCTGCAGCACGCCGGTCTCGTTGTTCGAGTGCATGACGCTGATCATGACGGTGTGGTCGTCGATGGCGTCGCGCGCCGGCGTCAGGGCGGCGCGGCCGTCGGCGTCGACGGGCAGGCGCGTGACGCGGTGGCCGTGGCGCTCGAGGTGAGCGCAGGGCTCGGCGGTGGCAGGGTGCTCGATGGCGGTCATGACTACGTGTCGGCGCTCGGGGCGCGCCTCGGCAACGCCGCGGATCGCCAGGTTGTTGGCCTCGGTGCCGCCCGAGGTGAACACGAGCTCGTCGTCGTCACACCCCAGGAGCCGCGCCACGCGGTCGCGGGCCTGCTCCACGGCGCTGCGCGCGCGGGCGCCATAGACGTGCGCGCTCGACGGGTTGCCGAAGTGCTCGCGCAGGTAGGGGAGCATGGCCTCCACCACCTCGGGCAGCAGCGGCGTGGTGGCGTTGTGGTCGAGGTAGATCGGCTCGGGCATGGACATGGACATTCCCATCGCGCACAGTGGAGACGGTGGCCGCTCGGGTGCGTCCATGGCCCACCGACGTGCGATCGGTCGAGATCTCGCCTTTCTCCGGGAGCCTGGCAATGTGTCCGTGCATCTGGAGGGTCCCCATGCTTCGCCTTCGTTTCCCCCTGCTCTTGTCCCTTGCAGCGTTCGCCATCACGACAGCCGCGTGCAGCTCCTGCACCGAGGCGCCCGCTGAAGGTGAGGGTGAGGGCGAGGGCGAGGGCGAAGGCGAAGGCGAGGGCGAGGGCGAAGGCGAAGGCGAGGGCGAAGGTGAGGGCGAAGGCGAGGGCGAAGGTGAAGGTGAAGGTGAGGGTGAAGGGGAGGGTGAGGGTGAGGCCCCGCCTCGACTGATCACCGGTGGCGGCGCTGGCGACGGGGCCATCGACGGCCTCCTGCACGTGCACGTCATCGACACCACCACGGGAGACGCGCTCGAAGGAGCCGTGGTCACCGTGGGCGACAACCCGAACCTCGACGGCGTCACCGACGCCGCGGGCTTGGCCACCTTCCGCGACGCCACCATCCTCGACGGGGCCGTCGACATCACCGTGACGCGCGCGGGCGTGGCGCCCACCACGTGGCTCGGCGTCAACGGCACCAACGTCACCATCCCCGTGGTGGTGCGCGCCACCGTGCCGGGTGCGCCGGGCTACGGCGAGCTCGACGTCACCATGCCCGACCTGAGCGGCCTCAGCCTCGGCGGCGGCGCCGACTACCTCATCGTCGGCGCCAACACCTCGAGCCTGCGGCAGCTCGGCGATCGGGCCAACGACATCGATCGCGCCGCCCAGCCGCGCTGCACCACGCACCCCTACGCCACCATCGGGGACTGCGACGACGGGTTCACCATGCGCAGCCGCACCGGCACCGTCGCCGTGCTCGCGACCATCGTGCAGGTGGAGGACAACGGCACGCCGGGCAACCCCCTCGACGACGAGGTGGTCGGCGTGCGCGCCTACGCAGCGGCGCGCGGCGTGGTGGTGACCGACGGCAGCGACCAGAACGTGGCGCTCACGCTCATCGACGACGCCGACGTCGACGATGTGACGGCGGACTTCCCGAACACCGAGCCCGCGGGTCTGGGCGAAGACGCCGCGCTGGCGGCCCTCGACCTTGGCGACACCGAGGGCATCCTGTTCTGTGAGGGCACCTTCTTCACGCTCGATGACGCCACGCAGCCGGTGCCGGGGGCGCGGACGTTGTTCGCCAACGCCGTGGGCACGCAGCTCGCGGGCATCGCCAGCGACGGCAACGATCCGGCCGTGCGCCAGACCCTGTCGATCCTCCGCGACATCGACGTCAGCGCCACCGTGGTGCTGCCCGACTGGCTGGCCCCCGCCGATGGCATCACCGTCTCCGGCACCAGCTCGATCACCATCACGCACGACGCCATGACGGGCGCCGCGCTGCGCACCATGGAGCTGCGCCACCCCGTCGTGCCGGGCGCGTGGGATCTCTTGTGGAGCGTGGTGGTGTTCGACGGGCGCGCCGCCGTGACCCTGCCGGCACTGTCGGTGGACCCCATTGCCAGCGGCGCCCACGAGATCGTGGTCAACGGCGTCGACCTGCCGGGCTTCGATCCCGGCGACTTCGAGGTCGACGCCTTCAACGACGAGGTCGCGCGCTTCGCCAGCGCGCACGACTCCTTCACGCACTGACGAGGACAGCGCGGCGCGCCCGTGTAGGCGTTGTCCTACCTCGGCAACGCACGCCCGTGCGCTGCTACCCGGAGGTAGCAGTCCTCGGAGATCTGAGGTGCCTAGCGCACAACCGCGCAGCTTGGGGCTGTGCCACGCTGGGATCGCGAGGTGCGGATCGTGCTTGGTCCCGCGCGCGGAGGATTCACGATGAAGAAGCTTCTCATGCTCGGTGTGGCGGTGGCAGGTGGCGCGGTGGCTTGCGTGCAGGCACCGCTCGATGGGCTCGACATGTTCGATCGCGACAACGACCGCGACGAGAGCCGCCACGTCGACGTGGCAGAGCTGTTCGACAACCGCGACCTCATGGTCGCCACCCACGGTCGGCTCGACGGCGCGGTGGGTCCCGCCACGGGCCTGGCGCACGAGGCCGAGTACCTCGACTTCTACTCCGACCGCTCGTGGACCTCGTCCAACCTCATCGTGCGCGGTGACGCTGGCTCGGCCATGGGCATCTTCAGCGTCGCCGGCGACCTGGGCGAGCTCGAGGTGGGCGACACCGTGCGCTCGTGCAGCGACGACTGGGAGAACCCCGATAGCCCCGTGAACACCGGCGGCGGCGTGAGCGCCACGCTGGTCGGCTGCGCCAACACGGGCACGCCGGAGGATGGCTGGTCCTACGATCAGCCCGCGGACTGCACGGACGTGACGGTCACCGAGCCCGAGATCGGCGCCCCCGAGGAGACCGTGGCCACGGTGTCCGTGCTGGCGCACTGGGGTGCCGACACCGGCGGCGGGCAAGAGCGCACGCTCAAGGCGACGATCCACCTCGCGGAGTGAGCTTGGCGCAGCGAAGGCGCCGCGGCAGCGACGGCTCGGCGCGCGGATTGGTGTTGGTCGCTGCGGTGCTCGGTACCGCAGCGATGTCGACGCCAGTGCGCGCGCAGAGCGGCACCTGCGGCGCGTCCCACCTGGGGAGCGACGACGGCTGCGACTGCGGCTGCGGCGTGCTCGATGCCGACTGCGGCGCGGCGCCCGTAGAGCAGGCGCGCTGCGACTACGACGCCTGCCCTGCCGGCGCGGTGCCGAGCGCGGCCGACGTCACCGTGTGCCTCGCCAACGTGTGCGGCGACGGCTACCGCGCCGGCGTCGAGATGTGCGACGACGGCAACGCCACCAGCGAGGGCGGCTGCGCGCCCGACTGCTCGCATCAAGAGCTCGGCTGGCTGTGTGGTGTTCGTGGCGAGGGCTGTCGCCGCGAGCGCTGCGGCGACGGGCTGCGCACCGTCACCGAGCGCTGCGACGACGGCAACAGCGTCGCCGGCGACGGCTGCGCGGCCGACTGCAACGATGAGCCGGGCTACATCTGCTACGACGCGCAGCCCTGCCGCCGCACCGTGTGCGGCGACGCGTACGCGGAATTCGATACCTGGTCGCGTAGCGGCGAGACCTGCGACGACGGCAACAGCGTCGCAGGTGATGGCTGCGACCGCTGCGAGGCCGAGCCCGGCTGGTACTGCCCCATCTGGGGCGGACCTTGCACCGAGGCCAATTGTGGCGACGGCGTGGTGCAGGGCGATCCCTACTATCGCCTGGGCGAGACCTGCGACGACATGAACGACGACCCAAATGACGGCTGCGATCAGTGCGTGGCCGCGCCCGGCACCTTGTGCTGGAACGGACCCTGCCACTTCGTGGTCTGTGGCGACGGGCTCATCGACTACGACGGCGTGAGTGCGCTCGAGCAATGCGACGACGGCAACGCCGGCAGCGGCGACGGGTGCACGTCGACCTGTCAGATGGAGCCTGGCTTCGACTGCTACTCCTCACAGCCCGGGGAGCCGTGCATCGAGGTGCGCTGCGGCGACGGCATCATCAGCTACGACCAGTTTGGCTACCCCGAGATGTGCGACGACGGCAACGAGCTCGACGGCGATGGCTGCTCGGCGCAGTGCGACTATCGGGAGCCCGGCTTCGTCTGCGAGACGCCCGGCGAGCCCTGCCGCGAGCCCGTGTGCGGCGACGGCCAGCGCGATCGCGACCTGATCTACGGCACGGTGCTGGAGGAGTGCGACGACGGTAACACGACGAGCGGCGATGGCTGCTCGGAGGAGTGCTCACCCGAGCCGGGCTTCGAGTGCGTCGCTGAGGGGGCGCCCTGCGTCGCGCTCCCCGACGGCTGGGAGTGCAGCGTGTCGTTCTTTGGCGTCGGTGACGGCTGCGACTGCGGCTGCGGTCGCCCCGATCCCGACTGCAGCAGCACCGACGTCGAGGAGTGCGCGTTCAACCACTGCTTCGAGGAGCCCGAGGACGAGCTCGACCCCTGCGATCCCACCCGCTGCGTCACCGACGACGACGTGGACGAGGCCGAGGAGGAGGGCTGCCCGGCCACCACCGGCGACCCCATCGATGCGCTGCGCTGCGACGCCCGTAGTGTCGGCGAGGGCGCAGACGCGGCGTCGGTGCTGGCGCTCAGCGCGCTCGGTGCGCTCTTGGCGCGGCGACGACGCTGATCAGGCCGCGCGCGCCACGGGCGCCACGGCGGTGGGCGCCGGGCGCTGGTCGTACGGCAGGGCTGCGGCCATGACGCGCTCGACCTCGGCGATGTGCTCGTCGAGGGTCTCGCGTCGCCAGCCGGTGGTGTCGATGGGCGGCAGGAAGGTGACCTCGACCTCGGTGCGCGCCAGGCGCAGCGAGCGCGTCTCCCAGGCGCGGTGCGATCCCGCGATGACCATGGGCACGATGGGCAAGCCGGTGGCGAGCGCGACGTGAAAGGCGCCCTTCTTGAAGGGGCGCAGGCGCCCGTCTTTTGATCGAGTGCCCTCTGGCCAGATGAAGATCGAGAGCGCGTGGCGCTTCACGAGCGCAGCCAGCTCGCGCAGCGACGCGACCGCGCGCCCGTGGTTGCCGCGATCGAGGCGCAGGTGACCAGCCAGCCAGAAGAACTGACCGAAGAAGGGGTAGAAGATGATCTCCTTCTTGGCGACGCCGCAGGTGCCCGTGGGCGAGAGCCAGGCGCCGAGGAAGATGTCCACCAGCGAGGCATGGTTGGCGACGTAGATGGCGGGCCGCGCCGGGTCGGCGTGCTCACGGCCCTTGATGGTGTAGCGGCTCCCCGTGAGCCACGCGCAACCCTTGCCGATGAAGCTCCCGTACACGTTGCCGACCTTGATGCGCGCGACGCGCGAGGGCAGCAGCACGAAGAGCGCGACCGCGAACATGAGCGAGCAGAGGCACACCCAGGCGAGCCCAAGGCTCAGGCGCAGCGTCGACTCGACCAAGCCCAAGGGGCCGCGTACCAGCGTCGGCGGCCCCACTACCTCGGCGGCAGGCGCGGGGCGCGCGGGGAAGGGGCGAGAGAGCGGAGCGGCGTGGGACACGAGGACCTCCCGGACGCCCCGACCATGCGCGCCCCGCGTCACGGCGTCGTCATGATGACGCGCCGCACCACGAATCGGCGCCGAGCGCGTGGCGCGACCAAGCCCCACTGGCGGCGGGCGCGGGCCTTCCCTACAACCCCGTGCGTACCCGCCAACGACGAGAGAACGCGATGCCCATCTACGAGTACGTGTGCCGGAAGTGCCAGCACGGCTTCGAAGCGCTGGTGGACTCGAGCGGCAAGGCCGAGTGCCCAAAGTGCGCCAGCTCGGAGCTCGACAAGCAGCTCTCGGTGTTCGCCGCCGGCAAGCCCAGCAGCGGCGGCGAGAGCTGCTCCGACATGGGCGCCTGCGGCGGCTGCATGGACCCGCGGGGCCCGGGCGCGTGTCGCTTGGCCAACTGATGGCCAGCGCCAGCCACGAGGTCCGCCACGTGCTCACCATCCTCGCGGTGGCAGAGCTCGCGCCGGCCCTCGCCTTCTATCGCGCGGCGTTCTCGTGGCCGGCCGTGGTGGAGACGCCCGTGTACGTCGAGCTGAGCTTGCCGGGCGGCCAGCGCATCGGCCTGTACCAGCGCGAAGGCTTCGGCCGAAACACGGGGCAAGTGCCGGTGACGATCGACGCGGGCCAGCTCGCGCCCTGCGAGCTGTACTTCTTCACCGACGATCTCGACGCCGCGAGCGCGCGGCTCCTTGCCGCCGGGGCGCGCGTGCTCTCGCCGCGGGCGCTGCGGCCCTGGGGCGACGAGGCGGCGTACTTCGCCGACCCCATGGGCAACGTGCTGGTGCTGGCGCGACCGGCGAGCGCCTAAGGCGGGGCCGACCTTGTTTGCCAGGGCGCGCTCGCGCATGGTGGGCGGATGCACCAGGAGCTCCGCGCGCGCTTCGCGCTCGACCCCGACGTCACCTTCCTGAACCACGGCTCCTTCGGCGCCTGCCCCCTCGAGGTGCTGCGCGCGCAAGCCGAGCTGCGCGCGCGCATGGAGCGGCAACCGGTGCGCTTCTTCGCGCGCGAGCTGCCGAGCCTGCTCGACGACGCGCGCGCGCCGCTGGCGCGCTTCCTCGGCACCGCGCCGGAGCGGCTCGCCTTCGTGCCGAACGCCACCGCCGCGGTGAACGCCGTGCTGCGCTGGCTGCCGCTCGCTCCTGGCGACGAGGTGCTCACCACCGACCACGTGTACAACGCGTGCAACAACGCGCTGCAGGACGCCGCGGCGCGCGCGGGCGCGCGCGTGGTGACGGCGCGCGTGCCCTATCCCCTCACCGGCGACGACGTCGTCATCGACGCCGTGCTCGCAGCGGTGACGCCGCGTACCCGCCTGTGCCTGCTCGATCACATCACCAGCCCCACGGGGCTCGTGTTTCCGGTGGCGCGCCTGGTGCGCCAGCTGCGCGAGCGCGGCGTGGAGACCCTGGTGGACGCCGCGCACGCGCCGGGCCAGGTGCCCCTCGACGTCGACGCCGTCGGTGCCGCGTGGCTCACCGGCAACTGCCACAAGTGGCTGTTCGCGCCCAAGGGCGCGGGCTTCCTCGCCGTGCGCGCCGACATGGTCGCGAGCACGCGGCCCGCCATCGTCTCGCACGGGGCCAACGCGCCCACCGGCGCGCGCAGCCGCTTTCAGCTCGAGTTCGATTGGATCGGCACCATCGACCCCACGCCGTGGCTGGCGGTGCCCGCGGCGCTCGAGGTGGGTGCGCGCCTCGTCGAGGGCGGCTGGCCCGCGCTGATGGCGAAGAACCACGCCCTCGCCGTCGAGGCGCGCGCGCTCTTGTGCGCTGCCTTAGGCGTGCCCGAGCCGGCGCCCCGCGCCATGATCGGCGCGCTCGCGTCGGTGCCCTTGCCCGACGGCGACGGTAGCGTCGACGGGCCGCTCTACGGCGATCCGCTGCAGCGCGCCCTCATCGAGCGGCACGGCATCGAGGTGCCCATCGTGCCCTGGCCGGCGCGCCCGCACCGGCTCGTGCGCGTCTCGGCGCAAGCCTACAACTCGCTGGCGCAGTACCAGCATCTCGCCGACGCGCTCAGCGCTCTCGTTCGCGAGGCGCCCCCGGCGCCGGCGTGACCGGCGCTTCATCGGACGCGGCCTCGGGGACGTTCCTGCCGGGCAGCGCCACGCCCTCGAGCGCGCGGCGCATGCGATCGGCGAGGCGATCGGAGGGGTGGCGCACGAGGCCCAGCAAACCGAACAGGACGGCCATGGTGCGCGCGAAGCTCGGGTGCTGGTAGAGCACCAGGTCGTAGCGGACATCGCCGTCCGCGTAGCGCAGCTCGACCACGGGCCAGAGCTGGTCCTTGCGCGCGTGGATTATCGGCTGCGCTTCGGCGCGCACCTCGGCGCGGCCGAGCACGCCCTCGAAGGCGAGCCGCCCGCTCTTTGGTACCAGCTCGAGCACTGCGATGTCGTCGGGCACCCGCTTGACGCTGCGTGCGGTGGCCTCGGGCTCGACGTTGACCAGCGCGTGCACGGCGCCTCCCCCGCGCAGCGACGAGCCGCCACGTCGCTCGAAGCGGCGCGTCAGCAAGCGCACCAACACCCCCTCGCCGAACAGGTCGAAGCAGCTCGACGCGGCCGCCAGCAAGACGCCACCGACCGCGCCGACGAGGTGACTGCCGTGCAACGCCATGAGCGTGAGCGCAGCGCCCGCGCAGACGCCGAGCACCATGCCCGCGAAGCCGATGACGCGCGCCAGCTCGATGACGCCGAGGCGTACGCCGGCATTGTCGGCCACGGGCTCTGCCAGCGGTGTCGTCACGCGTGCTCCAGCGGTGATGCTGTCACCTGCTCGTCGGGCCGGGCAAGCGCGCCCGCTTTCGCGCCGACGCGCACGATGGCAAGACGCCGCGGTGGCGACGTGCCCGCACCCGATCCCGTATCAAGGAAGCAAGCGGCTACTCGCGCGTCAGGTGCTGACGCACATCCCCGCCGACGTCGATCGTCTCATCGAGCCCTGCTGCGGATCTGCCGCCATCACGCTGGCCGCTGCGCAGGCCGGGCGCGCGCGGCGCTTCGTGCTCGGCGACAGCTTGGCGCCGCTGTGCGCCCTGTGGCGACGCATCCTCGACGAGCCTGCCGCGCTCGCTGCCGACTACCAGCGCCTGTGGGCCAGGCAGGGCGATCGCCCGCGCGCCTGCTACGACGAGGTGCGCGACGCCTTCAACCGCGACCACGATCCGGCCAAGCTCTTGTTCCTTTTGGTGCGCTGCGTGAAGAGCGCCGTGCGCTTCAACGGCGCGGGCGCGTTCAACCAGTCGCCCGACCGTCGACGCCGCGGCACGCGTCCCGAGCGCATGCGCGCGAGCATCCTCGGCGCTTCGGCCTTGCTCGCCGGACGCACCGAGGTGCGAGCAGGCGACTACGCGGCCGCCCTCTACGACGCCACGGCGCGCGACCTGGTGTACCTCGACCCACCGTGGCAGGGGACGAGCGGCGCGCGCGATCGCCGATATCACCAGCCGCTCGAGCGCGAGCGCTTCGTCGCCGAGCTCGAGCGCGCTGTCCTTCGCGGCGTGCGCCTCATCATCAGCTACGACGGGCGGCTAGGCGCGCGGCGCTACGGCGAGCCCCTGCCCGCACACCTGGGGCTCGTCCACGTGGAGCTGCCCGCGGGGCGCTCGACGCAGGCCACGCTGCTCGGCCGACGCGAGCGCACGGTGGAGTCGCTCTACCTGTCGCCCTCGCTCGTCGACGCCCGCTGACGGCGGCCCCCAGACGTGCAAGACGGTCGGCAGGAGAGTGCCGATGGGACGCATCTTCGAGACGCGCAAGGCCACCATGTTCGCCCGCTGGAACAAGATGTCCAAGCAGTTCACGCGGGTTTCCAAAGACATCGTCATGGCGGTCAAGTCGGGTGGGCCCGACCCCAACAGCAACCCGGCGCTGCGCCGCCAGATCCTGAACGCGCGCGCCCTCAACATGCCCAAGGACAAGATCGAAGCGGCCATCAAGCGCGCGCAGGGGAAAGACACCGCCAACTACGAGGAGGTGATCTACGAGGGCTACGCGCCCAACGGCATCGCCGTCCTCGTGGTCGCCGCCACCGACAACCCCACCCGCACCGTCACCAACGTGCGCACCATCTTCGGCAAGGCCGGCGGCAACCTCGGAAACTCCGGCAGCGTGGCGTTCGCGTTCGCGCGCATGGGCGTGTTCCGGCTCGATCCCGAGCAGGTCAAGGCGCCCGATGAGCTCGAGCTCGAGCTCATCGATCACGGGCTCGAGGAGTTGGGCGAGGGCAGCGGCGAGAAGGGCGAGAAGCAGATCGTCATCCGCTGCGCCCTCGCCAGCTTCGGCGAGATGCAGAAGGCGCTCGAGGCGCGCGGGCTCACGCCCTTGTCATCGGAGTCGGAGTTCATCGCGCAGAACCCCACGACGCTGCCCGAGGACAAGGCCACCGAGGTCCTCGCCATGGTCGACAAGCTCGAGCAGGACGAGGACGTCCAGCAGGTGTTCCACAACCTCGCGTGAGGCGGGCGCGCAGCGCTACGGCACCACGATGCGCCCGGGCGCGTCGTTCTTGCCCTCGGCGGTGTGGCACGACATGCACGCCCCGTCGGTCTGTGGCGTCGTCATGCTGCGGGTGCGCCCGGCGTAGGTGAGGCGCACCGTGTAGGGCGTGTGCCCGGTCAGCGAGGTGGTGGTGGAGAAGTTGCCCGCGCTGTTGGTCTCGTTCGCGTAGAACACCTCGTCGTCGGGACCGATGAGCTCCACGAGGACGTCGGGGACGCCGCGACAGTCGGTCTCGTCGTCGTACGCCAGGTGCACGGTGCCGGCAGCGCTGAAGGTGGGCCCCTCGTCCTCGCGCTCGTGGCAATCGATGCAATCGCCGCCGGGGTGCATCAGCGAGGTCCCTCGATCGCCCCGCGTCCACCACTGGCCCGTCTCGCAGGCGACACCGGCGGCGGTAGCCGGGGGCGTCTCGGCGTAGCCCGACGGCGCCGGCCCCACGTCGATGGGCTCACGCTCGCCCTCACCCTCACCCTCACCCTCACCCTCGGCGACCGGCGATCCCGGGCACGCGACCAGGCCCAGCGTTGCGACGAGCACGACGACGAGTGAGCGCGCGACCACGGGACCCTCCGAGTACCAGGGGAGGCGTAGCCGACAGGCGTCCGCTTGGCGAGTGACAAGAGGTCGCAGGTGGCGCTGACGCGACCAGCCGGACGGCGGGATCCCCCTTCATGGGACGCGCGGCCCGACTACGGTCCGCGGGTGCGCGCCGCGATCGCCGCCCTGCCGCTCCTGCTCGCGCTCGGCTGTCCCGAGGCGCCGCCGCTCTCGCTCACGGTCGACCCCGCCACGCTCGACGCCGATGGACTCGCGCGCGCGCGGGTGATCGCGCGGGCGCGCGACCCCATCGAGGGCGCGGTGGTCTCGTTCATCGCCACCGGTGGTGCGCTCTCGTCGTCGAGCGCGGTGCTCGTCGATGGCGAGGCCACGGTGGAGCTCATTGCGCCTCTGGAGCGCGAGCTTGGGCGCCACGCCGAGCGCCGCATCGAGCTGTCGGCGTCGATTGCGCTCACCGAGAGCGAGCGCCTCGACGCCGCGACCACGCTGGTCGCCGTGCCGCCTACCACGGGCGCGCCGCTCATCTTTCTCGACGCCGATCCTCCCGCTGCGGTGGCAGGCGCTGGCGGCAGCGTCAGGCTGCACCTGCTGACGCGGCGGATCGCCGAAGGGACGGTGCTCACCGTCGAAGCTCCCGGGTTCGATGTCGACAGCGAGGCAGTCGTGCAGGCCGACACCAGCGCCACCGCGGCGCTCACCGTGCCAGCGACACCGGGCGACGCCACCGTCACGGTCAGCGAGCCCGCCAGCGGGGCCAGCGCGAGCGTGGTGGTGCGCTTCGTGGCCGCCGGCGAGCCGCTCTTCGACCTCACGGGCACCTTCGCGCAGGTAGGGCCAGCCCGCGTGAAGCTCGTCTCGGGCGCGCTGGCGCCGAACCCGCAGTGCGCCGTGGCCCCCTCCGTCATCCTCGCCACCTTCGTGCAGACCGGGCTCGACGTGCAGGCGAGCTACCAGACCTGTGACGTCACCTTCCCGCCGGTGACCTCCATCGTCGGTACCATCACCAACCGCGCCACCGAGGCGTTCTACGCGGCCATCCCCGTGGTCGAGCAGCGCTTCACGCTGCCGAGCGGCGAGCTTCTCGCCGAGTACGCGCCGCCGCCCTCCATCGTTGTCGTCGGCGCCGCGCTCGGCGATGCCGAGAGCGAGGCCTTGCCCACCGAGGCGGACGACCCGCGCGTGGAAGACACCGACCAGGACGGTCGCCCCGGCGTGACGGTGGAGAACTCGCTTGGCGGCCTGCAGAACATCGTGTTCCGCAACGTCGGCAAGGCCGGCGGGCGCGTGCTCTCGTCCAACCGCATCGTCGGCGATCAGGTGGGCGACCTGCTCGCCACCACCGAGACCTCGGTGTTCGGCATGGCCGGCGCGTTCTTGCCCGACACCAGCGCGCTCGGCAGCGTGGTGGAGCTGGTGCGCATCGACGGCGCCTACGGGGCCTTCGACGCCGACGCCGATGCCGACGGCACGCTCACGTGCGCAGAGGTTAAAGACGCGGCCGCCGCCGTGGCCGAGCTGGTGGCGCCCGACACGCCCTTCGACTGTGGGGAGGAGCGATGAGGGGCGTGGCCCACAGCTGGCTCGTCGCCGCGCTTCTGGCCAGCGACGTTCTCGGGGGCGCGTGCACGCCGCCGACGCGCACACCGACCGTGAACCAACCGCCCTTGCCGGTCTTGCGCGCGCCGGCGAGCGCCCGCGTGGGCGAGGTGCTGTTGGTCGACGGCGAGGCGAGCCAAGACCCGGGCGGCGCGCTCAGCGACGCGCACCTGCTCTTCGGTGACGGCAGCGACCCCCAAGCGGGACTCTCGGCCGAGCACGCGTGGCAGGCGCCGGGCCTCTATCTCGTCGAGCTCTACGTCATCGACGACGCGGGCGCGTCGGCGCGCGCGCGTTCACGCATCCAGATCGACCCCTGACCAGGAGGACTCCATGGCGACCACACCCACCACCAACCTCGACACGCTCGCCAGCTGGGGCACCGAGACACTCCTTGCGCTCGTGGCCATCGACTCCTCGTCCGACGAGAAGAGCCCCACCATCCCCTCGAGCGAAGGCCAGCGGGTGCTGTCGCGCGCGCTCGCCGAGCGCGCGTCCGCCCTGGGGTTTGGCTGCGATACCGACGCGCACGCCAACCTCATCGTGCGCATCCCCGCGTCGCCGGGCCGCGAGGGCGCGCCCACGATCGCGCTCATGGCGCATATCGACACCTCGCACGGCACCAAGGCGCTGCCCCGCCTCGCCGTCCTCGAGCGCTGGAGCGGCGGGCGCGTGCCCTACGGCGCCAACCCGCGCCTGCACGTCGACGCCGAGAGCTACCCCTTGCTGCGTGCCTTCGTGGGCGACGATCTGCTGTATGGGCCCGGCGATTTCCCCTTCGGCCTCGACGACAAGCTCGGCATCGCCGAGATGCTCACGCTGGCGCGGCTCTTGGCGGCCGAGCCAGCGCTTCCCCACGGCGAGATCCTCCTGGTGTTCCGCCCCGACGAGGAGATCGGACGCATGGAAGCCGTGCACGGGCTCGCCAAGGCGCTGGCCGAGCGCGGCGTCGCGTTTGGCTACACTATCGACGGCCTCGAGCCCTTCGAGATCAACGTGGAGAACTTCGAGGCGGCCAAGGCGCGCGTGAGCATCGTGGGCCGCCCGCTGGCGCTCTCGCCGCGGCCACGTCACGCGCTCCGCCTCGCCATCAACGGCGTCAACACGCACGGCGCCACCGCCAAGTCCGAGGGCTACCTCAACGCCACCGTGGTGTTCGCGCGCGCGCTGGCCGAGCGCAGCGACGTGGTGCCCTTGTCCTTCGTCACCGACCCGCTGCTCGAGTGCAACGCCACCGTGGAGCTGCTCGTCGACGAGGGCGCCGAGGGCGCGGTGCTGGCCGCCTTCGAGCAGGTGGTGGGGCCGGCGCGCCGCCGCGGTGCCGATGTGCGCGTGCTGGCGCGTGGCTTCGAGGTGCAAAGAAGCGACGACGCCGCGCGTCGGTTGCTCGAGCTGTTGCTAGCGTTCCTGGCCCCTGGCGGCCCCTCGCCGCTCTTGTCCGAGGACAGCGAGGGCTACCAGGGCTACTCGAACCCGCACCGCGCGCTGCCCACCGACGCCGGCATGGCGGTGGACTTCCGTTTGCGCGACTTCGACGAGGCTGCGCTGGGCGTGCGCACGCGTCACGTCGAGCAGTGCGCCGCGCGTTGCGGCCTGCCCGTCGAGAGCGCGCGCCAGTACGTCAACATGGGCCCCGTGCTGGCGCGCTACCCCGACCTGCCGCGCTTCGCCGAAGAGGCCGCGCGCGCCGCCGGCGTCGAGGGGCGCCGGCGACCAATCCGCGGAGGCACCGGCGTCGATCCCTTCCTCGCGGTCAACGTACCCATCGCCAACCTCGGCACCGGCTACTTCGCTCCCGAGAGCGAGAAGGAGCTGACGAGCAAGCAGAACATCGCGCGCCACGTGCTGTGGCTGGCGCACCTGGTGCAACACATCGCGAGCTGAGACGCCGCACGCTCACGAACGTCGGCGCCGCGGCATCGCCGTGGTGGCGCCGAGCGCGCTCACCGCGGCGGCACCAGCGGCGCAGCCCGCGCGCCCGATGGCGTGCAAGTGCGCCGCGTCGAGCTGCGCGAGGCCCGCGCGATCGACGCCACGCCGCTGAAGCGACGCCAGCACCGCCCCCACGAAGGCGTCGCCGGCGCCGGTGGCGTCGACGACGCGCACCTGGGGCGCGGACACGTGCACGGTGGCGCGCGCTGTTGCCACGAGCGCTCCCTCGGCGTCGGCGGTGAGCAGCACCAGGCGCGGGCCGCGCGCGAGCAAACGTAGCGCCAGCTCTTGGTCTGTGGCGCTCGGCGCATCGAGCAGCACGCGCGCCTCCTCGCGCGTGGCCTTGAGCACGTCTGCGCGGCGCAGCGCGGCGCGCGCCAAGCGCACGAGCATGGTGCGCGAAGGGAACATGCCCCAGCGCAGGTTGACGTCGAGGCTCACCAGCGCGCCCGCCCGGTGCGCGCTGCGCACCAGACGCGCGGTGGCGGCGCGCGCGCTCGGCATGCGCAAGCTGACGGTGCCGGTGTGCACGATCGACGCGCCGCGCATGACGCCCACCTCGACGTCAGCGGGCCCGAGCGACAGGTCGGCGCTGCGCTCGCGGAAGGGCGTGAAGCGCCGCTCGCCGTCGCCCGCCAGCTCCACCAGCGTGAGACCGGTGCGGCGATCTGCGCGCGTGCGCACGGCGTTCACGTCGACGCCTTCGGCGCGCAACAGGCGAAGTGCACGCGCGCCGAATGCGTCGGCGCCCACCGCCGAGATCAAGCGCACGGGTACGCCCAGGCGCGCGAGCTGCACCGCGACGTTCGCCGGCGCGCCGCCAAGCATGGGCACGAGCGCGGCGGCCTCGGCGAGCGGTACGCCGGGTTTCGGCGGGAACAAGTCGATCAAGACCTCGCCGAGCACGACGACGTGAGCGCGGGCTCGGCGGGCCCGTGTCACCCGGCCGCTCCCACCGGCGCGATGCTCACCGCCGTCACTTTGTACTCCGGCGTGTGTGCCGAGGTGTCGCGCACGTCGCTCGTGAGGTCGTTCACGCGGGCGCGCACGTCGTGGAAGGTGGTGAACAGCTCGCCAGGGGTCACGTTGGTGGTCAAGCGCGCGGGCAGCTCCACCTCGCCGCGCGCGCTGGTGACGCGCACGCGCGCGCCCTCGTCGATGCCGAGGCGACCCGCGTCGACGGGGTGGATGTCGAGCGTGTCGGTGGGGCGCAGCTCGAGGTTCTTGGTGCGCGCCGTCATGGTGCCGGCGTTGAACGCGTGCAGCGTGCGCCCGGTGACGAGGAGGAAGGGGAACTGCGCGCTGACATGCTCGGGCGTCTCCTCGAAGCGCGCGAAGGCGAGCTTGGTGGTCTTGCCCGTGGGGAAGCTCTCGCCGTGCAAGAGCGTGCTGCCCGGGTGGCCCTCGTCGGGGCAGGGCCACTGCAGCCCGTGTCGCTCGAGGCGCCGGTAGGCCATGCCCTGCCCCGGCGGCCACGCGGCGCGGACCTCGTCCCAGATCTGCTCGACGTTCTGCCACGCGAAGCGCGCGCCGTGCCCTAGCCGTTGCGCCAGCTCTGCCAGGGGCACCCAATCGGGCTTGCACTCGGGCGTGGGCGGCGCCACCGCCGCACGCACGCGCGAGACGCGGCGCTCGGCGTTCATGAAGGTGCCGTCCTTCTCGAACGAGGCCGCCGCCGGAATGACGACGTGGGCAGCCTCGGCGGCCGTCTCGTTGACGAACAAATCCTGTACGACCAACAACTCGAGCTTCTTGAGCGCCGCGATGGTGGCCTGGCGGTGCGGGTTCGTCTGCGCGACGTCGTAGCCCATGCACCACAAGGCGCGCAGCGTCCCCTGTGCGGCCGCGTCGACCATCTGCATCAGGTCGAGGCCGGGGGCCTCGGGCACGGCCACGCCCCAGAGCTGCTCGTGCGCCGCCTTGCCCTTGGCGACGGGCACGTAGCCCGTGAGGCGGCTCGGCTCGCAGCCCATGTGCGCGGAGCCCTGCACGTTGTTCTGGCCGCGCAGGGGATTCACGCCGGCGCCCGGCATGCCGAGGTTGCCCGTGAGCAACGCCAGGTCGGAGAGCGCCGCCACGCCGTCGCTGCCTTGCCGATGCTCGGTGGCGCCGAGCCCATGCACGATGAGGCCGGGCTTGGTGCGCGCGTACAAGTGCGCGGCGCGCACGATGAGCTCGGCAGGCACGCGGCAGATGGATGACACGCGCTCGGGCGTCGCCTCCGCCAAGGCGGCGCGGAACGCGTCGAGGTCGATGACGCGGTCCTGCAGGAAGCTCTCGTCGGCGAGCCCATCGCGAAGGATGACGTGCGCCAGGCCCTGCAAGAGCGCCACGTTGGTGCCCGGACGCAGCGCCAGGTGGACGGTGGCCTCCTCGGCCAGCTCGATGCGGCGCGGATCGATGACGATGAGCGCAGCCCCCCGCCGCGCCGCCTGCCGGATGCGCGCGCCGATGACGGGGTGGTTCTCGGTGGCGTTGGCACCGCACACCAGGATGGTGCGCGCGCGCTCGAGGTCGTCGTAGGAGCTGGTGGCCGCACCGGTGCCGAACACCTTGGCCATGGCGAAGGCCGTGGGCGCGTGGCACACGCGCGCGCAACAATCGACGTTGTTGGTGCCGAGCACCACGCGCGCGAACTTCTGCGCGACGTAGTTCTCTTCATTGGTGGAGCGCGACGACCCAAGCACGCCCACGGCGCTCGGCCCGTGCGCCGCCAGGATCTCCCGCATGCGCGACGCCACGAAGCTGATGGCCTCGTCCCACTCGACGGGCACCAGCGCGCCGCCCTTGCGCACCAGGGGCCGCGTCACGCGGTCGGGCGCGTCGAGGAAGCCCCACGCGTAGCGGCCCTTCACGCAGGTGTGGCCCTTGTTCACGGGCGAGTCCATGGCCGGCAAGATCTGCGTGATACGCCCGTCGCGCACGCCGACGTCGAGCTCGCAGCCCACGCCGCAGTAGGGACAGGTGGTGCGCGTGAAGTGCTTGGGCACGCCGAGTTGCAGCACGGTCTTGTCGTCGATGGCGCCGCTTGGACACGTCGACGCGCAGGCACCGCACGACACGCAGGGGCTGTCGTTCAAGCTGGTGCCACCGGGAGTCGACAACACCGTGAAGGCGCCTCGCCCAGTGGCGGTCCACACGTTCTGCCCCTGCACCTCGTCGCAGATGCGCTCGCAGCGGTAGCAGGTGACACACTGGCTCATGTCGACGTGCAGATAGGGGTGGCTGTCGTCGCGCGGCGCGGCGCGCGCACCCTTGGCCGTGACGCCGTGGGCCGCGAGCATCTGGTGGAAGGGCTTGTGGGGCTGCGCAGCGGGTGCGTCGGCCGGGTAGTCGGCCGCCAACATCTCGAGGAGCGCGCGGCGCTCTGCCACCAGCGCGGGCGTCGCCGTCTGCACCACCGCGCCGTCCTTTACCGGCGTGGCGCACGAGGCCACCGGCACTGGCGATCCTTGCACCTCGACCATGCACATGCGGCAGGCGCCGATGGGCTTGAGGCGATCGTCGTGGCACAGGGTGGGCACGTCCTTGCCCGCGCGCCGGATGGCCTGGAGCAAGGTCGCGCCATCGGCGACCTCCACGACGACCCCGTCGACGTTGAGCTTGGGCATCACGTCCTCCGCAGGTAGATGGTCCAGTAGGCGGCGCCCACCAGCAAGCCGCCGCCCACCATGTTGCCGAGCGTGACCGGCACGAGGTTTGTCATCATGCGCCCCACCGTGAGCCACTCGGGCACGCCGTCGAGGCCGGCCGCCTGCAGCACCACCGGCTCGTGCGCTGCGAACAGCGCCACCGGCAAGAGGTAGAGGTTGGCGACGTTGTGTTCGAAGCCGGTGGTGACGAAGGCGGCGATGGGCGGCACCACGGCCACCACGCGATCGACGGTGGTGCGCGCCGAGAACGACATCCACACCGCCAGGCACACGAGCACGTTGCACAACACGCCGAGCACGAAGGCCTCGACGAGGCTCTCGTGCATCTTGAGCTTGGCGATGGCGATGGCTTGCGCGCCCACCGCGCCGCCCATGAGCTTCGACTGCCCCGAGAGCACGATGAGGCCCGCCATGCCGAAGGCGCCGATGGCGTTGCCCACGAACACCACGGCCCAGTTGCGCGCCAGCTTGGCGGTGCTGATGCGCCGGCTCGCCCACGCCATGGTGAGCAGGTTGTTGCCCGTGAACAGCTCCGCCCCGCCCACGACGACGAGCACCAGGCCGAGCGAGAACACCAGGCCGCCGAACAGGCGCACCACGCCGGGGGGCCACGAGCTCTGCGCGGCGCCGGCGGTCACGGTGGTCATGAACACGGCGCCAAGGGCGATGAAGGCGCCGGCAAGCACGCCGAGCGCCAGGGTGCGTCCGGCGTCGAGCGAGGCCTTCTTGACCCCGACGTCCTCGGCCTTCTTGGCCATCTCCACCGGGACGAGCGCGTCGATGCCTTCCATCGAGGGAGCAGCCTAGCGTCTCTTCACCTCGAGCGCCCCGGGCATTCTCACGGCACGGGCTGTGCGCATGCGAACAGCGCCGTCTACAGGCAGTTGTACCCGACGTCCTCGTCCTGCCAGCCGCAGCTGCCGCACTCCGCCGTGCGCACCTCCTCGTCGGCGCACCAGACGAGCGTGTCGCCGTCGCAGCGGCCGAACCAGGTCTCGCCGTTGCACGGGTCGTCTGGCGGCGCGGCCAGGCAGTTGTTGCCCACCTCGTCGTCCTGCCACCCGCACACCTCGCCGGTGGTGGCGCAGTCGTAGCGGTGCAGCGCCTCGGCGTCGCACCAGACCAGGGTGCTGCCATCGCACGCGCCGTCGTAGTCGATGCCCTGGCAGGGATCCTCGGGTGTGGGCTGGGGCTCGGGCTCCTCCTGCTCCGGCGGGTCCTGCACGGGATCGTCCTGCGTGACGTCGTCGAGGCAGTTGTTGCCGATGGCGTCGTCCTGCCAGCCGCAGCTCTGGCCCGACGCGCCGCAGTCGGCGCTCCTCGGCGCGCCGTCCTCGCACCAGCGCAGCAGCGCGCCGTCGCAGGTACCGTAGTAGTCGAGACCATCGCATCCGTCTGCCGGCGGTGGCGATGGAGGTGGCGTCGAGGGTGGCGGTGGCGTGCTGCCGTCCACCGGGCCCTGCACCAGCGACATGAAGTAGTCCCAATCCCAGTGCCGACCGGGATCCGTGTGGTCGTTGCCCGGCACCTCGACGTGGCCCACGATGTGCTGCCTATCCATGGGGATGCCCCAACGATCGCAGATGTCGCGCACCAGGCGCGCCGACGAGCGGTACATCTCCTCGGTGAACCAGGCCGGGTTCGACGAGATGGCCTCGTGCTCGATGCCAATGGCCCGCGAGTTCCAGTCACGCGCGTGATAGGCGGTGTCGGCCTCGCGCACCATCTGCGTGATCTCGCCGTCGCTGGATCGGATCACGTAGTGCGCGCTGGTGCTGTAGGGGTTGTCGGCCGAACGAAACCAGGAGATGGCGCCGTCGTAGCTGCCCTCGGTGGTGTGGATGACGACGCGATCGAGGGCGCGCGAACGGCCGCTGTGCCAGTGACCGCTCCTGGCAGGCAGCCAGCGCGCCACCAGCTCGCTGTCGGCGCCGGCCACCAGTGCCTGCGCCTTGGCGGTGCTGCGCTTGCCGCGGCCCTCGATGACCAAGAGCTCGCCCGTGAACGCCAGCGCGCGCACGCCGTCGTGCACCACGGCGAGCACGGCGTCCGCGAAGAGCGCGCCTGCGTCCGCGTCGTCGGGCGTCGCATAGCGCGCGAGCGCGTCGCGCCACGCTTCCATGCCCTCGCCCTTGTCGGCTGGTGCGCGCAGCGACGCGACCAAGCGGGCCGCTGCGTCGATCTGCCGCGCGACGTCGGCGTCGGCGAAGCTGCCCGCGGGGAGGCCCATGAGGCCGACACGCGCCGGCGCGTGCTCGCCGTCGACGTCGACGGCGCGGGCGCTCTCGTCCTGAAAACGCGACTGCACCCATGCCGTGGCCACCAACAGGTCGCGAGGCACCGCGTGCTCGCGGGCCGCGGCATGGAAGGCCGCGCCGAGCGGTCCCTCCGGCGCGGTGGTTTCCACGTCGTTGGCGCACGCCGCCGCCACCAGAACCGCACCGAGAGCCGAGAGCCGCCACGCACGCATGCGAACCTCCACCTGTCTGGAACGGTATGCGGGTGTGCGCGCAGGCCGGTATCGTCCCGCCTCCGGTCGGATGATCGAAGGGACCATCGACTCGTCGACGGAGTGGTGCTGCTCCTCGAGGCCGCGCTCTTTGCCGTGCAGCGACCCGCTACACTGTCGCTGTGCGCCGTGTGCTCGCTCTCGCTCTTCTGTCCCTCGCGTCGACCTGCGTGGACCGCCCGGATCGCCCCTGCAAATCGGACGCGGACTGCAACGCCGGCGAGGTGTGCTCTGGCGGCTCGTGCGGACGCGTGATCGTCATCGGTGAAGGTGAGGGGGAGGGCGAAGGCGAGGGCGAGGGCGAGGGGGAAGGCGAGGGCGAAGGCGAGGGCGAGGGCGAAGGCGAGGGCGAGGGCGAGGGTGAAGGCGAGGGTGAAGGCGAAGGCGAGGGCGAGGGTGAAGGCGAGGGTGAAGGCGAGGGCGAGGGCGAGGGCGAGCCGCTCTTTCCCTTCCCGCCGAGCGACCTCGACCCCTCCGCCCTGCAGCCGGCGGCCGCGGTCACGGTGAGCTGCGACACGACGCTCGACACCGACAGCGGCACCTTCGGCACGCCCGGCTGCGTCACCGGGCTCGTCCCAGGGGCGACGGCCGTGCTCCCCGACGGTGCCCTCTCGATTGCAGTGGCTGCGCTCCACGTGCTGCCCACCGCCACCTTGCGTGTCGTCGGGGGACGGCCGCTGGTGCTGGTGGTGTTCTACGACGCCCTGGTGCGCGGCTCGCTCGACGTGGGCGCAACCGGCACGCTGCCGGGCGCTGGCGCACGCGAGGTATCGACCTGCGCTCTCGGAGCCGGTGGTGCCGGTGAGGGCGGCAGTTCGGGCGGCGGCGGCGGAGGTGGCGGCTTCGCCACCGGCGGCGGCGCCGGCGGCATCGCGGGCACTGGCGACCCCATTGCTGGTGGCGACCCAGGTGCCGTTCAAGCGCACAGCGGGCGCGCGGGCGGCTGCGCGGGTGGGCGCGGTGGCGCAGGCACGGGCGACGGTGGCGCGGGCGGCGGCGCAGGCGGATCGCTGCAAGTGAGCGTCGCGGGCACGCTGACGCTGGCTGACGGGGCCGTGCTGAGCGCGGCCGGCGGAGGCGGACAGCCCGGCGGGTTCAACGCTGGCGGCGGGGGCGGCGGTGCTGGCGGCCTCATCGTCCTCGAGGCCGCCACGCTCGAGGTGGAAGCGGCCGCAATCACCGTCAACGGCGGCGGCGGCGCCGAGGGGGGCGAGCCCGGGGACCCCGGTCAGGACGGCACGAGCACGTCCACGCCAGCCCAAGGCGGTGGCGGCCGGGTCAACGTCGGCGGCGATGGGGGCCGCGGCGCGGCAGCGCTCACGCCCGCGGCGGCCGGCGGGTGGGGTTCGGCGGCCGGCGGCGGTGGAGGAGGAGGCGCCGGTGTCGTCGTGCTGCGCGCGCTCACCTGCGCTGTGTCGGCGAGCGCGGTGGTCAGCCCGCCCGAGCCGTGCGAGATCATGTGAGCAGGAGCGCTTTCGCCTCCGCTCGCGGATCGCACCATGGACCGACATCGACGCCTCGACGAGACACGCCAGAGCTGGGACCACGCCACGCGCCTGCACAACGCGCACAAGCGCGACCAGGCGGCGTTCTTGCGCGCGGATGGCTCCACGCTCTTCCCCGAGGAGCGCGAGCTGCTCGGCGAGCTGCGCGGCCGGCGCCTCTTGCACCTCCTGTGCAACAGCGGGCAAGACACGCTGAGCCTGGCAGCGCGCGGTGCGTCGTGCGTGGGCGTCGATCTCTCTCCTGAGGCCGTCAGCTTTGCGCGGCAGCTCTCGACGGACAGCGGCATCCCCGCCGCCTTCCACCAAGCCGAGGTGTTCGCCTTCCTCGAGGGTGAGCTCGAGCGCGCGTCCTTCGACCTGGTGTTCGCGAGCTACGGCGCCCTGCCCTGGATCGACGACGTCAAACGACTGTTCACGCTGGTGCGCGATCGCCTCGCCCCCGGTGGGCGCGTGGTGCTCCTCGAGTTCCATCCGCTCGCGTGGTCGTTCGACGAGCGCTTCCAGCTCGCCGACCCGTACTTCGCACCGGGGCGCGTGTTCACCCTGCCCGTGAGCGATTACGTGGGTGAGTCCGGCGCTTCGCTGGCGCCCTCGGGCTTCGTCGCGCAGGACGCGCCGCCGAACCCCCACGCCGCGCATGCCTTCCAGCACACGGTGGCCGACATCGTCACCGCCGCCATCGAGGCGGGGCTCACCATCGAGGCGCTGCGCGAGTGGCCCTACGCCAACGGGTGCCGGCTGCACGCGGGGCTCGTGGCAGCGGAAGGCGCGCGCTTCACCACGCCCCCGGGGGTGCCGAGCCTGCCCTTGATGCTCGGCGTGGTGGCGCGTCGCTGAGCGCCGGCGCGCTGGTCATTCGCCCCACACGCCGCCGGTGCCGATGCCGATGGAGCGCGAGCTGGTGCTGCCGTTCCTGGCCTCGATGAGCACGTGCACGCGCCGGATCGAGAACGACGGCACGACGCTCGACTCGCCGCTCCACGTGGCGTTGTCCATGCTGCTCTCGAAGTAGAGCGTGCCGCCGCTCTCACGGATACGCCAGTAGTAGGGCTCGGGAGCGTAGGCGCTGTCGACGAGCGCGCCCGCGATGCCGGAGCGGAAGCCGCCACCCTCGAACCCGATCTGCGCGCGCCCCCCACCGTTGGGCACGATCGCGAGCGTGTAGGTGGTGTCGGGCTCGTAGGTGGTGATGGGATCGACCCGCAAGGTGACCGCGCCGTCGCGCAGGTCCCACTCCGTGAAGGTCGCGACGGAGCAGAGCGAGGGACCGGTGGCGGGAAGCGACATCTGCAGCGAAGCGCCTTCGCCCACCGTGCAGTCGCCGATCTCCGAGACGAGCCAGTCGCCGCCAATGACGGCATCGTCGAAGTAGTCGGAGAGCTCGACGATGGGCGTGCCTGGTGCTTCGCCCTCGCCCTCGCCCTCGCCCTCGCCTTCACCCTCGCCTTCACCCTCGCCTTCACCCTCGCCTTCACCCTCGCCTTCACCCTCGCCTTCACCCTCGCCTTCACCCTCGCCTTCACCCTCGCCTTCACCCTCGCCCTCGCCTAGGTGCGGCGCAGCACCTGCGGCGCGACATACGCCGTCGGTGCAGGTGGTGCCGCGAGGGCAGTGGCCCTCCTCGACGCACGCCAGCGCAGCGCCCAACAGCCGACACCCTGCACCGCAGAGCGTGGCCGCGGCGAAGACGAGGGCGAGGGCGAGCGCGCGAATGCCGATGAGCCGAGCCTAGCTCACCGGCGCTGGAGCTTGCCGAGCGCACGCAGGCTCGCGTCGCGCGCAAGCCCCGCGGGCGTGACCACCTGCTGCCGCGCCACGATGTCGCGACAGTCGCGCGGGTCGGAGACACGGCGACACGCCGGGTGGAGCCGCCACCGCTTGGCGAAGAGCGTTCGCACCGCCGGCGCGTCGAGGTCGAGGGCGCCCACCTCGTCAAGCTCGCCGATGGCGAGCCCGGCGCGCGCCCACGCCACCACCACGAGCTCACTGCAGTAGAGCGCTTCGGTGCCCTCAGAGAACGCAGGATCGTAGGGAGTGCCCAGGAGCGCGAGCGCCTCGCGCTGGACGCGTTCCCGCACGGCCGGATCGTCGAGGCGCGGGTCGCGTAGCGCCACGGTGGGCGTGCGACCGCGCGACACGAATGCCGCGAGCCTGGTCTTCTGCGCACGCCGGTGCGCCTCCACCACCCACAGCGCGCCCTCGCTCTCGATGACCACGCCGACGTGCGTGTAGGGGCTGTGGGTGGCCGCGGCGATGGCCGTCGACTGCGCCGAGCGGCTGGTGTGCAAGAGCAGGTCGCCGGCCCGCAGCTCCTCGGGGCCGATGCCCGTGTCAGCGAGGGCGAGCTGCAAGAAGAGCGCTGCGTGCATGAGCATGGTCAAGGTGCAACCGCGCGGGCGTCCGCCGCATTTCGCGGCATTGAGCGCCGGCGGCCCAGGTCTCAGCGCGCGGGGCCCAGACGTGTCGGCGCATGCCTTCCTCGCGGCCCTGGCGCACGCTAAAGGAGCGCCATGCTCCCCGCGCCCGCACTCCTCGACGAGCTCGACGCCCTCCTCCTCGAGCTCAACCGCGCCGCCGCCGATGTCATCCTGCCGCTCTTTCGCAACGCGGCGCAGCTCTCGATGGAAGACAAGGGCACCATCGGCGCCTTCGATCCCGTGACGGCCGCCGACCGCGGCGCCGAGGCGGCCATCCGCAAGCTCGTGAGCGCGCGCTACCCGAGCCACGGGGTGCTCGGCGAAGAGTACGGCGCCGATCGCGTCGACGCCGAGTGGGTGTGGGTCATCGACCCCGTCGACGGCACGCGCGCCTTCGTGGCCGGCCTACCGGTGTGGACCACGCTCATCGGCCTGCGCTTCCAGGGGCGCCCGGTGCTCGGGTCCATCGGGCAGCCCGTGCTCGGCGAGGTGTTCATCGGCGACGCGCGCGGCTCCCGCTGCGTCGATACGCGCGGCGCGCGCCCCTTGCGCGTGCGCCCCTGCGCCGCCCTCAGCCACGCTGTGCTCGCCACCACCGACCCTTTCAAGCTCCTCGACGTGCGCGAGCTGGCGGTGTGGCAGCGCATGCAGGAGGGCGCGCGCTTCGCGCGCTATGGCTGCGACGCCTACGCCTACGCCATGCTCGCCGCCGGCTTCGTCGACCTCGTCGCCGAGAGCGGGCTCAAGCCCTGGGACATCGACGCCGCCGTGCCGGTCATCGAAGGTGCCGGTGGCGTGGTGGTGGACTGGAGCGGCGCCCCCATCGGCACCTCCGGCGGGCAGATGCTGATCGCCGGCGACCGCCGCCTGCTCGGCGAGGTGTTGCCGCTCACTCGCACGGTCGCGCGCCGGCCCTGAGGCTCACGCCTTGGCGCGCCGCGCCTCGAGCGCGGCGATGCGGCGCTTGACGTTCACGAAGCTGTCGGGGTTGAGCGAGAGCGAGTCGATGCCTGCCTCGACGAGCAGCTCGGCGAAGTCCGGGTGATCGCTCGGCCCCTGCCCGCAGATGCCAATGGGCCGCCCGGCCTTGTGCGCGCGCGCGATGACGTCGGTGATCATGCGCGTCACCGCAGGGTTGCGCTCGTCGAACAGGTCGGCGAGCAGCTCGGAGTCGCGATCGACGCCCAAGATGAGCTGCGTGAGGTCGTTGCTGCCGATGGAGAAGCCGTCGAAGCGCGCCGCGAACTCCTCCGCAAGGATGACGTTCGATGGGATCTCGCACATCACGTACACCTTGAGCCCGGCCTTGCCACGCTCGAGGCCCGCCTGCTTCATCACCGCCAGCACGCGGTCCGCCTCGTCGGGGGTGCGGCAGAAGGGGATCATGACGATGAGGTTGTCGGCGCCGATCTGCTCGCGCGCCATGCGAATGGCGCGGCACTCGAGCAGGAAGCCATCGCGATAGCGCGGGTCGCTGTAGCGCGAGGCGCCGCGAAAGCCGATCATGGGGTTCTCTTCGGCGGGCTCGAAGGCGGCGCCGCCGATGAGGTTCTTGTACTCGTTGGTCTTGAAGTCGCTCATGCGCACGATGACGGGCTTCGGGTACTGCGAGGCCGCGATGAGCGAGACGCCGCGCGCCAAGCGCTCGACGAAGTACGCGCCCTTGTCGGCGTAGCCGCGCGTCAACTCTTCGATCTGCGCTTTGTCTTTGTCGCCCACCACGCGCTCAGGGTGCGCCAGCGCCATGGGGTGCACGCGGATGTCGTCGGTGACGACGAACTCCATGCGCAAGAGCCCCACACCGTCGGTGGGCAGGCGCCAGTACTTGAGCGCCGACGCAGGGTCCGCCAGGTTGATCATGATGCGCGTGGTGGTGCTCGGCAGCTCGGTGAGCGCCGTCTCTTCGCGCGTGAACTTGAGCGCGCCCTGGTACACCACGCCCTCGTCGCCGCCGGCGCAGGAGAGCGTGATGGGCGCCTGGTCGGCGATGACGCGGGTGGCGTCGGGCGCGCCCACCACCGCGGGGATGCCGAGCTCGCGCGACACGATGGCCGCGTGACAGGTGCGCCCGCCGTGCTCGGTGATGATACCCGCGGCCACGCGCATGGCGGGCACCCAGTCGGGGTCGGTGGCCTCGGCCACGAGGATGCTGCCGGGCCGGAAGCGCTCGAGGTCGGCGACGCTCCTGATGACGCAGGCGGGCGCCGCGGCGATCGCCGCGCCCACCGCGCGGCCGCGCACCAGCTCGGCGCCCTGCTCGTCGAGGCGCCAGCTCACGAGTCCAGCGGCGCTGGCACGCGACTGCACGGTCTCGGGCCGCGCTTGCACGATGAAGAGCTGCCCGGTGACGCCGTCTTTGGCCCACTCGATGTCCATGGGCATGGGCCGGCCGGCGCGCTCGCTCATGTGGCGCTCGATCTGCACGGCCCAGCGCCCGAGCGCGATGGCGTCGTCGTCGGAGAGGCACAGGCGGCGGCGCTTCTCCAGGGGGGTGTCGAGGTTCTTGGTGGTGGCCGAGCCGCCGCGCGCCAGCACCATGGTGCGCTCCTTCTCGCCCACGCGCGCGCGCAAGATGGGGCGCTTGCGCGGATCGTCGAGGGCGCGCTTGAAGAGCAGGATCTCGTCGGGCGACACGGTGCCCTTCACCACGTTCTCACCGAGGCCCCAGGAGCCCGTCACCATGACCACGTCGGGGAAGCCGCTCTCGGTGTCGAGGGTGAACACCACGCCGGCGCTGGCCAGGTCGCTGCGCACGAGCTTCTGCACGCCCACCGAGAGCGCCACCTTGTCCTGCGGGAAACCCTGCTCGTCGCGATAGGCGATGGCGCGGTCGGTAAAGAGCGAGGCTACGCAGGCGCGCCACGCGGCCACCACCTCCACGTCGCCCACGACGTTCAAGAAGGTCTCCTGCTGCCCGGCGAAGCTCGCCTCAGGCAGATCCTCGGCGGTGGCGCTGGAGCGTACGGCGACGCTGGCGTGCTCCTCGCCCACGTCGCGCGAGAGCTTGCCGTAGGCCGCCACCAGCGCGTCCTTGATGGCGGGCGGCACCTCGCCCGTCGAGAGCCGACGCCGGATGGCTGCGCCCGCCTGCTGCAAGCTCGCCTTGCCCGACGCGAGCGCACCGAGCGTCTCGGCGATGGGCGCCTCGAGCTGGTTGTGCTCGAGGAACATGCGATACGCCGCCGCGCTCACCGCGAAGCCCGGCGGTACGCGCACGCCGGCCTGAGTCAACGTGCGCGTCATCTCGGCAAGCGAGGCGTTCTTACCGCCCACGGTCGCCACCTTGGTGGCGCGCTCGTCGTCGAACCACAGCACCAGGGGCTCGGTGACCATGTGCATCCTCCCTCGAGCCCCACCGGTCGCCGGGGCCTCGGGCGAACGATGCAACGAACGCTCCCTCCTCCTCCACGTGAAAGCGATCGCCCAGCGCGTGCGCACGCGGACCGGTACTGGGAGCCTCCACCGCACCGGGCAGGATCGCGCAGCGCCCTGTGCCCCTTTCCCCAGCCGATGGACACGGGTCTTCCACGAGGTCCGCGGGGTCGTTAGCGTGGGGCCATGCGTGCCGTCGTGGGCCGACGATCTGTCGCCACCTGGCTGTTCATGTGCGCCGGCTTCGTGCTGGCAATGGTGGTCGTGGGCGGGCTGACGCGGCTGACACGCTCGGGCCTCTCCATCGTCGACTGGAAACCCATCACCGGCGTGCTGCCGCCCTTGTCCCACGACGCATGGCTGGCGGAATTCGCTCGCTACCAGCAGTCCCCCGAAGGCCGCTTGGTGAACACGGGCATGGACCTGGCTGGCTTTCAGCGCATCTTCTTCGTCGAGTGGGCGCACCGGCTGCTCGGGCGCATCACCGGCGTGGTGGTGCTGCTGCCCTTCGTGTGGTTCGTCGCCTCGGGCGCGCTGCGTGGGGCGCGCGCCTTGCGGGTCGTCGGCATCTTCGTGCTCGGGGGCCTCCAGGGTGCGGCCGGCTGGTTCATGGTGGCCAGCGGTCTCGTCGATCGGCCCCACGTGAGCCACCTGCGCTTGGCGCTGCACCTCGACCTCGCGCTCCTGATCTTCGCGCTGCTCTTGTGGGTCGCCCTCGACGAGGTCTTCGGCCTGCGCACCGGCTCGCTGGCGCCGCGCCCGCGGGGCGCGCTGTCGCGCCCGTTCGCCTTCACCACGCTCGTGTTGGCCGCGCTCACGCTCACCTGGGGCGCTTTCATGGCTGGCCTGCACGCGGGGCACCTGGCGCCCACCTTCCCGAGCATGAACGGCGAGGTCATCCCCTCGGGCATGGCGCTCTCGTCGCCACTCGACCTGGTGAACCAGCCGCTGGTCGTGCACTTCGCGCACCGCACGCTCGCCTACTGCACCGCCGCGGGCGCGCTCCTCACGGCGTGGGTGACGCTGACCAGCGCCGCCCCCGCGCGCGCCCGTCGCGCGGCCATGCTGCTCGTGCTCGCGCTCGTCGCGCAGGTGGGCCTTGGCGCGTGGGTGGTGCTGGCGCACGTCCACATCGTGGCCGCCACGCTGCACCAGGCCAACGGCGTGATGGTGCTGGGCGCGTGCGTAGCGCTGCTGCACGGCCTTCGTCGATAACGCTAGAGAGCTGATCCGGTTGCAGCGCCGTCGCGAGCGTGAGCCGGTGGTGCGAGGGCAAGGAGACGCGCAGGCGCGTGGCCGTAGCCACGTGCCGAGCACGCGACGCCGCCGTCGCACCACCGGC
>JADZDP010000133.1 GCA_020850995.1 Deltaproteobacteria bacterium
CCGCCCTTGCCCTTCTTCTGGATGGGGTACTCGTGGCTCTCGGAGACCACGGTGAGCTTCTTCACCGTCAGCTCCATCTTGCAGTAGGGCGCGCGCTCGTCGGCCTTGAGCGGGCCCTCGACGATGACGGCGCTCTCAGCACCCAGGTGCTTGGCACGCTCGAAGGTGGCCTCGTCCACGTCTTGGAGACCCATCACGCACTGCATGAAGCCCGAGCCGTCGCGCAAGTGGAGGAACTGCACCTTGCCGGAGCCGCGACGGTTGGCGAGCCAGCCTTTGAGCACCACGTCCTGGCCCACGTGCGCGCTGGCTTCTCCGATGCGGACAGAGGGTGCTTGGCTCATGGCGGCTCCTCGACGTGACCACGGGATCGACTGCGTGCGGATCGCAAGGGCCGGGCCGGGCGTCAACGGGCTGGCCTGCTCCCCGTCGGTCGTTGATCGGACGCGCCGCGGCGGCCAGGCGCGCTACCAAGGGGGAATGAAAACGATCGTTTCTAAGCGATCGCCGCTCGTGGCCGCCTGGCTCCTCCTGGGCTGCGCCCCGGAGCTGACGGTGCCCTTCGAGGAGGGCCTGGGGCCCGAGATCGCCGCGCGCGGCCAAGTGGCTGACGGCACCTTCCACACCGTGGTGCCGCCGGACGAGCCGCCGCCCGATGAGCCGCCACCGGATGAGCCGCCGCCCGACGAGCCGCCGCCAGACGACCCCGTGGCTGGCTGCCCGCAGGTGCGCGTGGTGGGCACGGGCGGCGAGGTGCTGAACGTGCGCCCCGACCCTTCCACGGCGAACCCCGTGGTGGGCGCGCTCGCCGCCGGCGCCGTGGTCGACGTCATCGACGTGGTGAGCGGCCAGGCCATCAACGGCGAGGACACCTGGTTCGAGATCGACGACGGCGCCATCAGCGGCTTCGTCTCCGGTGCCTTCGCCGAGTGCCACGACCCCGTCGACGAGCCGCCGCCCGAGACGCCCCCGGATGACAGTGGCTTCGACCCGGCGGTGTTCCTGTTGCCGCTCGCCTGCGGCGCCACGCGCACCGTCACCCAGGGGAACAACACGAGCTTCTCGCACAACGGCGGCTCGGCGTACGCCTTCGACTTCGGCCTGCCGCTCAACACGCCGATGATGGCCATGCGCGCCGGCACCGTCGCGTACTTGAACGAGAGCACGCAGCCCGGCGACGCCTGCTACGACGGCGGCGGACAGGAGTGCGCCAACGAGGCCAACTACGTCGTCATCCGCCACAGCGACGACACCACCACGCTGTACGCGCACATCAACTCGGCCACCGTGCGGGTGGGCGATCAGGTCGCGCGCGGCCAAGAGGTGGCGCGCTCGGGCAGCACCGGCTGGTCCACGGGCCCGCACGCGCACGTGCAGCGCCAGGGCGAATGCGGCATCTGGTGGTGTCAGTCCATCGCCATGCAATTCGGCGACGTCGGCGGCGACCATGTGCCCGACGGCGGCCAGACCGTGACGAGCCAGAACTGCCCCTAGCGCAGCGAGCACGTCGTGGCGGACCGCGTCCTGCCGCGCCCGCCCGATCGCTTGACCAGGGCGGCCCCGACGCACATGCTGCGCCGCCATGAGCGATCCCGGCCCCCGACCCGACCTGCACCGCGGCCACGTCGAGGTCATCTGCGGGCCGATGTTCTCCGGCAAGACCGAGGAGCTGATCCGCCGCCTGCGCCGCGCGCAGATCGCGCGCCAGGGCGTGGTGGTGGTGAAGCCGAAGATCGACGATCGCTACGACGCCACCGACGTGGTCAGCCACTCGTCGCTGCGCATTCGTAGCCTGCCCCTCGAGCGCGCGGCGCAGATCGAGCCAGCGCTGCGCGAGCAAGGCGGGCGCATCGACGTCGTGGGCATCGACGAGGCCCAGTTCTTCGACGAGGTGCTGGTCGAGGTGGTGGAGCGCTTGGCCGATCGCGGGGTGCGCGTGGTGGTGGCCGGGCTCGACCAAGACTACCTGGGGCGCCCCTTTGGGCCCATGCCGCGCCTGTTGTGCACGGCCGAGCTCGTCACCAAGCAGCTCTCGGTGTGCATGGTGTGCGGCGGCCCGGCCTCGAAGAGCCAGCGCGTCCACCCCCAGGCCGCGCGCATATCGCGCGCCGACCCTGCCACCGCCGAGCAAGTGCTGGTGGGCGGCGGCGACTCCTACGAGGCGCGCTGCCGCGGCTGCTACGTCCAGGGCATCGACGTGCCGAGCCGCCCGCCAGGCCGGGAGGATCGATGAGCGAGCACAGCTACCCCTTCGCAGACGCCTGCTATGGCCACCTGAGCACCCGCGAGGGCGAGCTCGAGCACGCCTACGGCCCGCAGGTGCACATCCTGGCCGACCCCTTCTTGCTCACGCACCTCGCGTTCCTCTGCGCCGAGACCACGCAGCAGCCCGCCATCAACGAGGTGGTGCGCGACCAGTACCGCTACCTCATCAAGGCGGTGCTGAACGGCGAGTTCCCGCGCGTGGTCAAGCGCGTGACCACGCGCATGGCGGCCGTCTCCGAGCGCGGCACCTGGGTGGGCGAGGTGCTCGAGACCCAGCAGCGCGCGGTCTCGGTCAACATCATGCGGGCCGGCACCTTGCCGAGCCAGGTCTGTTACGACTTCTTGAACAAGACCCTCGACCCCAAGCTGGTGCGCCAAGACCACGTCGTGATGAGCCGCGTGACCGACGACGCGGGCCACGTCACCGGTTCGCGCTTCGGCGACTCCAAGATCGGCGGCGACGTCGATGGCGCCATGGTGCTGTTCCCCGATCCCATGGGCGCCACCGGCGGCTCGCTCGCCGAGGCGCTTCGCTACTACAAGGACAAGGTGCCGGGCCGCGCGCGCAAGTACGTGTGCGTGAACCTCATCGTCACTCCCGAGTATCTGCGGCGCATCACCAGTGAGCACCCTGACGTCGTCATCTACGCCGTGCGCTTGGACCGCGGCGCCTCGTCGCCCGAGGTGCTGCGCGAGAAGCCCGGCGTGCGCTGGGCCGAGGAGAGCGGGCTCACCGAGAAGCAGTACATCGTCCCGGGGGGCGGCGGCTTCGGCGAGATCATGAACAACGCCTACTGCTGAGCGCAGGGAGTCGGGCGAGCGAGCGGAGCGACCATGGGCTTTTTCGAGCAGAAGAACCTGAGCGTGATGCTGTCGGCGGAGCAAGTCGCTGCGCGCGTGGCGGCGCTGGGCGAGCAGATCACGCGGGACTACGTCGGCAAGCTCGGCGCCGACGAGCTGGTGTGCATCGGCATCCTCAAGGGCAGCTTCGTGTTCTTGGCCGACCTGGTGCGGCGCATCGACCTGCCGCTGGTGGTCGACTTCATCGCGCTCTCCTCCTACGGCGACGCCACCGAGTCGTCGGGCGTTGTGCAGCTCACGCAGGATCTGAGCCGTCCCATCGCGGGCAAGCACGTGCTCGTGGTCGAGGATATCGTCGACACCGGCCTGACCATGAAGTACCTCCTCGAGAACTTGCACACGCGACACCCTGCGTCGATCAAGCTCGCGTCGCTCCTCGAGAAGCCCACCAAAAACCAGGCAGGGGTGAAGGTCGACTACCTGGGCTTCGCCATCGAAGACAAATTCGTGGTGGGCTACGGCCTCGACGCCGCCAGCCGGTACCGCAACCTGCCCTACATCGGTTTGGTCACTTCCTGAGCGCAGCTGCGCCCGACACCGCACCACCAGCGAGAACGACGTGGGACGAAACGCCGACAAGAAGAAGATGCGCCGCCAAGGGCACTCGCAAGAGAGCGCCGGGCCGGGCCTGGTGTCGGCCGAGCGCGCGCCCGTCGATGAGCTCGACGTGGAGCGCCAGCTGGTCCCGGGCCTCGAGGTCCCGCCCGGCCTCGACGAGGACGGCAGCATGATGCGCGCGTTGTTTCGCATCACCTGCCTCCTGTCGGTGCGCGACCGGCATGGCGTGCCACCCGCCAACATGCACCGGGTGGCGGCCGAGCTCGCGGCCATCGTGCAGGCAGACACCATGACGCTGATGCGCCTCGATCGCGGCGACGACCTGCTGCCGGCGCGGCTCACCCTCATCGGCGCCGAGGGCCTGGTGCACATCGATCAGGGGCTGGTCACCTTCGAGCTCGGCGACGGCGTGGCGGGGCAGGTGGCGCTGCACGGGAGCCCCATCAGCATCGAGGACGCGCCGCGCGATCCTCGCTTCGCGCGCCTGTACGGGCAGCGCACCGAGATCGGCTCACTCCTCGCCGTGCCGCTGTGTTTCGGCGGGCGCGTGGTGGGCGTGGTGACCGCGTCGCGGCGAGAGATCCGCGCGTTTTCGCCCGTCGATCAGGAGCGCTTGACCGTGGCCGCAGACTCGGTGGCACAGGACCTGGAGCAGGCGCGCCTGCTCATCGAGGCCACCACCGATCCCCTCACCGGCCTCGGCAGCCGCCTCGCGCTGCTGCTGGCCCTGCCGCGCGAGGTGGAGGTCGCCCGGCGCTACGGCACGGATCTGTCCCTCCTCATCGTCGATGTCGACGGCTTGGCCGCCATCAACACCGGCCAGGGGCGGGCCGTGGGCGATCGGGTGTTGGTGGAGTGCGGCCGGCGCTTGCGGGCCGCGGTGCGCGCCGCCGACCTGCCGGTGCGCCTGGGCGCCGACGAGCTCGCCGTCGTGCTGCCAATGACACCGGCCAACAACGCCCGCGCCCTCGCCAAGCGCCTGGTGCGCACGCTGCAGGAGCCAATCCCCACCCTCGACGGGGTCGCGCTCTCCTACTCCGTCGGCGTGGCCACGCTCGCCGGCGCCGACGAGGACCCGCTGGCCTTCCTGTGGCGTTGCGACGCCGCGCTCGAGCAGGCGAAGCGGGAGGGGGGCGACCGCATCGTGGGGGCAGTGGTGCCGCGCCGCACCATCGAGTAGCCGGGGCCGAAGCTCCGGCCGGCGCCTCGAACGGGTCGCCGAGCTTTCGCCGCGGCCGGGCTCTTGCTATCCACGACAGTCGTGGGTCGTACCGACCTTTTCCGAGAGGGCGCCCGGCTTCCCGAGGAGCTCGCGCGGCTCCTTTTCTTGGAGCCCGTCATCAGCGGTCGCCGTGTGCTCGAGGTGGGCGCGCGCTCCGACAGCGTGGCGGCGTTCCTCATCGAGCTCGGCGCCAGCCGCGTGGTGTGCGCGCACGACGACAAGGAGCTGGTAGAGGCGCTGCGCGGCGCCAACCGGCTCGATCGCGTCGACTTCCGGGTCATCCGGCCCGGCGTGTTGCCCGGCGACGACGGTGCCTTCGATCTGGTGATCGACTTCTCGTTGCCAGCGGCCCTGGCCGCCGGCCAGACCTTCCGCCTCACCGACATCGCGCGGCTGCTGTCGGACGATGGCTTCGCCGTCACGGCGCTGTGCGCGGCGCAGGTGCATGGGCTGCAGGCGATCCTGGGCGGGCCGCTCGCCGAGACGCCCGTGGGCGGCGAGCGATCCGCCGCTGGCCTCGGCGTCGGCCCCGTCGGCTATCGCGGGCTCGTGGAGGCGCTCAAGCTCCAGTTCGACGTCGTGCAGGTGTACTTCCAGAGCCTGCTGCTCGGCTATCTGTTCGGCTCCTTCGACGTGGAGCCGAGCGGCGACGGCGTCTCGCCCAACACCTCGCTCATGGGCGGCAGCGCCGAGCCGGCGGGCCACTACCTGTTCTCGTTTGGCACCGCCGTCCCGGTCATCGAGGACGTGGCGTTGGTGCAGGTGCCCTTCCACGAGCTCTTGGCGCGCGCGCGCCCCGCCGGCGAGGCCACGGCCCGCGCGCCCGCCACGCTGCCGCCGATGCCGGCCGAGCGTGAGCCCACGTCGCCCCCGCCAGACCCGGCGCCCGCCCCCGCTGTCGACGACGAGGAGCGTGAGGCGCTGCGCGCGCAGGCCGCGGCGCAAGAGGCGGCGCTCTACGAGATCGCGGCGCGCATGGAGCGCTTGCGTGGCGACATCGGCGCCCTGGTGGAGACGCTCGATCAACGCACGCGCGAGCGCGACGAGGCGCAGGCCTTCGTCGAGGGGCTCGAGGCTGCGGTAGCGGCGCGCGACGCGACGCTCACCGAGCTGCACGAGGAGCGGCGCCGCTTGGTGGCGGCCGTCTCCGAGCTCGAGCGCTCGGTGCGCGCGGGCTCTGACGCGCTCACCATGGCCGAGGGCACCGCGGGCGAGCTCGCGCGGCTGCGCGACGAGCGCGCCCAGCTGGTCGAGCACATCGCGCGCGTCGAGGGCGAGCTGGTCACGTGGCAGAATCGTGGCCGCATCCTCGAGGAGGCCCACGAGGTCTCGCGCATGCGCATCGCCGAGCTCGAGGACGCGTTCTTGTCCTTCGAGGGGCAGCGCGGTGAGATCAGCAGGGCGCTGGCACACGCGCGCGCGCAGCTCGAAGACCAAGCGGAGCGCACCGCGGCCGAGCGCTCGATGCTCGACGCCGCCGTGGCCACGCACCAGGCGCAGGTGTTGGCGCTCGAGCGCACGCTCGACGAGACGCGTGCGGTGCTCGAGCGCGAGCGTGTCGCGCTCGGCGAGGCACAGACCCAGATCGAGCGCGAGCGCGCGGTGCTGGAGGAGCAGCGCGCGCTGCGCGAGCGCATCGAAAGCGAGCTGACCGAGCGCGTGCGCGTGCTCGAGGCGGAGCTGGCGGATGCGCTTGGCGCCGTGGCGGTGCGCGAGCAGGCGCTGGTGGACCGCGACCGCGATCTCGAGGATCTCGCGCGGTCGCGTGATCGCGCGGTCGAGGAGCTCGCCCAGGCGCGCGAGCACGTCGACACGGAGTATCGCGCGCGCATCACGGGGCTCGAGGAACGGCACGAGGAGCTCGAGGCCGACGCGCGGCGCCTCGCCGACGGCGTCAAGACGCTGGTGCAGGAGCGCGAGGAGCATCGGCGCGAGGCGGCCACGCAGCGAGAGCGGGCAGAGCAGGCGCAAGCGCATGCCGAAGCGCTCGATGAGCGCGCGCGCGCGGCGCAGGGTGCGCACGCCGACGCGGAACAACGCGCGGCCGAGCTGCAGGGCGCGCTCGACGAGCGCGAGCGCCGCCAGCGCGCAGCTCATGCGGCGCTCGAGGAGTCGCAGAAGCAACTGGCGGCGGCGCGCGACGGCATGCACGAGGTCGCGGGGCAGCGTGACACGCTCAAGCAGGTGGTGGCGGCGCGCGAGCGCGAGATCCTGTCGCTCAAGGATGAGCTTGGCGCGGCGTCGGCCGAGGTGGCGCGCGCCCGCGAGCAGGCTGACGTACAGCACAAGGCGCTGGCCGACGCGCGCCAGCGCCTGCAGGCCATCGAGGTCGAGCGCGCGCAGTACCGGCGGCGCGAGGAAGAGCTCGGGAGCAAGAACCTCACGGCGCTGGGCGATATGGAGCGCGCTCGCGCCGACGTGGAGCGCGTCGCGGACGAGCTCGCGGCCGCGCGCGCGGAGCGACGCCAAGCGCTCGACGACGCGGCCGGCGCCGCGGCCGCCCACGCGGCGCTGCTGGACGAGGAGCGCGCCGCCCACCGGTCGACCCGCGAGCGCGTGACCACGCTGGAGCTCACGCTGGAGGAGATCGAGGAGCAGCGCGAGGATGCGGCGGCGCAGGTGGCGCGCGCCGAGGAAGAGCTGCGCGTCGCGCGCCTAGAGCACGGCGACGATCGCAGCGAGGTCGAGCGCCTCTCGGCGCGCGCCGAGCTCTTGCAGGCTGCGCTCGACGAGGCCGGCGCGACCCTGTCGCGTCAGGCAACCCAGCTCGCCATCGTCAAGGTCTCGCTCGAGGAGGGGCGCGGCGATTACGATCGCAAGCACGCCGAGGCCGCCATGCTGCGCGCTGCGCTGGGCGAGGCGCGCTCGCTCCTCGATGTCGAACGCGCGCGCGGCGATCTGTTCCACGAGGAGCTGGGCGAGGCGCACGAGGCGCTGGTGCAGGAGCGCGCGCGCGGCGATCTGCGCGCCGCCGAGCTCGAGGAGGCGCAGCAGCACATCCTGGAGATCCGCAAGCGCCTGCGCGGCGAGCTGGCGGCCCAGGCCTCGCAGGTGGCCGCGTCGGGGGCGCGCGCCGAGCTGGCGCACGAGATCCTCGCAGAGGCGCAAGAGCGGCTGGCGCGGGAGCGCACGCGCGCCGATCTGCTCGACGCCCAACTCTCGGAGGCGCAGCAGGTCGCCGCTGAGGCGCGCTCGTACGCCTCGTTGCTCGCGGCCGAGCTCGAGGACGCGCGCGGCACCTATCGCGCGCGCAAGGTCGAGCACGACGCGGCGCTCGAGGCCGAGCGCCTGCGCTCGGCGGCCGCGCTCAACGACGGCGAGGGCGCGGTGGAGCGCCTGCGCGTCTCCGAGGCAACGCTCGCCCACACGCGCGGTGAGCTGCGCGCCACGGAAGTGGAGCTGGCGGCGCGCTTGCGCGGCGCGGGCGAGGCAATTGCCGGCCTCGAAGGCGAGCTCAAGGTCCTCAAGGAGCAGGCCGCCGAGACGCGCAGCGACGCCATGCTCAACGTCGCCGAGATTGAGCGCCTGTCGGGCACGCTCGCCTCGGCCGAGCGCGAGCGCGACAGCCTGCTCGCTGACCTGAGCGCGCACCAAAACCGCGCGGCGTCGGAGACGCAGCGACGCATCGCCGTCGACGAGGAGCTGACGCGCGTGCGCGTGGCGCACAACCAGGCGCTCGCCGAGGTGCAGCGCATGAAGACCGACCTCGAGGCTGGCAAGCGCGCACCGGAGGTAGAGGCCGAGGTGGGCTCGCTCAAGCAGCGCGTAGAGGCGCTCGAGAAAGACAACGCGCTCAAGGAGGCCGAGATCGCCGACAAGCTGCAGCGCATCAAGCAGCTCTCCGAGCGCCTCGAGCAGCTCACCGATCGTCTCGGCCGCGTCGAGACCTACCGCTCTTGACGGCGGATCACTCGTCCATCGGGAAGTGGGTCAGGCTCGTGGGCGGCGCCGGCAGCGTGTCGGGGAGATCGAGCGTCAAAGCGCCGCCGCGCAGCCCGCGATAGACCGCCTCCACCGCCAACACACGCTTGACGTAGTCGCGCGTCTCTCGAAACGGGATGCGCTCGATGAACAGCTCCAGCTCAAGGGCGCGGAACTGCTCGAGCCAGCGCGCCACGTTTGGTGCGCCGCCGTTGTAGGCGGCGGCGGCGAGGAGCAAGGACCCGAGCTCCCGGCGCTCGGCGCCGAGCAGCGCAGCGCCGAGCTCGATGGCGACCTCGGGCTCGAAGATGCGCTCGGCGTCGCTCTCGGGGCGCCCCGCGAGCCGCGCCGCGCCGCGCGCGGCGGAGGGCAAGAGCTGGATGACCCCGCGCGCGCCGGCCACCGACACCGCGCGCGCGTCGAAGCCGCTCTCGGTGCGCATGATGGCGTAGAGGAACGACGCGGGGATGGCGGCGCGCTCGGCCGCGGCGTCGACGACGGAGGGCCATGGCGCTGCGTACGACACGCGCCAGCCGGGGGTCTTTTTGAGCGCGCCGTTCGTGGTGCGCGGCAGCGGCACGAAGCTCGCGCCGCGCCGGTAGCCGTAGAGCGAATCGTCGATGGTCTGGCACAGGCCCACGGCCGCCAGGTCGGTGCCCGTGGCGCGCGCGAGCGTGCGCGCGTCGTCGTCGTACCCGAAGGCGAACAAGAGGCGTGCGGCCGCGGCCGCGTCGGTCCGTGGCGCCAGGCGCGCCACGGCATTGGCGGCGATCGCAGCGCCCTTCGTGGCTGGGAGTCCGAGCCGACGACGCGCCATCATGCCGTAGAACTCGATGGGCTCGTTGGTGGCCAGCGCCGTGAGCTCTGCGGTCCCCGCTGCGACATCACCGCTGTCGATGCGCGCGCGCGCGAGCCAGTAGCGATGCTTGAGCACCTCCTTGTCGCCGGGGAAGCGCGTCACCAACTCCGCGAGCGCCGGTAGCGCCTCGGCCGGGCGCGCCTGCAACAGCGAGGTGAACGCGAGGTACCAGCGCGCCATGGGCTCGAAGCTCGACCCCAGGAGCGGCGAGCCGTCGGCCAACGCCACCGACGCGTAGAAGCGCCGCGCGTCGTCGAGGTCACCGGCCTCGTAGCGCGCGAAGCCGTCGTAGAAGAGCGCCTCCGCCTTGAGGGCAGCGTCGCTGCTCTGCTGTGCCAGCGCGCTCCAGGCGGCCTGCGACTCGCGATAGCGCCCGGCCTTCGACAGCGACCAGGCGCGCACCTTGCGCACGGCGTCGCTCGGGGCCGGCGCCGCCACCAGCGCAGCCGAGCGCGCCAGCGCGTCGTCGATGCGATCGGCGCGCACCAGCGCGGTCACCAGCTGCACCTGCTGTTCGTCGCGCTCGGCGGGCGCCACGTCGGCGGGCGGCGCGTGCGCCGAGAGCTCGAGCACGGCGCGCGCGGGGCGCGCGACGCGGATGAGCGCGCGACCGCGCTCGGCGATGCCCTTGGTGCTTAGCCTGGTGCTCCACGTGTCCTCGCGGGCGCGCGCCTCGGGCGAGCGCGGGTGCTCGAGCAGCAAGCGCTCGCAGGACGAGGAGCGCCCGCGGTCGCAGCCGAGCGCGAGCGACGCCGGATCGGCGAGCTTCGCCAGCGCTTGGTCGACGGCGCCGGCGTCGCGCTCCGCGAGCGCGACCGCCAGCGCTACCTGCGCGCGACGCTCCTCGCTCACGCCCTCGCTCAGCTCGATGGCGCGCGCCTCGTCGACGCGCCCGGCGCGTGCCAACAAGAGCGCGCGATGGCCGTCGAGCACGGGGGCGAGCGCCGGCAGGTCGACGGTCACCTCGTGCAGCCAGCGCGCCGCGTGCTCGTGCTCGGCGAGCGCGCGGGCGGCTTCGGCGGCCACGGCCGCGGCGCAGGCCCGGGCGCGCCCCTTGGTGGCGTGGGCCTGCTTGGCCCAGCTGGTGAGCAGCGCGCGGCGCTGCGGCTCGTCGGCGGCGCGCACCTCGAGGATGGCGGGGCGCACGGCGCAGTGATCGGCGGTGGAGGCCAGCGAGGCCAAGAGGACGGCGATGATCACGTTCGCGTTCGGCGGGACGGCGGCCGCCGTCCTCGCGTGAACGAGCCGCTACAGGTCGATGATTCCCTGGCGGATACCCTCGGTCACCGCCTCGACGCGGTTGGTGACGTCGAGCTTCTGGTAGATGTGCTCGAGGTGCGTGCGGATGGTGGCCTTGGAGAGCCCGAGCACGCGCGCGGCCTCGTTGTTCGACAAGCCCTTGGCGATGATCTGGAGGCACTCGAGCTCACGCTCGGTGAGCGCGCGGCGCCCCGAGGGCGGCGGCGGCGCGCCGCTCTCGCGCTCCTTGGCGGCCTCCTCCTCGCTCTTGAGCACGCCGGGCGCGGGCTTGCCCTGCTCCGGCAGGCGGAAGTGGCGCAACAGCGAGCGCGCCAGCGAGGGCTGGATGACGCTGCCGCCCTGCTTCACTTCCTTGATGCCCTCGACGATCTTCTCGGCCTCGGCGCCCTTCAGGAGGTAGCCGGCGGCGCCGGCCTTGATGGCCTCGACGACCTTGTCCTCCTCGTCAAAGATGGTGAAGATCAAGATCTCAATCGACGGCCACTTGCCCTTGATGGCGCGCGTGACGTCGATGCCGCTGATGCCGGGCAAGCCGAGGTCGCACAAGATGACGTCGGGGGGCGGCGAGACCTTGGCGATCTCGTCGAGCGCCTCCTCACCCGAGAGCGCGGTGCCGACGATCTGAATCTCCTGAAAGCTCTCCAAGAGCTTGAGCTGGTTCTTCAGGATCTTCGGCTGGTCCTCGACGACGAACAGGCGAATGGTTTCCATGAGGACGATCTCTTCGGCTGGTGGCTCCCCGGTGAGCGGAGCGTGGGCGAGGGACGCGGAGTTCTTATCGAGGGCAAACATGGCCGAGAAACGTAGGTGACTTCAAGCACACGGCCCATCGGTCGGCAGTCCTTCCCCCGACCGGCGGAGATCTGGCGATAACGCGGTGCGTTATCCGGTGCTCGCGACGTCGAGGCGCCGGGGCAGCGGTTGCGGCTTCACGGTGAGGCACACGCGCGTGCCCTGGCCCGGCGCGCTCTCGATGCTGACCTCGCCGCCGGCCTTCTTGGCGCGCTCGCGCATGTTGATGAGCCCGTAGTGGTTCTTCGGCGTCTTGTTCGGATCGAAGCCGGCCCCGTCGTCGGCGATGCGCAGCACGATGGCGTCGGGAGCAAAGCTCACGTTGACGTCGACGCGGGTGGCCTTGGCGTGCTTGGCGATGTTGGTCAGGCACTCTTGCAGGATGCGGAAGATGCCGAGCTCCTGCGCCTCGGGCAGCTTCTGCGCGTCGCCTGCCACCACGAGCTCGACGGGCACCTTGTGGCGCGACGTGAAGGTGGTGCAGGCGTTCTCGAGCTGCGGCACCAGCTCGAAGTCGTCGCGCCACATGCTGACGGCGCGGCGCACCTCGTCGATGGCCTCTTCCGCACCGGTCTTCAGCTCCTTGACCTCGGTCTGCAGGTCGGCGTCCTTCTTGGTCAGCGTCAACAGGTACTCGGCCTGGATGATCACGCCCGACAGCGACGCGCCCAGGCCGTCGTGGATGTCGCGGGCGATGCGGTTGCGCTCCTCCACGATGGCCATGTCCTTCAAGCTGTGCTCGAGCGCGACGATCTCGCGCGTCTGCTGCTCCTCGCGGCTCGTGAGGTAGACGATGACGTAGACGGCGACGCCGTTGAGCGCGCCCAGCCACGCCAGGCGCATGATCTCCACGGCGATGGATGGGCTCCCCGGCATGAGCTGGCTGGCCAGCACCACCGCCGGGAGCATCAAGAGCGGCGGCGCGATGGCGATGGGGTTTGGGAACAAGAGCGCGAAGAAGATGGTGAACAAGAGCTGCACGGCCATGGCCGGGCTCTCGAGGCCACCAGAGCGCACGATGAGCGCGAGCAGCACCGCGAGATCGAGGATGAGCGTGACGAACATGACGCGCCGGCCGTGGGCCGCGTGCGCCGCCAAGATCTGGCAGACGACGGCCCACACCAGCCCGACGCCGAGACAGAGCCACGGCACCGGGCCCGCCAGCGCGAAGGCGCGTTTCCATGTCGGGATGACGAGCGCGCCCAGGCCGAGCAAGAGGAGCGCGACGCGCGCGTAGAAGACGGCGGTGGCGCGCGTGAGGTAACGCTCGCGCAGCCGCAGCACTTCGCGCGCACCGATGACGACGACGCCAGCCTTGGGCGCCACGGTGTCAGCCCGGCAAGTGGAAGACCACCGACATGATGCCGAGCTCCACGGAGTCGCCGCTCTGCAGGGCCTTGCACAGCACCGGCTTGCCCTTGGCGATCAACAGGCGCCGATCGCCCGTGGTGGTCGCGACGATGCCGGTGGCCGTCTTGACGAGCAGCAGGTAGCCCTGGTTGGAGATGCTCTTGCCCTTGGTGGTGTCCTCGGTAGAGCCGTCCTCGCCGATGCAGGTGACCTCTTCCTTGAGCTGCACGTCTTTGTCACCGCCGAAATCGGGGTGCGAGATGGTCACCCAGGGCGCCTGCTGCGCTTCCTCGGCCGGCTTGCTGGGCTTGCGCGCCACCGCCGACGGCTTGGCCGTGGCGTGCTTGTTGGTGGGCGGCCGCGGCGCCGAGGCCGAGCCTTCGGCCAGACCGTGGGTGCCGCTCTCTTCCTCGTCGTCTTCGTCTTGGTGCTTGCCGAGCGAGATGTTGCCTGCCTGCGAGGGCATCTGCTCGAAGCCGTCACCGCCGACGTAGGCGGCCTTGGCCAGCTCGGAGCGGTCGATCATCATGGTCTTCGAGACCTTCTGCTCGCCGTCCTGCGCCGCTTGCGCCTCGAGGTATCCCACCTCGAGGGAGAACTCGCTCATCTGCACCTTGTCGCCGATCTTGAAGGGCGTGGGGCCGTTGATGCGCTTGTTGTTGATGCGCGTGCCGTTCTGGCTGCCCAGGTCCTCGGCGATGAACACGCTGCCGTCGATGGCGATGCGCAGGTGCCGCCGCGAGATGCTCTTGTGGCCGATGGCGATGTCGCACGAGGGCGCTCTGCCGATGATGATCTCCTCGCCCACCATGGCAAAGCGATGGCGCCCCTCGGGTCCGCTCAAGGTCAGCACCGGCGTGTCGACGCGCGCCGCCTCCACGCCCTCGATGTACACGTGGTAGCGGCCCACCTCCACGACGTCGCCGCCGTTCAAGGCCAGCGGCTCGTTGATGCGATTGCCGTTGACGTAGGTGCCGTTTTGGCTGTTGAGGTCGCGCACCCAGATGGCGGCGCCACGCTTCTCGATCTGCGCGTGCCGCCGCGACAGCGCGCGGTTGTCGAGGTGGAGATCGCACTGCGGATCGCGACCAATGGTCATCGAAGCCCCTTTGAGGGGGATCCGCAGGATTTCCTTGCCGCTGAGCTGAACGACTACCTCTGCCACGTCGGCAAACCTCCGGAAGACGCCGGTTGCGCAAAGCCCCCGAGCGACTACCACAGACAGCGTGTCTCCCTCTTCTATCGCACCTGCCGCCCGGAATGCGCGTCAACTGGTGCTGCCCGAGGTGGGACCTATGGGGCAGGCCCGTCTGGCGGCGGCGCGGGTGCTGGTGGTCGGCTGCGGGGGCCTCGGCGCGCCGGTGATCTCCGGGCTGGCGGCGGCCGGCGTCGGCCACCTCACCTTGGTGGACGACGACACCGTGGAGCCGTCAAACCTCAACCGCCAGGTGCTGTTTACCGAGGCCGACGTGGGCCGGCCCAAGGCCGAGGTAGCCGCCGAGCGCGCGCGCGGCCTCTCCGGCGCCCTCGACGTGCGCGCGCGCGCCGAGCGGCTGGCCGCGGGTGGCGCCCGCGCCGCGGTGCGCGGCTTCTCGCTCGTGGTCGACTGCACCGACGGCTTGCCGAGCAAGTTCCTCCTCAACGACGCCTGTGTGCGCGAGGATGTGCCCTTGGTCCATGGCGCCGCCACGGCCTGGAGCGGCCAGGTGCTGGTGGTGCCGGGCCGCAAGGGGCCCTGCCTGCGCTGCCTGTTCGAAGGACCCTTGCCCGCCGGCGCGCTCCCGACCTGTCGCACCGCGGGCATCCTCGGCGCCGTGACCGGTGTCATCGGCTCCTTCCAGACGGCCGAGGCCGTCAAGGTGCTCGTGGGCAACGCGCACGCGCTCTACGGTCGCTTGCTGGCGGTGGACGTGCTCGCGCCGTCGGTGCGGGCGGTGGCCTTCCCCCGGCGCGCCGATTGCCCGGCCTGCGGTGAGGCCCCCACCGTCGACGGCACCAACCCCGCCGATTACGACGTCGCCGTGTGCGACGATTGACGCGGCACTCGACGCGGCACTCGTCGCTCAGCGCTGCTTGGTTGGCGGCTTGCCGAGGTGCGCGGGCGCCGGACGACGCAGCGGCCAGGTAGGCCCTTGCAGGTCGTCGTCGAGGTCCGCCGCTTCCAACTCGGGCTCGGTGGCGGGGTCCGGCTCCTGGTGCGGCGCAGGGGGGCGCGCAGCGAGCGGCGGCGCCTCGGCAGCGCGCGCGACCACCAAGGTGGCCGGCGACAGCTCACCGGTGGCGTCATCGACATCGTCGGTGCTGCCGAACGCTCGCGGCACAGCGACCGGCACGGTCGGCGCTGGCGGCGCGCCCGTCGCCACGCGTCGGGCGTCGGAGGGGTCGCGCACCTGCGTCGGTGCATCCGCCGAGGTCGGGCCCGCGGGCACGAAGCGGACGGTCTCGGCGCCACGCGCCGCGCTCGGTGGGCGCGCCCGCGCGAGCGCATCGAAGTGTCGCCGCGACGCGGCCGCCGCGCCGGGGTAGAGCGAGCTCATGAACGCCTTGAGCTCGCCTGGGCGGGCCAACGCGTTGCGCTGATCCTCGCGCAGGGCGCGTCGCAGCTCATCGCAGCTGGCGGTGCGCCGTGCGGGATCCGCCTCGAGCGCGCGCCCCAGGATGGCGCGCAGGCCTTGTGGCAAGCGCGCAAAGGCCGCGGGTCGATAGCCGCCGGCGCTGGCGAGCCTCCAGATGGCCTCGGCTGCTTGGCCGGCGTAGAAGCGCTCGCCCGACAGAAGCTCGTAGCAGAGCACCGCCGCCGAGAAGAGGTCGGCGCGCACGTCGACGGCGTCGCCCCGGGCCTGCTCTGGCGCCTGATAGGTGAGCCGCCCCGGGGCGGCCCCTGGCAAGGTCATCTCGAGCTCGAGCGCGGAGCGCGCGAGCCCGACATCGGTCAGCTTGACGTCGCCCTCGTAGCTGATCATCACGCTGGCCGGTGACACCTCGCGGTGGACGAAGCCGAGCGCCTCCCCCGTCAGCGCGCTGCGTCGCCGGTGCGCGTGGTCGAGCGCGTCGAGCAGGGTCCCGACGATCTCGATGACCACGGGCACGGGGACCGCCCCGCGGTCGGCGGCGGTGCGCTCCGTGACCTCACGGAGGCTGCGCCCAAGGACATGCTCGAACGCCAGGTAATAGGTGGCGTCCACGCGCCCGACGTCGACGACGGCGGTGATGTTCGGGTGATGGAGCTGCACCGCCGTGCGCGCCTCGGCGACGAAACGGTTGACGTAGCTCTTGTCGGCGGTGAGATCGGCCCGCAGGCATTTGACCACGGCGGTGCTGCGATCCGTCGCGTCGGCACGGCGGGCGACGTAGACGTCGCCGCGCCCGCCGTGCGCGAGGTGCTCGAGCAGCACGTAGTCGCCAAACCTGCGTGGCAGGTCGGTGTCAACCGCGTCGTTTGCCGAGCCACCAGGCGGCATGGCGGCAGGCTAGCACCGTCTGCCAGGCATCGCCGGCCCAAGGCATGCGCTAGCATCCGCCGCGTCTCGTCGCGGTCCGAGGAATGGGCGGCCGCCCGGCCGCGCGGGGTCGCCATGCTGAACCTGCTCGTCACCGCCGTGTTGTGCATGCCCGCGCACCAAGCCGGTCTCTCGCGCGGCACGTGGGTGCTCGACGGAACCCACGTGGAGCTCGAGCTGGTGCTGCAACGCGCCGAGAGCGAAGCCGCGCGCGACGCCATCGTCAGCGGCATCGCGGTCGCCATCGATGGCGACCCGTGCAGTCCGACCGTGCTGGGCGAGGGTCCCGTGGAGGAGGACGGCCACGCGTGGCGCCTGCGCTTTGCCTGTCCGCGCGCGGGACGCGTCTCCGTCGAGCTCGCCGCGCTCGTGGCGCGCCTGGGTGCCGGCCATCGTCACTTGGGGCACGTCGTCACCAGCGACGGCACGCACGAGGTGGTGGCCGCGGCGGGCGCGTCGTCGTTCGCGTTCGGCGAGGCGGCGGGCGTCGGCGCGTACCTCCTGATCGGCGTCGAGCACATCCTGCTCGGCTTCGATCACCTCGTGTTTCTGTTCGGGCTCATCCTGGTGGGCGGTCGCCTGCGCTCGCTCATCGCCGTGATCACGGCGTTCACCGTGGCGCACTCGGTGACGCTGGCCTGCGCCGTGCTCGGCTGGTGGGCGCCGCCGTCGAGCGTGGTAGAGCCGTTGATCGCGCTGTCCATCGCCTACGTGGGCGTCGAGAACCTCTTCGTCAAAAACGCCGACAAGCGCTGGCGCATCACGGCGCCCTTCGGGCTCGTGCACGGCTTTGGTTTCGCGGGCGCGCTCTCCGAGGTCGGTATGCCGCAGGGGCAGGTGCCCCTGGTGCTCCTGCTGTTCAACCTCGGTGTCGAGCTCGGCCAGCTGGCGGTGCTGGCCCTGGTGCTGCCGCTGCTGCAATGGCTGCGGCGCCGGGGCTGGCTCGGCGCGCGCGCGACGCGATGGCTGTCCCTCGCGGTGGTGGCGGCGGGCGTGTTCTGGCTCGTGGAGCGGCTCGTCGGCATCGTCGCCAACGCTACCTGAGGGCCCACGAAGCGACGTGTCGCTCGGCGATCGCCGCCGCAAAGGCCCTCACAGGGGCTCGCCCGCGACGGTCGCGCTGCCGTCTGCGCGCAAGGTCATGGAGACCGTGCCGAGACCGGCGCGCGCCTGCGCTGGCCACGCCGTGGCGCCCGTGCAGCTCGCGACGTCGGTCACGATGCCCTCGCCGGTGGCGAACAGCGGCGCTCCGATGCCGGCGAGGCGGCTGATCACCGCCTCGGCCGGGTGGCAATAGCTGTTGTCGGTGCCGAGCGAGAGCACGACGGCGCGTGGCTGCCACAGGGCGATCGCTGCCGCCGCCGACGACGTCGCCGAACCGTGGTGTGAGGCGCGCAGGACGTCGATGGGGCCGGTGCGTGCCGCCAGCTCGCTCTCCACGTCGGCCTCGCCGAGCCCGCCGCCGGTCAGGTCGCCGGCCACGAGGACGCGGTTACCGCCAAAGGAGAGCAGGAGCGCCACGCTGCGCTCGTTGTCGTCGTCGGCGCCGGCCACGCGTCCGTTGCCCACGTCGCCATCGACGGCCACTACGTCGACGGCGACGCCGTCGGCGCCGGGCAGGGTCACCCCTTCGCCCACGTCGGGCACCGCGAAGGGCCACGCGCGCAGCGCGCGCAGGTCTTGGCAAACCTGCGTGGTGCAGCTGCCGTCGTCGACGCCGCCGAGCCGCAGCGCGGGCACGAGGTCGTCGTCGGTGCCGGGGGTACCGTCGTCGCCTTGGAGGAGCTCCACCAGGCCGCCGAGGTGGTCGGCGTCGGTGTGGCTCAGCACCACGGCGTCGAGGCGCCCGCGCGCCAGCGTGCGCACCGCCTCTTTGACGACGGTGCCGGCGCTGCGGGGGCCGCCGTCGATGAGCAGCGCGGCGCCGCCGGGCGCCACCACCAAGGTCGCGTCTCCCTGGCCCACGTCGAGGAAGTGGACGTCGAGCCCGCCGCTCACCACCTGCACCGCTTCGGGGAGCACCGCCTCGGCGCTCCCTGCCACGGCGCGCAGGTCGTAGAGGCCGGCGGGGGCAGCAGCCGGAACTTGGGCGCGCGCGGCGTCGGCGGCGAGCTCGACGAGGGTCAGCGACACCTCGGCGCCACCGACGAGCGAGAACTGCGTGCGTTCGCTGAAGCCGCCGCCGCTGATGTCGAGCGTGCCGCCGGGCGCGACCTCGGCTGTGACGGCATCGAGGCGAAGGCCGCATGCTGTCAGGGCGCCGAGGGCCACCAGCGCGACCGCGAGGGACCGGAGCATGCGCAGGTTGTAGCGCAGCGGCGCGCACCGTGGCGCGCACCGTGGCGCGCACCGTGGCGCGCACCGTGGCGCAGCAGGGCGCACAGGGGCGGATCCGGCGCTCGCGCGCTCCACGGAACGGCTCCGTCGTGCTAACCCGCGGCCCCCGTGCTCGCATCCGCCCTGTCGATCGCCGCGCTCGTGATCGCCGCCGCCGGTGGGCCGCGACACTTCGAGGACATCACCGGCGACCTCCCGAGCGAGGCGGTCACGGCGGTGGCGGTCGACCCGAGCGACGATCGCGTGCTGTTCGCCGGCATCGACGGCTTCCTCTTGCGCTCCACCGACGGCGGCGAGAGCTGGCGGCCGGTGCTGTCGTTCGCGCGCGGACTGGCGCTCGACGAGACCGACGCCGACACGGGCGCCCGCGCGCTCGACGCCGACCCCAGCGTGGCCGGTGATGACGATGTGGGCCGCACCGCGCCCTCGGGGATCGAGCTCGACGGCGAGCCGGAACGGTCGCGGGCAAGCGCCGGTGACGCCCGCGGCGGTGACGAGGACGACCTCGCCATCGAGCCCTTGCCCGAGGGCTCGCTCGATCTGGAGGCGCCTGAGCTCATCGATGCTTCCGACCTGGTGGTGCCGGCGCGCACCGAGCCCGGCGTGCGCGCCATCGCGTTCGTGCCGCGCTCGCCGGGCGTCCTGTACGTGGCCACGCCGCGCGGGCTGTACCGCTCGACCACACGCGGTGAGAGCTTCGAGCGCATCGCCATCCCTGGCGGCGCCGCCGAGAACGATGTGCGCGACGTGGCCGTCGATCCCCGGCGCCCATCCCGCCTGTACGTCGCCACCGCAGCAGGCCTGCGTGTCACCCGTGACGGCGGCGCGAGCTTCGTTACGGCGCCCGGCCGCGTAGGCACCGTGCCGTCGATCTGCGCCGCCGCGGCCGAGGGGCGCGCCGACGTCGCGGTGCTGATCGGCACCGAGCACGGCTTGTTCCGTTCACTCGACGAGGGCGCCACCTTCCTCGAGGTCCTGCTGCGCGGGATGCCGCCCCGCACGGTGGTGCTGGCGCTCGGCTACCAGGCCATCACCGATACGGCGCTGGTCGGCACCATCGCCGGCCTCTTCGTCGGTGAGCGCAAGGCCGCGCTGCTCGAGCGCTACGGCGGCGTCCCCGCTGGCGTGCAGGCGATCTCGGCGCACCCCGGCCTGCCGCGCGCGCTCGCGGCCGGCACTCACGCGCGCGGCGTGGCGTACTCGTACGACGCCGGGCTGACGGTGCAGCCGCTCGAGCAGGTGCCAGCGCGCGAGGTGCTGGCGCTGGCACGAGGCAGCGACCCCGAGGCCCTCGTCGTGGCCACCGACGCCGGCGTGTTTCGCTCAGAGCCCGGCAGCGGCGTCTCGCTCAGCTCGAGCGCGCTCAAGGCGCTGCGCGAGCTGTGGCGCCGCGAGCCCTCGCTCGACGACACCGTCGACATGGCGCTTCGCTACCACGGGCTCATGCGCGGGGAGCCGCAGTCCATGCGCGCCCGCGCCGGCGCGGCCGCGCTGCTGCCGCAGCTCAACATCGCCTACGACGTCATCTCGGGTCGCACCGACCGCGTGCGCACCTTCGTACTGCGCGTGGGCAGCGACCTGCCGCCCGGCTACGACCCCAACAACGACGACATCGACTTGTTCGGCAACGTCGGCTTCTTCGTCGTCGAGCCCGCGGTGGGCACCACGCAGCGCGCGCTCATCACCTTGACCTGGGACCTCGATCGCCTGGTGTTCAACCCCGATCAGGTCGGCGTCGGCCGGGCGTACCCCGCCTGGTACGAGGCCGAGCGCCGCGTCGTCGATGACGTACAGGAAGCGTACGGCGCGCGCCGTCGCCTCATGACCGAGATCGCCGCCGAGGCGCACACGCGCAAGGCCGGTCAGCTCGCCGTGGTCGACGCCGCGCGCCGCGAGCTGCGCAAGCAGGAGCTGACCGCGCTGCTCGACGCCGTCAGCGGGGGCGGCTTCACGTCACACGAGCAACGATCGATCGCCGAGGGACCATCACGCCAGGAGGACACGCCATGACGCACGCCGCATCACACCGCCCGCGCGCAGCCCGCACCCTGGGGCACGGGCTCATCGTCACCGCGCTGCTCGTGCTCGCTGCACCGGCGTCGGCGCAGGAGCAAGTCGACGTCAATTCCGCCACGCGCGAGCAGCTCGAGGGTTTGCCGGGCATCGGCGCCAAGACCGCCAGCGACATCCTGCGCGAGCGCGACGAGGGCGGGCCCTTCTCGACCTTCGATGACCTGCAGGCGCGCGTGCCCAGCGTGACCTCGTCGGTGGCCGGCAAGGTGCGCGGACACCTGAAGGTCGGCGCTGCCGAACAAGTGGTGGTGCAAGAGGGCAAGGTGGTGTCGAAGGAGGTGGTGCGCAAGGTGCTCATGCGCTTCGCCGGCGAGCCCACCATCCGCGAGGTGCAGGAGCGGGCCATCACCTGGGTGCAGGTGCACCCCGAGATCGCCGACTCCTGGCGGACGCGCGCCCGCTTCAACGCGCTGGCGCCGCGTCTCACCACCGCGGGCCAGGGCACGCTCGACGACGATCTGCGCGTGGTCGAGCAGACCGGCGAGGCCGACGTCGAGGCCAAGACCAACAACGCCACCGGGCGCCTCACCGTGGGCGTCACCTGGGAGCTCGATCGCCTCATCTTCGAGCCGCAGGAGATGGCGGTGGCGCGCGAGGCCGTGCGCACGGCCAACCTGCGCGACCGGTTGCTCGAGGAGGTGACGCGCCGCTACTTCGAGCGCCGCCGCCTACAGGTCGACCTGGAGTTGGCGCCGCCCACCGACTTGGCCGATCGCGTGCGCAAAGAGCTGCGCCTGATGGAGCTGACGGCGGACATCGACGCGTTCACCGGCGGCTGGTTCTCGGAGAAGCTCGAGAAGGCCGGCCGCAGCCCGTACTGAGCTGTGCTGTGCCCAGCCGGCGACAACAAGGTCGCCGGCTGGGTTGGCGCGAGCGGGCCTGGCCGTGATCTTGGTGCCGCTTCGGCGCGTCTCGTTGGGCCAGGATCCGCTCGCGCCCTTCTGCTGGGGTGCGCGCCTGCTGCGCGGAAGTGAGGGCGCTGCCGGTTCGTGTGGCGTGCCCGTCGTCGGGCGGGCGCAGCCCGACCCTCCTCCGATGCGCGGTGCTTCCCGCGGTGCGGTGCTGCCGTGGTTCGGCTACCCTTCGCGGCACATGCGCGCGATCTTCGCACTCTTGCTCCCTCTCGCGTTCCTCGTCGGCGCTTGCCCGCCGCCCCCCGACGACGATGACACGCCGCCGCGCGTGCTCTCGGTGGAGCCCGCCACGCCCGTGGTGCCGGTGACCGTGTCGTTCACGGTGCGCTTCTCCGAGGCGCTCGACGCCGACACCGTCAGCGGCGACGTCACGGCCGACAACCTCTCGGTCGCCATCGCGCCACGCAGCGAGATCGACGACGCGTTCCTCTCGGACCTGCGCAACCCGCCCTTCAGCGACTCCCGGCAAGACGACGTGGTGCCGGTGGAGGTCAGCGTGCAGGGCGACTTCGTCACGGTGACGCACACGCAGCCGCTCCTGCCGCTCGCTGCCTACACGCTGGCCATCTCGGAGAACGTCCGTGATGAAGCGGCGAACCCGTTGATCGGGCCCGATGGGCTGGCCGCGCCTTTCCTCTACGACTTCAGCACCGACGCCGGCGCCCCCGAGGTCGCGTCCACCGACGTGCCGAGCAACGGCATCGTGCCGCCGAACCGCAAGTTCTTCCGCGTCACCTTCAACCAACCGGTGCAGAACGTCAGCGTCGACACGCTGACGCTCGGCGGCGCCACCACGCCCGCCGTGGCTGCGGTCTTGATGAACGAGGCGCGCACCGAAGCGACGCTGGTGCTCGACGATGCGGCGAGCGGCTGCGAGCGCCTGGCGCCGCAGGGGCAGTACACCTTGTCGGCGAGCAGCGCCATCGTCGCCGACACCGGGCAAGCGCTGGTGGCCTACAGCCTGCCCGTGACCGCCAGCGCGGCCTGCGACACCGCGGCCAACACGCTGCGCAACGTCGAAGCGGTGGCGGGGGAGGTTGCGGCCACGGTTCGCTTCGTCACCAGCAAGGCCAGCAGCACCGAGGTGTACTTTGGTGTGGCTGGCGGAGCGCTCGATTGCCTCGCTGCTTCCTGCCCGGCGTCGGGCGTGGCCGCGGGTGGCAGCGGCGGCAGCTTCAACCACACCGCGCAGCTCGCGGGCCTCACGGTCGACGTGGCCTACGACTACCTGGTGGTGGCCGAGGACGAGGTGGGCTCGGTGGCGCGCGCGCACGGCACCTTCACCACGGCCCCGCTGCCCAAGATCACCATCAACGAGTTCCTGGCGGACTCACCCGACGGCGTGTCCGACCCCGACGCGGAGTTCATCGAGCTGACGAGCTTCGAGCCCAGCGCCACCGTCGACGTCTCCGGCTGGGTCGTGGAGGAGACGACGGCGGCGGGATCGGTGAAGAGCTGCACCTTGCCCGCGGCCTCATCCATCGCGCCTGGCGGCTTCCTCGTCATGGTGCCGAGCAGCTTCGATGAGACGCCCTTCGGCGACGTGCCCGACAACGTGCGCGCCACGCTCTCGTCGTGGTGCGGCCTGAACAACGAGGACATCACGCTCTCCTTGAAGGACGCGAGCGGCCGCCCCATCGCTGGCATCTCCACGCCCTCGGAGCCAGGCAACGGCCGCTCCCTCGAACGCACCGCGCCCGACGCCGCCGACGACCCGGCCAGCTTCTGCACCTCGCGCAGCGACGTGGGCCCTACGCCCGGGCGCGAGAACGGCGTGGTCTCGCGCGGCTGCGAGTGATGCGCGTCCTCGGCATCGATCCGGGCTCACACAAGACCGGGTGGGGCGCCGTCGACGTCGAGGGCAGCCAGGTGCGCCACGTCGACAACGGCGTCATCTTCCTCGACGACGACCGCGACCTCACGGTGCGGCTGGTGGACCTGGCGCACCGCCTGCGTGATCGCCTGGTGGAGCTGTCGCCCGACGTGGTGGTGGTCGAGGACGTGTTCGTGCGTAAGGGCGCGCGCTCGGCGCTCATTCTCGGCCAGGCGCGCGGCGTGGTGCTCGCCACCTGTGGCATGCAGGGCCTGACGGTGAAGAGCGTGCCCACCTCGCAGGTCAAGCTGCGCGTGGCCGGCCGCGGGCGCGCCGACAAGCTGCAGGTGGCCGAAATGGTGCGCGCGCTGCTCGGCCTGCCGGAGCTGCCCTTCGAAGACGCCGCGGACGCGCTCGCGGTGGCGCTGTCCGCGGTCGGCGACGTGGGGACGGCGATGGCACGAGCGCCGTCGCCACGGCGGGCCAAGGGCCGAGACGCGCTCCTCGAGCTGGCGCGCGCGCAGGGCAAAGCGTGAGGGCAGCGCAACGATCCGTCCGCGGCGCTCGGCCGGCGCCGCGCCCGGCTTGACCTGTACGGGTGTTCAGGCGAGCATCAGCCCATGATCGGCTGGCTCAAGGGCACCGTGCGCTTCTCAGACCTCGCCGCCGTCGTCGTCGACGTCGGCGGCGTGGGCTATCGCGTGCTCTCGCCGGTGGGCGACCTCGCGCGCATGCCCGCAGGCGCCGGTGTCGAGCTCTTCGTGCACACGCACGTGCGCGAAGACGCCATCGTGCTCTACGGCTTCCTCGCGGCCGACGCCCTCGAGCTCTTCGAGGAGCTCTTGGCCGTGTCGGGCGTGGGCCCGCGCACGGCGCTGGCGCTGCTCTCGGGTGTGGACGCGCCGGAGCTGGTGCGCGCCATCGCCGAGAGCGACGAGGCGCGCCTGACCAAGATCCCTGGCGTGGGCAAGAAGACCGCGGCGCGCATCGTGCTCGAGCTCAAAGACAAGCTCGCCAAGCATGCGCTGGGCGCGCGTGGGCGCCCAGCGCCCGGTGGCGCCCTCGACGACCTGCGCTCGGCGCTCGCCAACCTCGGCTACCGCGCGCCGCAGATCGATCGCGCGCTCACCAAGCTCAAGCCCTTGGTCGACGAGGGGCAGGGGCTCTCAGAGCTGGTGCGCGAGGCACTCAAGCACGTGGCGTAGGAGGACGGATGGCCAAGGCAGCACAGAGCGACGCCATCGCCACCCGCGGTGTCCTCGGGCGCGCCGCCAACAGCGACGACGTCAAGCTCGACCACAGTCTGCGCCCGAAGAGCTTCGACGACTACGTTGGGCAAGAGGAGCTGGTGGCCAACCTGCGCGTGTTCGCGCGCGCGGCCAAGCAGCGCGGTGAGCCGCTCGATCACGTGCTCCTGTGCGGGCCGCCGGGTCTCGGCAAGACCACGCTGGCCCACATCTTGGCGCACGAGATGGGCGCCGCGCTGCACACCACCGGGGGGCCCGCCATCGAGAAGAAGGGAGATCTCGCCGGTCTGGTCACCCACCTCGGCGCCGGCGACGTGCTGTTCATCGACGAGATCCACCGGCTCACGCCCGCCGTCGAGGAGAACCTCTACCCGGCGATGGAGGACTTCCGCTTCGACGTCATGATCGGCGAGGGCGCGCACGCGCGCAGCATCGCCCTCGACCTCAAGCCCTTCACGCTGGTGGGCGCAACCACGCGCACGGGCCTGCTCACCTCGCCCTTGCGCGATCGCTTCGGTTTCACCGCGCGGCTCGACTTCTACGCACACAAGGATCTGGTCCGCATCCTCGAGCGCTCGGCCGCGCTCCTCGAGGTCAAGCTCGATCACGAGGGCGCACGCGAGATCGCCGCGCGCTGCCGCGGCACACCGCGGGTGGCCAACCGGCTGCTGCGCCGCGTGCGTGACTTCGCCGAGGTGCTGCACCAGGGCGAGATCACGCGCGCCGTGGCCGCCAGCGCGCTCGAGCGCCTGGGCGTCGACGCTCTCGGCCTGGACGAGATGGACAAGCGCTTGCTCTTGCAGCTCATCGACAAGTTCGACGGACGGCCCGTGGGCCTCGACACCCTGGCGGCGGCGCTCGGCGAGGAGGCGGGCACCATCGAGGACGTGTACGAGCCCTACCTGCTGCAAGAGGGCCTGCTCCTGCGCACGCCACGGGGCCGCGTCGCGACGCAGCGCGCCTACGAGCACCTCGGCCGCAAGGCGGCGCGCGCGCAAGGCGCGCTCTTTGGCGGCGCGGTAGAATGATGCGGTGACCCGTCCCCCGCCGAAGCCACGCGTCATCTCGCCGCCCGGCTCGCTGCGCGCGCTCGGGCCCCTGGTGGTGGTCGACGGCGACTGCCCCTACTTCAAGGACGGGCGGCCCAACCGCACCGCCTTCGCGCTCCCGGGCACCACCCTGCAGCCCGCCGAGTACGAGGTGGCCATGGGCCTCGGCATGCGGCGCTCGGGATCGCTGGTGTACCGGCCGCTGTGTCCGAACTGTCGTCGTTGCCAGCCCTTCCGGCTCGACACGGAGGCGTTCACGGCGTCGCGCTCGCAGCGGCGCGTCGAGCGTCGTTGCGCCGGCCGCTTCGACATCCAGCTCGGTCGCCCCCGCGCCGACGCCGAGCACCTCGAGCTCTATCGACGCTACCAGGCAACGCAGCACGGCGCCGAGGCCCAGTCTGCCGACGAGGAGTCGTACGAGCGCTTCCTGTGCGAGACGGTGGCCGACTCCTGGGAGCTGTCGTGGCGCGACACCACCGGTACGCTGGTAGCCGCCGGCATCATCGACGTGGTGCCCCACGGCATCTCCACGGTGTACTTCTACTGGGACCCCGCGCTGCGCGACCTGTCCATCGGCACCTACTCGGCGCTCTACGAGATCGATCTCTGCCGTCGCTGGGACAAGCGCTACTACTACCTCGGCTACCTCGTGGCTGGCGCAAAGACCATGAGCTACAAGGCGAGCTTCGCGGGTGGCGAGGTCTGGGATGGCACGCGCTGGCTGCCCGTGGGCGGCCGGGACCTCGACGACGAGGCGGTGTCTGGCACCCTCCACGACGCCGAACGAGCGTCCATGGCGTCCGACGCCCAGCACTTCCGCATCATCGAGTGAGCTCTACGGGGCTTGCACGCGGGCGATGGTCTGGCCGACCTCGACCTTGTCGCCGACCTGGACCAGCACCTCGACCACCGTGCCGCTGAGCCCGGCAGCGAGCGCCCGCCCTCGGCCGGCGCGCTCGAGCTCGGCGATGGCGGCGCGGACCTCCACGAGGTCGCGCTCGGCTTGCTTGTTGCCCTTCGTGGCGGCAGCCGCGAAGTCGCGCTCCTCGGCGCGCAGCGCGGCCAGCTTCTTCGCGTTGCCGCCACCCTCAAGCACCACCACGGCCGACGAAGCGCGCACACGATGTCCGGCAGCGACGGCGACGCGCGCGATCTTGCCCGCCGCGCTCGCCTTGACCTCGACCACCTCGCCGCCAGGAGCGGCCTTGGCGTCGGCCGCGGCCCTGGCGTCGGCCGCGGCCCTGGCGTCGGCCGCGGCCTTGGCGTCGGCCGCGGCCTTGGCGTCGGCCGCGGCCTGGGTGTCGGCTACGGCCTTGGTGTCGGCTGCGGCCTTGGCGTCGCTCGAGGCCTTGGCATCGGCCGCGGCCGTGGCATCCGTGGCGTTCACGTCGACGGCAGCGTGGGTGTCGGCTCCCGCGGGTGAACCTGCGTCGATCGCGATGGTGGGCTCCGACCCCTTCGCGGCGGTGGCGGTGGCCTGCGCGCCCTGCGCCGTGGTCCCCGCCGCCGCGTCGCCCTTCGGCGGGGGGGCGCCGGCCTCGCGCTCGGTCTGCGCGCTGCCGTTCAGCAGGCCCAACAAGAAGCGCGGTCCGAGGAAGGTGTCGGCGGCGGCGGCGCCGAGCGCCACCAGCACCAAGAGCGCGAGGACCAAGAGCACGCCCATGGCCGAGACGCCGCCCTGCTTGTGCACCTTGGTTGCGTGCACATACGGCGTGGAGAGCTCGGCCTTCCTTGGGGGCGGGGGCGGGGGCGGCGGTAGCGAGTCGTCGTCGAGGTCGGGCTGGCCCAGGGGCTCGTCGAAGTCTTCCAGCTTCGGCTGTGCCAGCGGCTTGGTGCGCGTGGCGTCGTCGATGTCCCGCGGCACATCGATGTAGTGGGACTTGGTCTCGGGCGCCGGTCGCGCCTTGTTGGAGAGCGCCGATGGCGCGTCGAAGCCGGCCAGGGCGTCGGCGGGCGCGGTCTTGTCGACGAACGGCACCGGCGTTGGCCCGCGCTTTGGCAGCGGCGGCGGGCGCGACGAGCGCGTGACCGGCGGCGCGCGCTGCGTGTTCTGGGGTACGAGCTGCGTCGGGCGGTCCTCGATGTCCTCGATGGGCTCGGGCGCGACCTTGGAGTGCTTGGCGGTGAAGCGGATGTGCTCGTCGCACACCTCGATCAAATCGCCGTCGTGCAGGAACTCGCGCGCCACCTGCTTGCCGTTGACGAGCGTGCCGTTCCTGCTCTCGAGGTCGAGCACCACGTAGCGGTCGTTCACCAGTTGAATCTTGGTGTGTCGCCGCGACACGCCGGGGCTGCCTTTGAGCGAAAGATCGCACTTGCTCGAGCGCCCGATGACGATGGTGCCGGCGCCGAGCTTGAGCACCTTGCCGGCGTGGAGCCCGCGCTCCACCACCAGCTTGGCGTCGTTGGCGATCGCCGACTTGAAGTGCTGCGTGTGCTCCGCCGCCGACGGCGACGACAGCGGCTGGTCGCTGGAGCCGCCGCTCGCTCCCGAGCCGAGCGCGTCGCGCTTGGTACCGTGGTCGGGCCCTTCCTCGGAGAAGAGCGCGTTCGGGTTGGGCGCGTGACGCTTGGTGGCCGGTGCTCGCGGTTTTGGCGCCATAGGGACAGCGCGATCATAGGGGCCCAATTCGCCTGGATCCAGCGAACGGCCCCTACATCCTCCTACCTACGGAGCGGCGCTCAACTCAGGTGCGCAGGTACTCGCGCTCCATCAGCCCCTTGATGAGCTGCGCGGTCTTCAGATCGGTGAACGGGCTCTTGTCCAGGATCGACTGGAAGAAGCCCTCGTTCATCGCGAGCTGGATGAGCTCGAGCTCGTCGGGCGACAGCTTCGAGAGCGGCGGCTTGAGGGGCCGCGGCAAGACGATCATGTCCTCGACCTCGGGCAGCTCCGACTGCATGGCCTTGAGCTCGTTCGCCTCTCGCAGCGCGTCGGCCACGAGCTGGTCGGTAGGGGTCTCGAGCTCGAGCACGAACTCTTCGTCGGTGGCGGCGCCGAGCTCGTAGGAGCCCGAGGGCAGCGACACCATGCGATAGAGCGCCTTGATGGGCCCGAGCTCTTCGTTGTCGTTGAGCACGGCGTAGAAGATGCGCCCGCCTTTGAAGTACACGCGACCGTTGTCGCTGTCGCCCTGCACGGTGAGCACGCCGGACTTCTTGTTGGACGAGATGAAGGTGAGCACGTCGGCCAGCGGCAGGTCCTCGATGCGACCGTTGGTGACGTCGACCTTCGGGCGCGAGCGCGACAGGTTCTCGAGCTGCTGGTTCTGCTCCTCGCGGGTGCCCTGCACCGCCGCGTGGGCGTCGGCCGCCGAGATCAGCTTCAGGATGCTGGTGCCGATGAGCACCCGGTCGCCCTCTTTGAGCTTGGCGCGCTTGATCTTCTCGCCGTTGACGAAGGTGCCGTTGGTGGAGCCCAGATCCTGGATGACGATCTTGCCCTGCTGGGTGGTGATCTTGGCGTGCTTGCGCGACACCATGTCCTCGACGAGCACGATGTCGAGCTCGCCGCCACGGCCGATGACGATCTCCTTCTCGGAGGGCAGGGGGTACTCGCCGCCCTGGTACTTGCCCGAGATGAAGCGCAGCGCGAAGCCGCTCGGGACGTCAGTCACCTGTGGCCCTCCAGCCCCCACGAATAATGCGCGCACGCACCACTCTTCAAGTTTCCGTCCGCGGCGATGCCTTGCCTTGCTCGGGTGACGCCTTGGCGCTGTGGGACGTGATCATGTCCAAATAGAGGCGCGCGCGCGCGTTGTCGGGGTGGTCGGCCACCACCTGGGCAAGCTCGCGCATGGCCCCCGCGGCGTCGCCGGTGGAGAACAGCGTCAAGCCGTGGTGGATACGCGCAGGCAGGTACTCGGGGTTCTGCGCCAGGATGGCCTTCAGCTCACGCAGCGCGTCTTGCGGCCGGCCCGCGTCACGCAGCGCGTCGGCGAGCTTGAGCCGGATGTCGACGAAAGTGGGCCGCAGGGCCAGCGCGCGGCGGTATTCGCCGATGGCCTCCTCGAAGGCGCCGCCGTTGGCGAACACGGATGCGATCTCTGCGTACATGTTGGCGAGCTTGCCCATGACGAAGGAATCGAGCTTGCCCCCCGGCCGCGTCGACGAGGTGAGCGCGCCCAGGTACAGGTCCTTGGCATCGGCGTAGCGGCCCATGTCGTTGTAGGTCACCGCCAGGTTGAGGCTGGCCTCGGTGTAGGCCGGGTTGATCTTGATGGCCTCTTCGAAGGACTGCTGTGCGCGCGAGAACTGGCCCATGTCGTGGTAGATGACGCCGAGCATGTTGTAGACGTCGGCGTAGGGCACCTTGGCCTGCGCCACCTGCGCCAGGAAGGGCTCGGCCCGCAGATACTCCTTCTGTCGGTAGAGGTCGCGGCCCACGGCCAGGGCTTCCCGCAGCTTCTCGTCCATGAGGCCTCCAGCGGGCGGCACCCTACTCCAATTGCGCACCTGCCAACACAGGCCCTCGCGTGGGCAGGGTGCGCGACCTCGCGAACGGCTCCTCGATGATGGCAGCTCGCGTCTACAGACCCAGGCGCCGGCCACGACCCTGCAGGGCTCCTCGTCCTCGCCCCGGCGCACTCGCCAGCGTCGCGCGGCTCGCCCCTGCGAAGGCCCGAGCCGCTACCCGAGCTCCACTGGGCTCGTGCCGCGGCTCTCTTGCACTTGCACGGCTCCCAGGCGCGCGGCCAGCTCGAGGTGGGGCGGGCTGCGCACCACGGCCTGCGCCTCGGCGAGGGTGGGCGCGGCGGGCGCTCCCACGTAGCGCTGTTTGAGGGCGGCCACGCGCGCCAGGGCCTCGAGGGCGCGGGCGCGCGGCACGCGGCCGCTCTCGACCAGGTGGTGCGCGGCAGTCACGGCGGCTGCCTGCTTGTCGACGTCGTGGCACACGAGGAACACGTCGACGCCGGCCAAGAGTCCGCGGCGCACCAGCTCTTCGATGCCGTAGCGGTCGGCCACGGCGGCCATCTCGAGGTCGTCGGACACCACCACGCCCTGGTAGCCGAGCTGCTTGCGCAACAGCCCGTCGAGGATGGCCGGCGACAGCGTGGCCGGCTCGCTGTCGTCGAGCGCCGGGAACATCACGTGCGCGGTCATGACGCTGGCCACGCCGGCTGCCACCGCGGCGCGGAAGGGCACGAGCTCGACGGCCTCGAGCCGCGCCAGATCGTGCGGCAGGCGCGGCAGGGCGTGGTGGCTGTCGACGTCGGTGTCGCCGTGCCCGGGGAAGTGCTTGGCGCTGCAGGCGACACCGGCGCCCTGCATGCCCTCGATGAAGCGAGCGCCTCGGCGCGCCACCACCGCGGCGTCGCGCGCGAAGCTGCGCTCGCCGATGACGGGGTTCTGCGGGTTGGTGTCGACGTCGACGACGGGGGCGAAGTCCCAGTGGAAGCCCAGCGCCGAGAGCTCGCGCGCCATCATGGCGCCCAGGCGATAGGGCACGTCGCTGTCGCTGTCGGCGGCCACGCCCACCGCGCGCATCGATGGCACGTCGGTGCAGATGCCGCGCAGCCGCGCCACCCGGCCGCCCTCTTGGTCGACGCTGACGATGAAGGGCGCGCCCGCCTGCTTGCCGAGCTCGAACAGCTCGGCGTTGAGCGTCACCACCTGCTCGAGCCCCTCGATGTTGCGCTTGAACAGGATGACACCGCCGAGCCCCTCGTCGACGAGGAGCGCGCGCCAGCGCTCGGGCACCGAGCTGCCCTCGAAGCCGACGACGAAGAGCTGACCGAGCGGGAGGCGGCTTGCGTTGCCCATGGGCGGTTCTAACGCGCCACGCGCGCCAGGCGCACGTCGAGCGCGTCGCGCAGGCCGTCGCCCAGCACGTGGAAGGCGAGCACCGCGGCCGTGATGCACAGGCCGGGGGCAATGGCCAGGTGCGGCGCCACGAACAGATAGGCCACGCCCTCGTCGAGCAGGCCGCCCCACGACGGCGTGCCCGGCGGCAGGCCGAGGCCGAGGAAGGCCAGCGAGGCCTCGGCCAAGATGGCGGCCGAGAGCGCGAAGCTGCCCTGCACGAGCAAGGGCGCCCACACGAAGGGCAACACGTGGCGCGTAAGCACCGCCAGCGGCGTAGCGCCGAGCGCGCGCGCCGCCTCGACGTGATCGCGGGCCCGGATCTCGAGCGCGCGCGTGCGCACCACGCGCGCGGTGCCAGCCCAGCCGGTGGCCGAGAGCGCCAAGATGAGGCTCGGCATGGAGGGGGGCAGCACCGCGGCCAGGTAAATCGCCAACAGGATGCCCGGGAACGCCAGCAGCACGTCGAGCACGCGCAGCACCAGCGCCTGTGCGCGTGGGGCCAGCGACGCGGCCAACGCGCCCACCACCAGACCGACACCTACGTTGACAAGGGTGGCCGCGCCGGCCGCCATCAGCGAGGTGCGCGCGCCCCAGACCAGCGCGGTCAGCACGTCGACGCCGTTGTCGGCGTTGCCGAGCAGGCCCGCGCCGGCGCGGCCGGGGGGCGCCAGATCGAGGGGCAGGGCCAAGCGCAGGCCCGCGCTGCCGCACAGCGCGGGCCCGAGCAGCGCCACCGCCAGGTACGCGAGCGCCACCACCGCCGCCGCCCGGTCGGCGCCTCGCATGCGCGCTCGTCGCCTGCTCATGCGTGATCCTCGCGGCGCAGGCGCGGATCGACCAGGCGCGTGAGCTCCTCGACGCCCAGGGTGGCCACCGCGGCGCCCACGGCGGTCAGGAGCACCACGCCCTGCACCACGGGCACGTCGAGGCGCCGGATGCTCTCGAGCAGCAGCGTGCCCATGCCCGGCCAGGCGAACACCTTCTCGGTGACGATGGCGCCCGCCAAGAGCCCGCCGAGCTGCAGCCCGATCATCGTGATGATCGGTACCGCCGCCGCGCGCGCCGCGTGACGCGTGAGCACCGCCCCGGGGGGCAGGCCCTTGGCGCGCGCGGTGCGGATGAAGTCGTCGCCGAGGACCTCGAGGAGCGCGCTGCGCGTGGTGCGCGCCAACACCGCGGCCAGCGCCGTCCCAAGGCTGATGGCGGGCAGCACCAGGCTGCGCACGCCGAGGTCGGCGCCGCTCGGGGGCAGCCAGCGCAGGCCGAGCGCGAACACCAGGATCAGGAGCGGGCCGAGCCAGAAGCGCGGCACCGCCGCCCCCAAGAGCGAGGCGCCCTCGGCGAGCAGGCCGAGCGCCTGTCCTCGACGGACGGCCGCGATGGCGCCCAGCGAGACCCCGGCCGCGATGGCGAGCAGCATGGCCGCGCCCGCGAGCGCGAGCGTGGCCCCCAGGCGCCGCGCGATCACGGTGCGCACGGGTTCGCGGGTGCGGAAGCTGCGCGGCTCGGGGGACAGGCGCGGCGCCAGCCGCTCCTCGAGGGCCGCGGGGGCCGCGGCGAGCAGCAGGGCGGCGCCAGCGCCGCGCACGAAGCGGCCGAGCTGCGGCACCAGGCCCAGGGGCGCGCCCGACTCGTCGACGAGGCCGAGCTCGCGCGACAGCGCCAGGCGGGCGTCGGTGGACGCCTGCTCGCCCAAGATGATGGTCGCCGGGTCGCCGGGCACCGCGCGCACCAGGCCGCTCACGAGCACCGTGGCGCCGAGCGCCGTCGCGAGCACGGCGAGCACCCGCCGCGGCGCGCTGCTGTGCCCGAGCGCGGCCGCGGCGACGATCGCCGCCACCACCGCAGCGATCGTGAGCCAATCGGCGAGGGTGGCGCCGCTCACTCGAGCCTCGCCTTCGCGATGGGCAAGAACGACGCCGTGCGGCCGAGCGTGAAGCCCTGCAGGCGGCGCGATCGGATCGCGAGCTCGTCTTCGAACCACAGCGGAACCAGCGCGGTCGCGTCGGCGATGCGCGCCTCGGCGGCACGGTAGCGCGCGGCGCGCTCGGCGCTGTCGGGGCTTTGGCGCGCGCGCTCGAGGAGCTCGTCGAGCACCGGGTCGCGCGTGCCCTGCCGGTTGCCGCCGGCGCGCGCGGCGCGGCCCTCGGCGGCGGGCGCGGGGATCGACGAGGAGTGAAACACCCAGTAGAGCAGGTCCGGCTCGATGACGGGCGTCCACTTGGCCGAGAAGGCGTCGAAGGCGCCCACCTGGATGTCTTGGTAGAGCGCGTTCCAGTCGCGCACCTCGACCCGCACGTCCACGCCCACGGCGCGCAGCATCTCGGCCCAGGCCAGCGCGGTGGCGCGGCGCAGGCGATCGGTGGTGGTGGCCAAACGCAACGAGAAGCGCGTGCCGTCGCCGCGCCGGGGCAGGCCCGCCTCGTCGAGCAATCGCTCCGCCAGCGCGCGGTCGTGACGGGGTGGCGCGAGCGCGTCGTCGTGGGCCCAGTGCGCGCGCGGCAGGATCGACGACGCGCGCTCGGCCATGCCCTGCAGCTTGGTCGCGATCACCAAGTCCACGTCGAGCGCGTGGGCCAGGGCGCGTCGCACCCGGGGGTCGGCCAGCGGGCCGGCGCGCGCGTTCAGCGCCAGGTAGGTGAAGCCGAGCCCGCGCGCGCGCTCCACCGCCAGGTCAGGGTCACCGGCCACCGCGGCGACGTCGGTGGGGGTGAGATCCCCCTGCACGAGCTGGGTGCGGCCGTCGAGCAGCTCGAGCAGGCGCGTGGTGTTGTCGCGGATCACACGCACCTCGACCTGGCGGATGGCGGGCGGCGGCAGCGGCGAGGCGTCGTGGGCGGCCAAGAGCAGGCGCTCGTCGGCGCCCAGGGCCTGCACCACGCGGTAGGGGCCAGCACCCATGGGCCTCGCGCGACAGGCGTCACGGGAGCCGCTGCATGCGGCGCGCGACAGGATGCCCCAGGCGTGCAGGTCGACCAGGAAGGGCGCGGTGGCGGCGTCGAAGCGCAGGCGCACGGTGCGCTCGTCGAGCGCGACGAGCTCCAGCAGGTGCTGCAGGCGCGCGGCGTGCGGCGAGCCGAGCGCCGGATCCTTCATGGAGCCGAGCGTGAACACGACGTCGTCAGCGGTGACCAGCGTGCCGTCGTGGAATCGCACGCCGGGCCGGAGCTTTAGCACCAAGGTGAGCGGATCGACGGCGTCGATCGACTCCGCCAGGAAGGGCTCAGGCCGGAGGTCGTCACCGATGATGACGAGAGGGGCTGCCACCAGCGCCGCCAGGCGCTGCGCCACCGCCGAGGTCGCGAAGCGCGGGTCCAGGGTCTCGGGCGCGTTGGCGACCGCGATCCCGAGCACGCCCGGCGGGGCGGGCGGCCGCGCACAGGCCAGAGCCAAGCACGCGGTGACCCCGAGCGCCCGGCCGACGGTGCGGCGCTGCGAGCGCAACGCCGCGTGTGTGCGGGTGGGTGGGAGATGGCGCCGGCGTGGCTCGACCGACAAATTCGACTCCACGTGCGGGGTCGCCGCTACAATGAGTCGGTATGCCGACAGAGGAAAAGAGGGGCAAAACGCCATGACGCGCGCGCGTCGCACCGCTGGTCGTGTTGCGCTCGTCGCGCTGCTCGCGCTCGCCCCCTCGGTGTACGCGCAGGGGAAAGCCGTGGCCCGTGGGGCGGCGGGCAAGGGCGAGGTGAAGAAGGAGCCGCCGCCGCGACCGGCGCCGCGCGCGCTCACGTCGAGCGGCGGCGTCGATGGGCGCTTGAAGGGCGCGCTCACCGAGGCCATCAACGTGCCCGCCCTCGACGACGCCGAGCTCGGCTTCTTGGCGGTGCGCGTGAAGGATGGGCTGGTGCTTGGCGAGACCAACGCCGATCGCCTGATCAACCCGGCGTCGAACGCCAAGCTCATCACGGCCGCCGCCGCCTTGCACACGCTGCACGCCGAGTACCGCTTCAAGACCGAGTACTTCGTCAACGGCACGCTCAAGGACGGCACGCTCTACGGCAACCTAGTGGTCAAGGGCTACGGCGACCCCACCATCGTCTCCGAGCGCATGGCGCGCGTGGCCAACGAGCTCTACCTGTTCGGCGTCGAGCGCATCACCGGCGGCGTCATCGTCGATGGCTCCTGGTTCGACGGCGTCGACGAAGCGCGCGGCTGGGAGATCGAAGAAGCCCCCGATCGCGCCTACGCGGCGGCGGTGACGGCGCTCGCGGTCAACTTCAACGCCACGTCGATCTACGTGCGGCCAACCGAGCCCGGTAAGCCCGCCGTGGTCGCCATCGATCCGCCCAGCGAGCAGGTCGTGCTCGAGGGCGCGGTGTTGACCGAGCAGCTCGGCAGCGGCGTGAGGTTCTTCTCGAAGAAGGACGAGAGCGACGACGGCAAACAGATCACACTCATCACGGTCGAAGGGAGCGTTGGGGCGCGCCAGAGCCCCTTTCGCACCTACCGTCGCGTCTACGCGCCGCTGCGGCACTTCGGCAGCACCTTGGTGTACTTCCTCCAGCAGCGCGGCGTGAAGGTGCAGCACCGCATCATGGAGGGGCCGGTGCCCGACGGCGCGCGCCTGGTGCTCGTCGACCGATCGCCGCCCCTTACGGAGATCGTCGCCGACCTCAACCACTACTCGAACAACATCATCGCCGAGACCATCATCAAGGCCATGGGCGCCGAGGTGCACGGCGCCCCGGGCAGCTTCGACAACGGGCTCAAGGTGGCGCGCGCCTTCCTCGAGGAGCAGGTGGGCTTCGCGCCGGGCTCGTACACCTTCGACAACGGCTCTGGGCTCAACGACGTCAACCGCTTCACCGCGCGCCAGATGGTGCGGCTGCTCGGCTACATGCTGCGCGACGTCGAGGGCGGCATCGAGTACCTCAGCTCGCTGGCGGTGGCCGGCACCCAGGGCACCATCGGCTTTCGCATGCGCGACACGCCCGCCGAGCGGCGCCTGCGCGCCAAGACCGGCACGCTGCGCGGCGTGTCGGCGTTGTCGGGGTACGTCGCCGATCCTGCGGGCGATCTGGTGCTGTTCTCAGCGCTGTCGCAGAACATCAAGGACGGCGTCTCGGGCGTGTGGCAGGCACAGAACCTCATCGGCGCCGCGCTGGCGTCGAACGGCACCTGGCGGCCCGAGCCCGAGTCCAGCGAGGTGGAGGCCGAGGTGGTGAGCGATGCCAGCTCGCCGCCACCCAAGCCCGAGTCCGCCCCCGGTGGCGCTCCGTAGTCGAAGGTCCACGAGTCGCGAGGTTCGAGCACGTGCGCGTCGCCGCCACCCTGACACTGATACTGGCATCGATCCTGATCGCGTCCACCGCTGCTCGCGCCGACGAGTTCACGCGCGTGCCGGCGCTCGAACCGAACGTGGCCTTCTGGAAGAAGGTCTACATCGAGTGGAGCCTGAACCAGATCGCGTTCCACGACGAGGAAGACCTCGGTCTCGTCTATCGCGTCATCACCGTGCCCGCGCGCGGCGCCAAGAACGGCGCCGGCCTCACGCGCACCGAGGCCATCAAGCGCGGCCAGGCGGAGGTGGAGGCCGCGCTCAAGGCGCTCGCCAAGAAGAACCCCAAGAGCGCCGATGGCCTCAGCGGCGTCGAGCGAGAGGTGTTCCTCAACGTCAAAGACCACCCGCGCGCCGACAAGTACACGCGCCTCGCCAAGCTCCGCGTGCAGAACGGCCTGCGCGAGCGCTTCGTGCAGGGCTTCGCGAACTCGGGCCTGTACGACAAGTTCATCAGGGCCGAGCTGCGTGAGAACGGCCTGCCCGAGGAGCTCATCGGCGTGGCCTTCGTCGAGAGCCTGTTCTACGTGGGCGCCAAGTCGAAGGTGGGCGCCGCCGGCGTCTGGCAGTTCATGTCGTACACCGGCAAGGAGTACATGCAGCTCAACGGCGTCGTCGACGAGCGGTGGGATCCCATCCTGGCCACCGAGGCCGCATGCAAGTACCTCAAGCAGGCCAAGAAGGAGCTCGGTAGCTGGCCGCTCGCCGTCACCTCGTACAACTACGGCCGCGCAGGCATGCGCGGGCTCGCCGAGAACGCCGGCAGCAAGGACTTCGGCGTCATCCTGGCGGTATCGAAGAACAAGCGCTTCGGCTTCGCGGCGCGCAACTACTACGCGAGCTTTCTGGCGGTGCTCGAGATCCTGCGCAGCCAAGACGCGCTCTTGAAGGGCGTGCCCAAGAAGGCCCCCTGGTCCTACGACGTGCTGCGCGCGCCCTTCCCCCTCTACACGAGCCAGCTCATCGGCACCGGCGAGATCGATCAGGCCCAGCTCGACGCGCTCAACCCGGCGCTCACCAACGAGGCCAGCGCCGGCAAGGTGCCCTTGCCGCACGGCTTCTCGCTGCGCGTGCCCAAGGGCCGCGCGGGGAGCATCCAAGCCAAGCTGGCGGCGCTCCCAGAGAAGGACCGCCTGCGCGGCATGCGGGGCGTCAAGACGGTGCACAAGGCGAACGGCAAGCAGAGCGTGTCGGAGATCGCGCGCAAGTACGGCCTGAGCGCCGACACGCTCGCTGGGGCCACGGGGCTCGCCGCCGGCGCCACGCCGGCCAAGGGGCACGGCATACCGATCCCGCATGCCAGCGCGCGCTACACGTTGATCCCCGAGGCGCGCGGGATGCCGCTGCCGCCGCTGCCGACCGGCCAGCCGGTGTTGTTGGCCGACGCCAGCACCATCGACGAGGCCGCACCCGCGGAGGCGGCGCCGGCGCCGCCGGAGAAGGGCGCGCAGGAGAAGGTGGCCGCGCTCGCCGCCGCCAGCGGCCGCGGCAAGGTCTCGGTGGGGCGCATCCTGGCCGAGGACCTCGACGAGCTGCCGGCGGTGGACGCGCTCGCGGGCGTGGGCGTGAGCGCGCTGCCCCAGGTCGACGTGGTGGCTGGTGACCTCGGCCTCGACGCGCCCTGGGCCGAGGAGACGCTCGCGGCCAGCCCCGGCACGCCGACCTCGTGACGCGTTGACGCCGGCGCCGCGCCGTGTCCCCATGCCCCATGGCCGACCTCGACGCCACTGACGCACCGGCGACCCGCGACCCCGCATCGAAGACCCAGCACATCGACGTGTGCCTGACCCCGGCCGTCGAATACCGAAAGCGCCCGGGCTTCGAGCGCTACGACTTCGTGAACCAGGCGCTGCCCGAGCTGGCGCTCGACGATGTCGAGCTCGCCACCTCGCTGTGCGGCAAGGAGCTGCGCGCTCCCTTGATGATCGCGCCCATGACCGGCGGCGTGGCGCGCGCCCACGAGCTCAACCTGCGCTTGGCACGCGCGGCGCAGCACTTCGGGCTCGCCATGGGCGTGGGCTCGCAGCGCGTCGCCCTCGAAGACGCCGAGCGCGCGCCCTTCTTCCGCGTGCGCACCGTGGCGCCCGATATCCTGCTGTTCGCCAACTTCGGCGCCGCGCAGCTCGCGCGCGGCTGGGGCGTGGAGCATGCGTGCCGCGCCGTCGACATGATCGAGGCCGACGCGCTCTACCTGCACTTCAACCCCGTGCAAGAGGCCGCCCAGGGTGGCGACGTCGACTTCAGCGACGTTGCGGCGCGCGTGCGCGAGCTGTGCACCGGCATGCGCGCGCGCGGCGTACCGGTGTTCGCGCGCGAGGTGGGCTTCGGCATCTCCGCCGACGCCGCGCGGGTGCTCATCGAGGCCGGCGTGTCGGGCATCGACTGCGCCGGTGCCGGCGGCACCTCCTGGGCCAAGGTGGAGGCGCTGTGCGCCAAGAGCGAGCGCCGCCGTCGCATGGGCGCGGCCTTCGGCGAGTGGGGCATCCCCACGGCCGACGCCATCAGGGCCGTGCGCTCGGTCTCGCAGCGCATCCCCCTCATCGCCACCGGCGGGCTGCGCAGCGGCCTCGACCTCGCCAAGGCCATCGCCCTCGGCGCCGACGTGGGGGCCATGGCCAGGCCCATGCTCGTCGCTGCCAACGGGGGCGACGAGCAGCTGGCGGGCTTCGTCGCAGACGTGCTGGACGAGCTGCGCATCGCCATGTTCGCCGTCGGCGCGGCCGATCTGGACGCGCTGCGTGGGACACGGCAGCTGCGTGATGTCTCTCACTGCGATGTCCTACCCGCTCGCTGACGCCATGACTCGAGACACACAGTAGGCAAGAGAGCCACGCTGTGGCTGCGACGTGTCGCAGATCAAGCGCGCTTTCGTGCCTCCGCGTCGCCATGCGGCCAAAAACCTGACTTGAGGTCGGCACCAGGCGACACTTGTCGTCATGCGCGCACAAGGTCGCAGAGCGACCCACCTGTCCCAGTTCTTGTCTCGTGATTTCGCTTACTTGAGAGATCAGATCTGGGTCCGCACAATGACGGATATGACGTTGCGTGGTGCCCTGCCGATAACGATCGCCGCCTTCCTCACGGCCGGCTCGATCGCCTGTCAGGCTCCCGCCTCGGTGGACGGTGTGTTCGCTGGCCAGGACTTCTCGCTGCGCTGTGAGAGCCCGCTGGCCGCGTCCGATGCCTCGGGCCGAGACAGCGTGGTCGTGCTCTCCGAGGCCACGAGCGAGACACTGAGCACCGTCAACGTGCGCCTGCGCCGCGCCGCCGAGCTGCCGATCGGCAAGCCGGTGTCGGTCGGCACCGACGAAGAAGGGCACTCGACGGTGCAGGTGGTCGTGGGCGCCCTGGTAGTCGAGACGCGCGCCGATGGCGTGGAGATCCTCTCGGCCGCTGACCCGACCCGCGCCTCGTCGGTGGCCGGCACGCTGACCATCGAGAGCCGCGACGACGACGGCGTCGCCGGGAGCTTCGCCGCGGAGCTCGACGACGGTGGCTTCGTCGAGGGCTTCTTCGCCGCCGCCAACACTCGCTGAGCGCGTTGCCGCTCGACGGCCGCTGTAGACAGGGCAGCCCTTCTCGGAGATCCTCCCGCCCGCTCGGGAGGCGCGATGAGCGGTAGAGCCATGGACGGCGCAGGCAACGTCGAGGTGCTGGTCGAGGTCATCGCGCGCAAGGTGGCGCGGCAGCTGCAGTTGGCGCCGCTCGAGGGCGTGGGCAGCGATCCCGGCGCGCCCTGCGACGCCACCGACCTCACCTGCAACGGCTGCGGCTTCTGCGCCACGCGCAAAGAGGGCGTGCTCGACACCATGGTCGGCTCTGGCGCGGCGCGCTTCGGCGCGGCCGCCGGGGGGGCCGCGCCCCGCGGCGATCTGGCGTCGATGATCGACCACACCTTGCTCAAGCCCGAGGCCACGCGCGAAGAGCTGCAGAAGGTCTGCGACGAGGCGCGCAAGTGGCACTTCGCCACCGTGTGCGTCAACGCGTCGAACATCCCGCTGGTGGCGAAGGCGCTCGCCGGCAGCGGCGTCAAGCCCATCGCCGTCGTTGGCTTCCCCTTGGGCGCCATGACCGGCACCGCCAAGGCCTTCGAGGCGCGCGAGGCGGTGCGCAACGGCGCCCGCGAGATCGACATGGTGGTCAATATCGGTGCGATGAAGTCGCGCGATTACGGCACCGTGCTCGACGACATCTGCCGCGTGGTGACGGCCTCGAAGCCCTACCCGGTCAAGGTCATCCTCGAGACCGCGGGCCTCACACAAGACGAGAAGGTCATCGGCTGCGCGCTCTCGAAGGCGGCCGGCGCGGCGTTTGTGAAGACGTCGACGGGCTTCGGACCGGGCGGCGCCACCGTCGAGGACGTGCAGCTCATGCGACGCATCGTGGGCGAGGAGCTGGGCGTCAAGGCGTCGGGAGGCGTGCGCACCACCGAGGACGCGCAGCGCATGATGGCGGCCGGGGCGGATCGCATCGGCGCGTCGGCGTCGGTGGCCATCGTCACCGGCGGAACGTCCAACGCGAGCTACTAGCCGTGATCGGCGCCGGTCCTCCCGCGCTGCTCGTGCTGGCGATGCTGCTCGCCACCAGGGCAGGCGCCAGCGAGCGCACCGCGGTGCTGGTGGTCGACACCGAGCTCGACGGCGCGACCCAGGGCGTGGCGGCGGCGGCCGCAGTGCGCGCCAAGCTGCGCGCCGCCGGGCTCGACGTGCTCGACGACGAGGCGACGCGCGCGTCGCTGCGCGCACACCTGAGCCGCGGCGGCGCTCACCTGGCCGCGTACCAAGCGCGCCTCGCCGAAGCCGAGGCGGCGCTGGCCGCACTCGACCAGCACAAGGTGGCCCAGATCCTCGAGACGCTGGTGACGGATCTCGCGGCCGATCAAGAGCCCACCGTCGACAAGCTCGCGCTCCTCGAGCAGGCGCGGCTTCGGCTGGCGAGTCGTCTGCTCGGCATGGGCGGCAAGCGCGAGACCGGTCACGGGGAGACAGCCGAGGGGAAGCGCGCGCTGCAGTTGCTCATCGACGGATTGCGCGCGCGGCCGACGCTGGCGCCCTCGCCGGACGAGTACCCGGCGCGCTTCTTCACCTTGCTCGATGGCGCGCGCGCCGAGCTCGCGGCGCGCGGCCGGGGCGGCCTGCACGTCGACTCGCGCCCGCGCGGGGCCACGGTGTTCCTCGAGGGCCGCGATATTGGGCGCACGCCCTTGGTGTTGGGCGCCGAGGCGCTCGCGCGCGGCGAGTATCGGCTGTGGCTCGCAATGGGCACGGCGCGCAGCGTGCCCACGCGCGTGACGGTGGGAGGGGCGAGCGCACCGCTGCACGTGGACCTCGCCTTCGACGGCGCGCTCTGGCCCGAAGGGCCGGGTCTTCGGCCCGTCGCGGGAGCCAGCATCGACGAGGAGATGGCCAGCAAGGTGGGCGCCCTGCTCGGCGTCGACGCGCTCGTCTTGGTCGGCGTCGACCAGGCGAAGGGCGGAGGGGCACGGGCCCTCTGGGGGGCGGCGCTCGCCGTCGGCGGCGCGCAGGTGCCGCGGCGCGGGGCCGTGCCGCTCGACCCCGACACCCCCGCTGAGGCCGCGGCGGCGACCCTGGCGGCGTTCGTGACCGACGGCGCCGCTGCCGGCGGCGTGCGCGACCAGCCGCTGCCTGCGTCGGTGCTGCCGCCGGCGCGGCCGGGGTCCGTCGAGACCGAGCCCGCGGGCGACTTCCCGTGGCTCGCCGTCGGCCTCGTGAGCGGCGGCGTGCTCACCGCGGCGGTGGTCGGCGGCATCGTGGTCGCGACGGTGGCGCTCACCCCCAAGACCGGTGCGTACACCGTGACGGTGCTCGAGCTTGGAGGGGGCGAATGAAGGCAAGTGCCCGCGAATGGACAACGCAGTCGTCCTCGCGAGCGATCCATCGTCGCTGGCGGCGTCGCGTCCTCGGTCCGTGGCGACGGCCACGGCCCTGCGGGGCTCCTTGCCATCGACGCGCCTCGCTCGCGA
>JADZDP010000134.1 GCA_020850995.1 Deltaproteobacteria bacterium
CACCGACGAGCAAATGCGTGACGTCCGGCTCGAGAGGCACGACTTCCATGGCGACTGGAACTACACGATTCGACCGCGCGGCGTGGCGCTATGATCAACTACGTTGTCCATTCGAGGGCCCTTACCGACGGCATCGGGCGCCACAGCAAGACCTTCGACCTGGCTGATTGTCTGGAGCCAGGCCAAACGGCGCAGGCCATCCGCGTCGACCCGCAGAGCGGCGTGCTGGGGCTCAAGCGCATGCGCGTCACCCTCGAGAACGCTCGCTGGTGAGCAGCTCCCGTGGCCGGCAGCACGCTCACGGTCGACCTGCGCCATCGCCCAACCCCAGCGCGGCGCTGATGATGACTCCACGCGGGCGCGCTCCGCAGTAATGTGGCGCCGTGCCGGCCGATCCCCCTGCACCGTCGTCGTTGGACGCGCTGCTCGCGGAGCGCCCAGCGCTGTCGCGCGCCTCGAGCCCCCGGGCGCTCGATGAGCTCGTCGGCCAAGAGCACGCACGCCAAGACGGCCGCATGGCCGTGCTCCGCCGCTTGCGTGCCGAGGCGGACCGCATGCTCCCCACAGCGAGCGCAACCTCACCCGTCGCGGGGATCGGCGCGCGCCTGCGCACCCTCTTGCGCCGGCGGCGCGGCCGCGCGCCCACCACCGAGCGGGAGCTGCGCGCCCGCTACGAGGCCGCGCAGCTCCGGGCGCGGCGCGCCCACGCGTTCGCCGAGACCCTCGCCGAGCTCGCGCGCGAGCTCCACGACGAAGAGTCCCGGCTGCGCGCCCTGCTGGCCGAGCTCGATCACGACGACGGCCTCCTCGGCGACCTGCTTCGGCGCTTGCGCAGCTGCGACGATCCGCACGATCGCGCTCGCTATCGAGCGGGCGAGCTGGAGTCATTGCGGGACGCCACGCGGGCCACCGAGGACCGCCTGCTGAAGCTGGTCGAGAGCGAACGCATGCTGCTCCTGCGCGTCGACGCCCTGCGCCGTGACGTCGAGCGCGCAGCGCACGAGGCCAGCGAGCGCCTCGATGAGGTGGCGACGACGCTTCGATCGCTTGCCACGCGCGACGACGCCCAGCGCGTGCTCGCCGACCTCGAGCGCGCCCTGGCGGAGCTGCTGGGCGCGCTCGACGCCAGCGCGCGTCAGGTGCGCGACGAAGGGCCGCCGTCGTGACCGACGGTCCCATCGTGCTCAAAGGCCCGCGACTGGCGCGCGCCCTGCGGCGCTTGGCGGCCGCGCTCCTGGCCTCGCGCGCCAATGCCTCGTTCTTCGATGTGCGCAGCGCCGCCGGGCACCTCGCCCACGCGCAGGACGAGGTGGCGTTCGACCACAGCACCGGGCTGCCCACCTACGAGAGCTGGGCGCGCCTGCGCGCCGACTGGCAGCTCGCCCACGAGGCCGCGTCCAATGAACGACAGCAGGCGCTGCGAGGGTTGCCGGCGCCGAGGCTCGGCGACCTTGAGGTCTCCGTGCGCAGCGCCGACAAGCGGTCGCGCCGCCTGCACGCCGCGCTCGACAAGGTGGCCGCCAACGGACGCCTCTTGCGGCTGCGCGTCGACCTGACGCTCGACCGACGCGTCGACGACTCCGAGCTCCTCGACCTGCTCTTCCCGGCAGCCGATCTCCCAGCCGAGCTGCTGCTGCTGCGCGTCGCCAACAGTGGCGGCGTGCGCGAGGTCGAGCGGGTGAGCATCTGCGCCGTCGATGCTTTCGTTGATATCGAATCGTCGAACGAGCCCGCGCTCGCGCCGCTCGCCCTGTCACTGGCCGCGCCGGGCGCCGTGGCGCTCAGCCTCTCCACCCAACTGTGCGCCGTCGACGTCACCCCCGGAGACAACGACCTGTTGGGCGACGAGCCGAGCCCCGACGCGCGCGCCGTCCGCGCGCGCCTCGGCACCGTGGCGCTGCCGCAACGCCTGTACCGCGACCGCAAGCTCGTGGTGAACGCCGTGGCGGCGCCGCTCATGGCTGAGCACGCACGAGCACGCGGCGCCCAGACCGTCTTCTACCGCGTGGAGACGCCGTGACCTTGGTGGAGGACGCCTTCCGGACGGTGGTGGAGCAGTTCAAGGACCCGCTCGCCTTCTTGCGGGAGCTCGTGCAGAACTCCCTCGACGCAGGCAGCACCGTCATTGACGTCGAGGTGCGGACCGACGGCGAGCTGGTGACCTTCGAGGTCCAAGATTCGGGCGAGGGCATGGACCGCGCGATCATCGAAGGTCGCCTGCTGCGCATGTTTGCCTCCGACAAGGAGGGCGACGCCACCAAGATCGGCAAGTTCGGCATCGGCTTCAAGTCGGTGTTCGCGATCCACCCCGAGTCGGTCATCGTCGACACCGCGCGCGGCGCCGAGCGGTGGCGCGTGCTCATCGCGCCCAATGGCAGCTGGCAGCTGTTCACGCTCGACGAGCCTCTCGAGGGCACGCGCGTGCGTGTGCTCAAGCGCGAGCCCGACGCAGCCAAGCGGGAGCGCTGGGTGAGCGAAGGTCGCGCCACGGTGCGCCGCTGGTGCCGCTACGCCGACGCTGAGATCCGGTTCGCGGGTACCACGATTCACGAGCCCTTCGCCCTCGACGCTCCGGTGACCGTGCGCCTGCCGCTGGCGGCACCAAAGGACGAGCTGCTGGTCGGCTTGACCGCGGCGAGCGATGCGCCGTGGGGCTTCTACAACAAGGGGCTGACGCTCCTCGAAGGGACGGGTGCGTTCCCGGGCTTGCCCCCCTGGGCGTGTTTTCGCGCGCGCGACGGCGCGCTCGAGCACACGCTCACCCGCGACAACGTCATCCGCGACGATGCGTTCCATCGCACCATGGCGCGCATCGAAGAAGCCGCGCGCGGACCCTTGCTCGAGGCCGCGTTGTCCGCGCTCGAGGGTGGCGACCCCGGCCGTGACGACGTTGCCCGGGCGCTCGCTCGTCCGGCCGCTGACGGCCTGTTGACCAAGCCCGCGGCACGCGCGCGGCGCGCCATCCTGCGCGATGCCCGAGGTCGCACCGTGCGCACCACCGACGCGATCGAGGCCGCCCGCCGGAACACGCTGGCGCGAGTGGTTGGGCCGTCGCCCCTCGCCCTGGCAGCGGAGCGCGCCGGCCACCTGGTGCTCTGCACGCCGCCGCTCTCCGGCGTCGACGCGCTGGCCGATGCGCTGTGCGGCCCACGCGACGTGCTGCACCTGAGCCACGTCGCCGTCGAGCCCGCCACCGACAAGGAGCAGTGGCAGGCAGCACCGCTCACGCAGGCGGTCGCCGCGATGTTCGCTAAGCTCGACCGTCACCTTGACGTCGTGGTGGGGCGGGTCGACGATCCCACCGGCGCCCTGCGTGACGCTCCTGCCATCGTGGCCCGTGACCTGTCGATGCCCGTGCCACGAAGCATCGCCACCACGGTTCCGCCAACCTCGAAACGAAAGAAGGCCGCGCTCACGCTGCTGCTCACCAGCGACGCTGTGCAGTGCGCGCTGCGCCTCGCAGAAAAGGACGCGTGGCTGGCGGCATTCTTGCTGGTGCGGTTGGTGCTCGCCGGCGACGGCGACGGCGACACCGAGGCGGCGCCCCTCGCCGCCGAGGCGTGGCGCCGTCGTTGTGGAGGCGCGCCATGACGGGAGCGCCGGTCGCGACGGGTGCCATCACGCTCGACCGTGACAAGGCCAAGGACAAGCTGCGCCGCTTCCAGCTCGCGGACCCCTGCGCCTGGCTGCTCGAGCTGGTGCGCGCCGCGGTCGCGCAGGGCGCGTCGTGGGTGGAGGTGACCACCGACGCCGACGATGTGCGCGTGGCCTTCGATGGCCGCGCCTTCAGCGCGGTCGATGTGCGCGAGCTCTACGAAGCGCTGCTGGCCCGCGGTGCGCCGCCGGGCCGCCAACACCTCGCTGTCGCGCTCAACGGCGCCATGGCGCTCGGCCCCCGCTTCGTTGAGCTGGTCAGCACGGACCGCCACGGCGCGGTGTCGCTGCGGCTGTCGCCCACCAAGCCAGACACGATCAATAACGAGCTCGACACGGCGACGCCACACCAGACCACGGTGTGGCTACGACACCCCTTTCGCATGGGCGCCTTCCTGGAGTTCTTTCGCGCGCGTCTCGGCACACAACGCGAGATCGGGGCGCTGCGCCGTGGCTGCCGCTTTCTGGGGGTACCGGTAGGTGTCAATGGCGAGCTCGTCAGCGCGCGGCAGCTCACGCCCGGTGGACGAGCGATCGCCAGCAAGCACACGCGAAACGCGCGCGTCTTCGCCGTCTCTGACGACGAGCAGCAGCCCCACGGCCTGCTGGTGTTCACCTTTCGTGGTGTCGTGCTAGAGGAAGTGCGGCACCCCCTGCTGCCGCAGGGGCTCGTGGCGGTGCTCCCCTCCGACCACCTGACGCGCGATGCGAGCCTGGGCGCCTTCGTTCGCGACAGCGCGTGGCACGAGCTCGTCGACGCAGCGCTGGTGGCCGCGCTCGCGCTCTGCGAGGACGAGGGACGCGTGCTGCTCAAGCGAGCGGCGCGCGCGCTCGGGCCCGCCGTGCTCGGCACCGGCGACCCCCGCCAGCTCGAGCAGCTGCCGCGTCTTCACACCGCGCTCAAGAAGGTGACGCGCGCGCTGTGCCGTGAGCACGTGCTCACCGCCGTCGACGGCGATCCCATCTCGATCGCACAGCTCCATGCGGTGCTGAGCGCCGGGCGGCCGGTCCCCATGTCGTCGCGCATCTCGCGCGTGCCGCGACGCGGTGATCCCATCGTGCGGGTCGACGGCGAGGATGCACTGGCGCGCTTGCAGCATTACGTGGGAAGGCGCCTCGTATCCGGTGATGAGCTCGTCGATGACGCCGAGCGCCGCCACCGCGGCCTCCGACGCCTCCACGAGCGAGCGTCGCCGCTCGCGCTTGCCCCCGGCGAGCTGCTCGGGCGGGCGCAGTGGTCGGTGGGCGCCATGCGTGGCATCACCGGCATCAGCGCCGCGGGTACCCGTCTGCGAGTCACGCTGTTCACCGACGGCTGCATGATCGGCACGCACTCCATCGACAGCCCCCTACCTGGCCTCACTATCGCCGTGGAAGCGCCCTTCACACTCACAGCGGAGTGCACCGATGCCGTGCGCGACCAGGTGTTCGCGCGCGCGTTGCGGGCGGCGTTCGCGGCCGTTCCCGACGCGCTCGCCGACGCGTGCGGGCGCGCGCGCAACGCCGACGCGTTGGCGCGACGAGCGCTCCCCTTGCTCGCCTGGGCGCTCGACCCCGAGTCGCTCTGGGCGAGGCTCGCGGTCGCCGCCGGCTGCCCTCTGGTCGACGACCAGCCACCCTTGCCCCCGATGCCGCTGCAGGGTGGCGACCGCCACCCCGTGTGTGCCACGCCCTGCCTGCCGCGCGTTGACGGCACACGGGTTGCGCTCGACGACGTGCGGGGCCGGACGGTCCCCGTGGTGCCCCCCGACATCGAGGCGTTCAGTCACCCTGAGGCCATCCGCAGCGGCGACGTGCTGCGCGCCGTGCTCGCGCGCGTCGCGCGCACGGAGGTGCTCGACGAGCTTGCCCGCCGGGAGGCCACGCGAGCCCGGCTGTTGGCGGGACCAGCCACGCTGCGCGCGCCCTACCCGCCCGCGGTGGGCTTTCGCGTCGGCGACGTCGCCTCGGGCTGGATCGCGTTCGGCGGCGCTCGCCCCGGCATCACGTTGGAGGCGCACGTCGAAGGGCGCGCGCTCCTGCCGACGCACTTTAGCGACGCACAGCTCGGCTCCTTGCGCGTTGTCGTAGACGATCCGCTGGTGCTGCCGCTCGCGGACGGCACCATCGCTGCGGCAGATGCGAAGCGGCTGGTGCGCGCTGGGCTCGCAGCCGCCGGCGGGCTGCTCGAGACCGCCGCGGGCGGGCCCGGTGTGAGCCGGCCCGGGCGCAGCCTCGCACTCACGCTTTTGGCCGCCCTCGCCCCCACGGAGGCGCTGGCGCGTGCCGTGGTTCGCCTCGGCGCCAACGACTATCTCGCGTTGCGCGCGCTCAGCTTGGCTGCCGAGAGCAGCGACCTCGAGCCGCTCATCGAGCTCGCGCTCGAAGCGGGCGCGCTGCCCACGGTGAGCACCGTGCGGGAGCTCGCCAAGGCCGCGGGCGCCAAGCTCCCCAAGCGCGGCGCCACCGACGCCGACCCGCGGGCCTTCGTGCTGGCGCCCCTCGGCGGGTTGCGCGGTCTGCGCGAGACGGACCGAACGCGCACGCTCCGCGAGCGTGTGCTTGAGCGCCTGCCCGCGATCGCTTCGCTGGAGCTGCGCGCGCTCGACGGTACGGTGGTGCTCCGGACGCTCCTCGATCAAGGCGCGCCGCTAGCCTATGTCCCCGCGGGCTGGCTCGTGCCCGAGGGCGCCGACCCCACCGGCCGCGTCCTGACGCTCACGACCTACGAGCTCTCGGCGCTGCGCGCGCTGCTTGGTCCGGCGGCGCTCGAGAACGCCGTACCCGAGCTGCGTGAGCGCGCTGCCCGTCGAGCCCACCAGGCCAAGCCCGTGGAGCAGCCGCGCCTTGACCGCGGCCTTCACCTCGGTGTCACCGAGCTGGCGCTCGAGGGCGCGCGCGGCGAGCTCGGCCTCCTGCCGCCCATCGGCCCTCGCCCGGCGGCGCACGTGCGTTTGCTCTCGAATGGACGCTTCGTGAAACGTCTCGATGTGAGCGGCGCTGCCCCCTGCTCCTTCGCCGCGGTGGTCGAGGATCCTGCGCTGCCCGTCGTGCTCGACGACCCCGCCGGCGCGGCGCGCGCAGGGCGCATCGCCGCCGAGTGTGTCGCTGCTGCCGAGCGCGTCCTCGACGGGCTCGTGGCCACGCTCGCGGCAGAGCGGCCAGACGCGCGGGTGCGCGCCTGCCTGCTCGAGCGCCTCTCGCTCCACCCCACGCACGGCATCGAGCTGCAGCGCCTCGGCCGCCTCTCGCAGGCGCCCCTGCTTGACCTCGTCGACGGTCGCTGCGTCTCGTTCGATGGCCTGCTGGCGGAGCTGCAGCGCAACGGCCCCGTCGCCTGCGTGGCCACCGTGCCGCAAGGCGCTCCTCCGCGTGAGCTGGTGGTGGTGCTGCCCGCGAGCCACCACCGTGAGCTGCTCGCCCGCGCCGGCGTTCCTCTCGAGGACGTGACCGCGCTCTGGCAGAAGCACCACGAGCGCCAGGCCGCCTTGGCTGACGCTCCTCCGCTGCCCGAGCCTCCGGCGGACGCGTACGCCCTTGGCGAGGCCAACATCGCGGGCGTGTGCGTGCGCCTCTGGGTACGTCCGACCACGCGCGGCGCGCTGCTGGCGGCAGGGCTGCTCGGCCGGCAGGTCGGCGTGGGTTCGATTGCGAGCGTGCTGCCCACGGTGGAAGGCACCGTGGCCGGTGATTCTATCGTCGATCCCACGGTGCGCTCCCCCAGCCTTGCGCTGGCGTGGCCCGCCATCGATGTCGCGGTCACCGCGCTCGCCACGAACATGGTCGCGCGGCTGTCACAAGGAGCGGCCGTCGACGATCTGCGCCGCTGGTGTCGCGGTCTCTCGTTGCATCTGGCGGCTGCGCCCGACGCGCACGGCAAGCGCCTGGGGCCCCTGCTCGCGCGCCTACGCGCGCTGCCGCTCTTCGACGCGCCCGACGGCGCGCGCCTCTCGCTCGACCAGGTGCTGGCGACGCGGCCCGCGCGCTACGAGGACGAGCTGGTCGCGGCCGGGCTCGCGCCCGCGCCCGTGGTCGCCGATGCGCCTGCTCCAGCGCCAGCGCCGGCCCCCACGCCCGACGAGCAGCTGCTCGGGCGCCTACGTGAGCTCGTCGCCCTGCTCGCGCTCGACGACGAGACCCAGGCCCAACTGGGGCGCTGGCCGATCTTGCTGGTGCGGCGCAAGGGGCGAGCGCTGGTGCGCTTTACGCGCACGCACTGCGAGGTCGATCTCGACCATGAGCTCGGCCGCGCGGCCCTCGGTGGCGACGGCGCGGCGCTCGATCTGCTGGCCGCCGTCCTGGTCGGCACCGCCAATCACCACCTCGACGAGATCGACGCGCGCCACGAGCGCGAGTTCCTCACGCGCCTGCTCGCGTTGGCCGCAACGCGCGGTACCTGAGCGCGGTACCTGAGCGCGACCCGTCGACCGCGCTCGCCGTCACGCCCGGCGGTACGACGACATGGCATGCTGTGCCATGCCCAACGACAGCGACAACGACAACGACGACAGCAGCAACGGCAACGGCGACGATGAGTATCGCCGCGCCTACCAGGCCGGGCGCGCCGTGCGGCAGACGGCGCAGAGCGCCGCCGTCGCGGCCCAGTCCGCGGCAGGAGCCGCCACGCGCGCGGCGAGCGAGGCCGCCGCGCTCGCGTCTGCTGAGGCGACCGAGGCAGCGAAGGCGTTGGCCGCGCGCGCAGCCGAGGCGGACCTCGATCCCCTCGTCGAGCGCGCCAAGGAACTTGGCGCCACCGCTGGGCTCGCGGTCGCCGAGGGCGCGCAGGGCCTCGCCACAGCGACGGTGGCCTCCGCCGCGCAGGGCGCCAAGCTCGCGAGCCGCGCGGCAGCAGGCGTCGCGGATGTCGCCAAGGGCCTGTTCATGCGACGCGACGAGCTGGCCGCCACGGCAAAGAGCGCGCTCGCGACGGGTGCGCGCGCGACCGCCGACGCTGCGGGAGACCTCGCCGAGCTGAGCCGCGACGCTAGCGCCGCCGCCGGCGCGGCCGCCGCGCGGGTTGACGCCGAGGCGCGCACCGCCGCGCTGGCCGCCGGACGCGCGTGGGACGAGAGCGCCGAGGCGCGCGCTCGTGCTGCTTCCCGTGCGAGCGACCTCGTCGCAGAGGCCGGCGCGCGCGCCCGCGACACCGCCGCGCGCGCGTCGATCTCCGGGGCAACGCTCGCACGTCAAGGGCTCGCCGCGGGCGCAGACGCGGCCACCGCAGGTGCCGACGCCGCGCGACGCGCAGCGGAAGAGGCCGCACAGCGTGCGTCGGAATTGGCGCGCTCCGAGGAGCTCCGTGCGCGAGCCCGCGCCGCGTCCGCGAGTGCCAGTGCCGTGGCGGGAGCGCTCGCCGACGCGGGGGCCGCGGCGTCGACGAACGTCGCCGCTGGCGTGAGCGCGGCGAGCGCGTGGGCGCGTGACGACGGCGCCGCCTTGGCGCAAGGCGTCGCGGCGCGCGCCGGCGAGCTTGGTGCCGCCGGTGCCGACGCTGCTCAGCAGGCGGGTGTGCGCGCGAGCGAGCTCGGCAGCGCGGTGGCGGAGCAGGCGGCCGCGCTGGTCGACGGCACGGCCGAGGCGCGCGCCCAGGTCGCGAGCGCCGCAGCGGACGCGGCTGAGCGTGCGAGCAGCGCGGGTGCCGAGGCAGCCGCGGCCGCCGCGCGTGAGGCGAAGGAGCTGGCCGCCAGCCTCGCGGGTAACGCCAAGGCGTTCTGGCGCGGGCTCAAAGGCGACTGAAGATGTGGCAGAAGCCCGTGGCGAGCGGCCACGCGCACGGCGGCACCGAGGAGCAAAGTGAATCCACTCGATGTTGGTGCCACGAGCACCGCAGCACCAACGCGGCGCTCGGGGTGCGCAGCAGGTTCTTGCGCCATCGCTCGAGCGCGCGCTGCGTCACTTCGCCGGGGCGGCCGCGGCGCCACCCGCCGCGATCCACGCGTCGACCCGTCGCTCCACCAGCGCCAAGGGCAGCGGCCCGGCCCCTAACACGACGTCGTGAAAGGCGCCGAGCGCGAAGCGCGCACCGAGCTTCTTCTCTGCGCGCACGCGCAGCTCACGCAGCTTGAGCTGACCGATTTTGTACGCCAGCGCCTGCCCCGGCCAAACGATGTAGCGGTCCACCTCGTTGCGCACGTCGAGCTCGGTCTTCGGCGAGTTGTCGAGGAAGTAGCGGATGGCTTGCGCGCGGGTCCAGCCCTTCACGTGCATGCCCGTGTCCACGACCAGACGAATGGCGCGCCACATTTCATACGACAAGCGACCCATGCGATCGTAGGGGTCGGTGTAGAGCCCCATCTCGTCGCCGAGGGACTCGGCGTACAGGCCCCACCCCTCGACGAAGGCGGTGTAGGGCGCGGCCTCGGTGCGCACCTTCGGCAGCCCCGTGAGCTCCTGTGCCAGCGCGATCTGCGTGTGGTGACCGGGCGCCGCCTCGTGCAGACAGAGCGGGATCATCTCCCAGCGCGGCCGCATCTCCGGTTTGTAGGTGTTCACGTAGTAGGTGCCGGCGCGTGAGCCGTCGAGCGCTGGGCCGCTGTAGTAGGCGGTCGTCGTGTCGGGCGCCATGCCCGCGGGGACGGGCTCCACGCCATAGGGCGTGCGCGGCTGCGTGCGCAGCACCTTCACGAGCCGCCCGTCGACGCGCTTGGCCAGGGCGCGCGTCGCCTGCAGGATCTCGTCGCCGCTCGCGAAGAAGAACTTCGGATCGTTGCGCAGGTGGACGAAGAACTCGCCGAGCGTGCCCTTGTAGCCCACCTCGGCCTTGACGCGCTCCATCTCGGCGCGGATGCGTTTGACCTCGCGAAGGCCGAGCTGGTGGATCTGCTCTGGCGTCATGGTCGTGGTGGTGTGCATCGCAGCCAAGAACGCGTACGCATCGGCACCGCCAGCGCGCGCGCTGATGCCCACGACCGGTGGCGCTGCGGGGTGCTGCTCCTGCACCACGACGTCGAGGAGGCGCCGCAGCGCCGGCATGGCGGCGCTGATCGCTTGTGTGGCCTCGGCACGCAGCGTGGCCTGCGTGGCCACAGGGATCGACGAGGGGATGGTGACGAAGGGGCCATACAGCGAGCTCTTGGTCGGATCCTCGACGATCTGCGCCTCGATCTGGGCGGGGATGCGCGCGAGCACCTCCTTCGGCGAAACGACATTCTCGAGCACGCCGCGCCGCAAGAGCGCGACGTGTTGGTCGACGAGCGTGGGGTAGGCGCGCAAGCGCGCGAGCCAGTCCGCGTAGTCGCGCTCGGTGTCGAAGCGCAGTGCCGAGACCAGGTGCTCCTGGTTGTGCACGCCGCCGAGCGGCGAGATGGGCAGGAGCCAGAGCTTGTGGCGAAAGCTCCCTCGACGCGCCGCCAACACGTCGGCCAGCACGTCGGCGTTCAGCGTCTCCTCCGCCGAGAGCCGCGCGCGATCGATGGCGGCCAGGGCCTCAAGCGCGCGTACATCGGCGGCGTCGCTCGCGGCGATGGCCTGCTCCGACACGTCAGGCCAGCGATCGTTGAAGCGGCGATCGCCCAGGGACGACGCCCACGCAGGATCGTCGCGCATCCAGCGTTCCCACTCGGCGTCGAGCAGGGCGCTGAGCGCTTGCGAGGCAGACGGAGCGGCCGTCGCGGGGGCGGGCGCGGCGATGGCGAGGGCAGAGGCCACGAGGGCAAGCGAGATCGTCATGGGCGCCGATAGCATGGCGCCGCGGCCTGCGGACCCCGTGCCGTGCACCAGCCGCGGAGGGCACGCGCGATCGTTCAGCAGGCCGCGACGCGGACGGCCGCGACAGCGATCCCGGGCTCCAGCACCGCGCGCACCGCCAGGGTAGAGTGCTGGTGTGCTCACGCTCGCGCTGTGGATCATCGCCACCCCTGCGACGGTGACCGCCGTCGAGGACGCCGATGGCATCCCGGGCGTGATCGCCACCTTCACCATCGACGTCTCGGCCGATCGCCTGCTCGACTTCGTGTGGGATGGCAGCAACTCGTCGAAGATCTTCCGCGAGATCACGTCGCGCACGGAGCTCGAGCGCACCCCTACCAGCGTCAAGCTGCGCTACGAGCTCACCACCATCATCGGCGCCTTGCGTTACCGCCAGCAGAACATCGTCGAGCGCCACCCTGGGGGCGGCGGCGCCATGCGCTGGCAGCGCATCGACGGCGACATGGACGCGGTCCACGGCGAGTGGCTCATCACGCCGCTCGGGCCCACGCGCTGCCAGGTGCGCTACACGAGCTACGTCGGCACGGGCCCGCGAATTCTCTATGGGTTCCTGAAGAGCCAGCAGGTCGACAACATGAAGGACCTCGCGGAGCGTGTGCGCGCGGCGATCACCGCCGCTCCTTGACCGGCCTGGGCGCTGCGAGTGGCAGCTCGCCCGACCGCTCGTATGGTGCCCGCAGCACACGTTCGCTCCCTTCGACCAGGGCGCTGTCTCTGCCTGAAACGGCGCGCATCGAGGGCCCCCGCGCCTGCGCCGTGCTGCTAGCGTGGCGGGAGTGGTCAAGCTCTGCGAGGACGCCTTCCCCTTCGTCATCTCCGTGGTGAGCGGCGAGATCACCGACGCCGACGTCGACGAGATGCGCCATCGCTACGCGCTGCTGCACCAGCGCAAGCGGCGCTTCTTCCTCGCGCAGGAGGCGCGCCAGGTGTCGATCCCCAGTGCTGCCATGCGCCGTCGCCTCGCGGAGCTGAACAGCGAGTTTCGGGAGCTGATTCGGCAGCACATCATCGGCATCGACATTGTCGTGCCCTCGCGGGTCGTGTCGGCGGCCATGACCGCGGTGTATTGGGTCTCGAAGGAAGCGGCCCCCACCCGCTTCTTCCCGTCGGCCGCAGCCATGGCTGCACACGCTCGGCAGGTCTGCGCCGCTGAGCAGGTGATGTTGCCGCCGGCAGTAGATGACGTGGCGCGCGTGCTCGACGACGCGTGGCGCGACGGCCGCCGCCTGATCGACGTCGACCTCGGTTCGTGCAGGCCGGTGCAGGCGGCGTGAGCGTCACGCTGGTCACGGGCGCTGCCGGTCACCTCGGCGCCAACCTCGTGCGCGCGTTGTTGCGCGAAGGCCGCCGCGTGCGCGCGCTCGTGCGCAGCGACGCCCGCGCCCTCGAGGGCCTCGAGCTCGAGCTTGTGCACGGCGATGTCACGGCGCCAGACACGCTGACCCCAGCGATGCGCCACGTGGACGTGGTGTTCCACCTGGCGGGCCTCATCACCCTCCGGGGCGACGATGACGAGCGCGCCACAGCCGTGAACGTCGACGGTGTCCGCCATGTTGCGCGCGCCGCGCTCGACGCAGGCGTGCGCCGCTTCATCCACTTCAGCTCGGTGGAGGCCGAGGACACCGCGAGCGACGGCGAGCCCACGCCGACGGGGCACGAGCGCCCCAGCTCGCCCTTTGGGGCCTACGGCCGCTCGAAAGCCCAAGGCGACGCGGTGGTCGCGAGCTTCGTCGCACGGGGCCTGCCGGCGATCACGCTGCGTCCCTCGGGCGTGCTCGGTCCCTTCGACTTCAAGCCCTCGCTCATGGGGCGCTTTCTCATCGGCCTCCACCAGCGGCGCTTCCCCGTCCTCGTGGCCGGCGCCTTCGATTGGGTGGACGCGCGCGACGTGACGGAGACCGCCGTGCGCGCCGAGCGCGCGGGCCAGATCGGCGAGCGCTATCTCGTCACCGGCACGTGGGCCTCGTTGACAGAGCTGGCGCGAGCTGCCGGCGAGGTCGCCGGCTTCCACCCTCCCACGCGCGTGGTCCCTTCGTGGCTGGCGCGCCTGGGCGCGCACCTCATCGAGGCGGGCAGCGCCATCGTCGGCGCCGAGCCCCTGTGGACGCCCGGCGCACTGGCCCGCGTCGCGGGCGGCGCGCCCTTTGACGGGGCGCGCGCGCGCGCCGAGCTCGGCCATCGCGCGCGTCCGCTCCGCGAAACCCTGCGCGATGCCTACGCGTGGTATCGCTCGGTCGGCATGCTGCCCGCCCCAAGCGATCACCGTGACGACGCGCATGACGACCTTTGAGCTGGCGGTCGCCGTCTGGGCCGCGCTCGCGCTGCCGATCCTGTTCTCCACGCTGCGCACCACGGCGCCCTACGGGCGTTTCCGTCGTCCCGGTTGGGGACGCCAGGTCCCGGCGATTCCCGCCTGGATCGGCATGGAGCTGGTGAGCCTGCTGCTCTTCCAAGCGCTTTTCTTCTCTGGTGCGCGCCACGACGACCCCGCGCGCTGGGTGTTCTGGGCCTTGTTCACGGCCCACTACACGCATCGCGCGCTGGTCTACCCGCTCCTGAGCCGCATGGCGGGGACCACCATGCCCCTGTCGGTGATGCTCATGGCCGTCACCTTCAACACCGTGAACGGCGGCGCCAACGGCTGGGGCCTGTTCCACGGCGACGCCGTCTACGGCGAGCGCTGGCTCAGCGATCCGCGCTTCATCATCGGTGTCGCGCTCTTCGTCGGGGGCATGGCCCTGAACCTGCACGCCGACGCCGTGCTGCGGGCGCTGCGCAAGCCCGGCGAGACCGGCTACCGCATCCCCTTCGGCGGCGCCTATCGCTTTATCTCGGCGCCCAACTACCTCGGTGAGATCCTCGAGTGGATCGGTTTCGCCGTCGCCACATGGTCGCTGCCGGCGCTGGGCTTCGCGGCGTGGACCATCGCCAACCTCGCGCCGCGCGCGCGCGCCCACCACCGCTGGTATCACGCGACCTTCCCCGACTACCCACCCGAACGACGCGCGTTGATCCCCTTCGTGTGGTGAGGGCGCCACCCGTGGTCGCCCGGGCCGCGCCACTGTGCGTGCTGCGGCAGCTCTTCGGTCGCGCGTAGGTTGTCCCCGAGCTCCCGGCGCCCGCGCTCGACCGCGAGGTGGCAGTCGAGCACCGACCTGCAGTCGCGGATCCAACCAGCCATGAGCGAGCGTTCGGCGACCTTGTCGACGTCGAACGCGAACATCATCGCCATCAGCGGCCACAAGTACACGCTGTCCTGCGCGCGTCCCTCGCTGCCCGCGGGACCGAAGCCGCCCTGCACCGCGGCGCGGATGTTCGAGGCCAGCACCGAGCGGAAGCTCTGGCGCTGGTCGAGGTGCGCCAAGCACGACGAGTAGAGCGCGAACCCCTCGCTGCGCGGCTCGATGCTCACCGCGCCAAGGTAGGCGCCGCTGCTGGTGAGCTCGGCCACCGCCCGCAGCGACGCCGCATCGGAGACGTGGTTGTAGCGGTCAGATCCCAGACCAATGGAGAGCAGGACCTTCGCCTTGAGGCCGTTCAGCGACGCCACCGCTGCCACCGACACCGCGTCCTCGACGGGATCGCCGAGGCCCTCCTCGTCGCCCACCATGAGGGAGTCGGAGCCGCCGTCGACGAGCACCACCGCGTCGATGCCGTGGGCATCGATGAGCTGACGGTAGAGCTCGGCCAGGAGCGGCACGGTGAAGGCGCGCGCGTAGTAGGCGTATACCTCGTGCGGCGCGCCAGCCGGTTCGCGCAGATCGAGGAACGAGCACAGGTGGACCTCGGGGCCGTAGTGGCGCGGCGCGCGACACTGCGCGCTCACCATCTTGGCCACCACGCCCTGCTGCGAGAACACCGTGGTCCCGCCCTCGATGTCGGCAGGCTGGCCGAACGAGTAGCTGCCAATCACGACGTCTTTGCCGAGCCGCCGCAGCTCCGGGAGCAGCAGCAGCGCGTGCACGAAGTCGAAGCCGCCACCGCAGCCGCACAGCAACACGCAGCGGATCGAGGGGTCCGCCAGGTGCGCCAGGAAGCTCGGCAAGAGGAGCGAGGTCACCGGGAGCTGGCTCAGAGCTCGGTGCGCCCGAGGTGCACGTCGCAGGGATCGCCGGTGGGTGCGCCTTCGCCGTCCAAGCGCGTCAACGTGCCATCGAGCTCGTCCACCTCGTCGTTGGGTGTGGCCGTCAACGCGAAGTCGGGCAGCTGACTGGTGGCGTTGTCGAGCACATCGACGGTCGCCTCGAAGCTGCCGTCGTCATCCATGCCGGCAGCGCTCAACTCGGCGCGCGCCGTGAGCAGGTAGGGTGTGCCGAGGATGACGAGCTGGTAGTCGAGGAAGGCCTCGCCTGCGGCCTCGCCCTCGTCGTTGTCGGCCACGGTGAGCGTCAAGCGCTTGCTGTCGGCGGCGCACTCGTAGGTCCCCACCCAGCCCCCTTCGAGGGGAACGCGTGTGGGAGGCGGATCGCCGCATGCGGCGCTGACGACCACCAAGGGAAGTGAAGCAACGAGCAACAAGCATCGCGAGCACATGGCGAGCAATGTAGCGCGCCCGCGAGCCGCGTGGGACACGCGGCTCGCCATCCGCAGTAGCGTCGGGCGATGGCCGGCAAGCACATGCTCGTGATCCTCGGTGCCGCGCTGCTCGTATCGCTGGCGGCCAACCTGTGGTTGGCCTTTCGCGCCGCGCCGTTCACACCGGGGGAAGCTGCAGCGGACAGCGCCCCCTCGACGGCAACGCACGCGGACAGCGGCGACGACGCCGTGACCTCGCTGGCGGCGCTCTTGCGCTCCGTCGCGGCCTCCCGCGCCGTTGTCGACGCGCCCTCGCCCACGGCCCCCCCGTCGACACCGCCGCCCCCTGCCCCGCGGGCGCTGGTGGACGGGTTCGCCGAGGCGCGCGTCACGCGCGCCCTGATAGACGACGTGCAGTGCCGCATCGCCCGCGAGAAGGCCGCCGAGGCCTGGCGCAAGGAGGCGAGCGCCCTGCGCGCCTCGCTCATGCGCAGCACGGAGCCGAACGAGGCCGGGCGCGCGGCGGAGCTGGCCAGCAGACGCGCCCAGCTCGCTGACGTCATTGGCGTCGACGAGGGCGATGCCCGCGTGGCAGAGCTGGCGGATCGCCTGGTCACCGTGCGCGACGAGGCCAAGGCCGAGCTGCACCGCTTGATGACGCAGGACCCGCCGGATTGGCGCGCCGCGCTCTACGTGGTGCGCGGCGTGTACCGGCAGGAGGACGGCGCGGTGTTGCATGCCTTCGGCCCCACTGCCGCCGACGACTGGCGCATGAGCGACGTCGACGGCCGCGCCGCCGCCCTGGCCATCGGCGCGTCCTTGGTGGGCGTGCCGTGGGCGAGCGTTGATGATCGGACACCGCCCGCCGGGCAGTAGTGCGCACCTGGTCTGTCTCGTTCGTTCTGCGCCCGGGCGCGGCGGGCGCGGTGCAGCACCGGCCTGAGGGCGGCCCGGTGGTCGACCGCAGCGCTGCCGCTGCTGCGCGCGCGAGCGCGATGCGCTCCGCGGCGGCGGCCAGCGCGATGCGCCAATGCAAGATCGTTGTCGAAGCCTCCCGCGCAGGTGATGTCGAGAGGCGTGTCGGGGGCAGCCACGATGGGAAACACGCGATCGTCCTACAGCGGAGACCGGCAACGGCTGACCCGCGTTGATGAACTGCCTGCCTGAGTTTGAGCCGTTTTCGGAGACGGTGGACCTACGCCACTCGGTTCACCCTTACGGCTCGTTCAACGGCTACTCGATGTCCCACTTGACGCGCAGGTAGCTTTCGATGGCCTGCGTCTCGGCCACGGTGCGCTGCCCGTGCAGCACGATGATCTCGAAGAGCTTGCCATCGAGCCCATCGCCCTCGGACCGCGCTCCCACCGCGCTGAGCGCCAACTCGGAGAACGGCCCCTGCGTTGACGCCACGTTGGCCACGTCCGTGCCGTTCGAGACCGAGAAAACGTGACCGTTCAGGAACGCTTGGCGCTCCACGCGCAAGAGGCGTCGTCCGCTCGCAGCGAAGAAGTCCGCCTCGACCGCGTCACCCGGGCCCTCTTGGAAGTCGCCCCGGTGCGTGGCGCGCACGTGGCCGTTCGCGAGCACGTCGATGTCGAGGCCACGCGGGATGTACTCGTCGTAGGGGAGGTTCGGCGCGATCGTGCTCCACAGCGCCTGCGCCTCGTTGGCCGCCCAGTCGGCCACGATGTAGAGCGTGTACGTCTGGGTGAAGCCGAAGAGGTCCGTGTAACAGAGGTATCGGTCGTACAGGTCGTCGAAGCTCAGGCTCCCCTCGACCAGGTTGAAGTCGGGGAAGTGCGACTGGCTGTGGCTGAAGAACTGGATGTGGTCGTCGTTGCGCGCGTGCCAGCTGCTGACGCCGCCATCCCCGGTGAACGACATCCCCGGCAGGTAGCGCCCGTCGGCCCAGGCCACCAGACCACCGACATCGGGAAGCGTGTTCTCGCAGCTCGCGCCGCCTTCGCCGAGAACGACCACGTGGCCGGCGGGGCAGGCGTCGCACGCGTCCCCGATGAAGCCCCCCTGGCACTCGCAAACCGGCGAGCCTGCCTCCATCGAGCAGACTCCGTGCTCGCACTCGATCTCACCGCATTCGTCGTTCACGCAAACCCCATTGAGCAGGATGTAGCCGTCGGCGCACGCGCCGCATCCCTCGCCCGCGTAGCCGCGCTCGCACGCGCACGTCCCGGCGGTGCCGCCCTCGCTGGGGGTGCAGGTGCCGTTGTCGCCGCAGTCGACGCCGCCGCAGCCTTCGGACACGCACTCACTCCCGTACGGCTGGTAACCGGCCGCGCAGCTCTCGCAGTTGTCGCCGACGAAGTTGGCGGCGCACTCGTCGCACGCAGGGCCCGCGAAGCCGACATCGCACAGGCAGAAGAGTCCCGTGGGCATCGCACGGCACGTGCCGTGTTCGCCGCAAACGGAGCCGAAGCACGGGTCGGGCAAGCACGCGCCGCTCACCGTGTCGAGCGCGTGGCCTCCGGCGCAATCGCCGCAGCCCTCGCCGGTGTAGCCGAGCGCGCAGCTGTCGCAGGCCGCGCCGACGACGTGGTCGTCGCACATGCACGCGGCTACGCCGGTGACGTTGATGCACTCACCCGCGACGCACTCCGCGTCGTCACACGGCGACGTGGCCTCGCCCTCGCCCTCGCCCTCGCCCTCGCCCTCGCCCTCGCCCTCGCCCTCGTCCTCGCCCTCGCCTTCGCTCTGGCCTTTGGCCACCGCGGCGCCCTTCCTCGATCCGCCCGGATCGTCGGGGCTGCAGCCGATGCCGAAGCCGAAGGTGGCGGTGAGGAGGAGGGCAGAGAAGAAGTTTGTGCGTCGCATGTCGGTCTCCCGTTCGTGGTTCGAGGAGCGCAATCGCAAGGGCCGTGCCCGCGCTGCTGCGCGGGCGGCGCTTGGTTTCACCGGGGTCTGTGCGCTGTCGCCGGGCGCCCGACGCTGGCACGCGCAGGCACGTGCCACCCCCTGTGCCTGCGCAGCGACCGGCGCTCGATCACGATGCTCTCGCTGTGGTCGAACGCGCGAGGCGCCAACCCGCGAGTGTTGCAGGTTGGCGCCGGTCGATCCCGATGGTCGTTCCGTCGCTCGCCGACGCGGCTCGGCGCGCGCTCAGCGCACGAACTCGATCGCGGTCGGACCGAAGGTGCGCAGCGTCGACGCGGTGCCGGCGCAGCTGTCGGCGTGGCGCTCGATCTTCAGTCGCCGCCCTTCATCGAGGAGCTCGAGGTAGTAGCCCGCCCAGGCGTCGAAGGCCTCGGTGTCGAGGCAGTAGATGGTGCCCGGGCGCATGGCATAGAGCGAGGGGTTGACGTCGCCGTCCGAGATGACGTCGAACTGCATCAGACGGTTGACGCCATCATGCGCGCTGAGCTCGTCCAGCTCCGTGGATACGACCTGCCGATGCGCCGGGTCGAGCTGGTCGGGAGCCAGCACTAGGAGGTGCTCCAACACCTCCACCAGGTTGTCGCTGACCTCGAGCGACGCCTTGTCCTCCCGAATCCATACCCCGGCAGCGGTGCCGCTCTGGCCCACAGACAGCGTTCCGCACGGAGCATCCTCGCTCTCGCGCGGCACGCCGCCGAGACCCACCGCCGCCAGGTAGCTGCTGCGGAAGGGCTCGACGAAATATTCATAGGCGCACGCGCCGTAGCGAAAGGCCCGCCCAGGACCCTCCTCGGCACCGAGGCGCTCGGGGTTGACGAACGCGTTCGGTGCCCGCGCGTCGAGCAGGTTGACGTCGAGGCCCGGTGCGTACGTGGTCGCGCCCGTGCCGCCCGCGGTGCCAAGCAGGGTCCCCGCCGCGATGACCGCTGGTTCATCGTTCAAGAACCAACGACACGCACGCACCGACTCATCGGCCGCCTCGTGCGTCTCGCACTCGTCCGCCCGCGCCTCGAAGAGCGGCTGCAACTCGGTCGCGATGGTGGTGATATGCGCGAGATCGCCTTCCACGAGGACTGCGCCGTCCTCGTCGGTGCAGACGTCAAACACCAGCTGGTAGTCGGTCTCCCCTGCGCGCAAACCCGACAGGTACTCGTTGCGACCCAGCGCGCGGACGTACAGCTCGGCGGGCGCCGTGACGTCGATGTTGATGTCGTTCAGCATGAAGCCGAGCTCGAAGTTGATCGGTTCGAGCGAGCCGGGGTCCATGCCGCCAAACACGAGGCTCTCTCGCACCGCGTCGACCGGAACGATTGCCTCCGTGAAGAGCTCTCGTTCTGACTCGCCCGCGAGCGTGGCGCAGGTCGGCGCCTCGACGGCCTCGGGCCCGACTTCCTGGCAGCCAACACCAGCCGCGGTGGCTGCCGAGAGGACAAGGAGCGTTGCGTTGAACGGGGCGTGTGTGTGGGGGCTCATGATTGCTCCGCGATGTCGAGTGGTGATGCGGCGGTCGCCGGCCCGGCTCGAAATGGGCCAGCGACCGCCGCGAGGGGATGCTCTCGTTCGGACTTCAGTGGGCCGCGTAGGAGATGCTCAGGCGCAGGGTCTCCTTGGCGAGCTCCGCGCTGTCGCCGGCCTCGTCATCGGCGAAGGGCTCGTCGAATTCGAGGCGGAACTGGGTGCGATCGCCGAGGGTGTCTCGGTCCTCGAGGTCGGCGCGCACGGCCTCGGTGACATCGCTCCCGCGGTTCACGAGCGACGCGGTGTAGGAGAGGACGCCGAGGTCCGCGCGTGGCTCCGCGTCGAACGCCGCTTGGTCGATGGCCGCGAAGGAGACGTGTTGGATGCGCAGGTCGCCAAGGAGGTCGTAGGGCGCTCCGTGGACCGCAGTCTGCTGCACGAGCACCTCGGCGCTGAGGAGCTCGACATTTGCCGGGACCTCGACGAGGTCGAAGGTGAGGAAGCCCTTCATCTGCGTGGCAGCGGCGTACGCGGAGTCACCGACGAAGAGCGACGTCATGCCCTCGGCATGCACGGTGCCGGACGCGAGGCGCGTGCGCGTCATCGCCGACACCCAAGGGACGTCTGCGTACATGCGCTTCGCCGTGGCGAACGAGACGACCTTGCCCGCGCCGAGCGCCTGGCCGTCCAGGTCGAGGGCGCTCACGAGGATCGCGTAGCTGTACATCACCGGCGCGACGATCGACGGATCGAGGCCCTCACCCTCGGCCTGCTCGAGGGGCGCGGCGGGCGTGATGGTGAGGACGGTGCCCTCGGTGTTCCATGAGAAGGAGACCTCGACGAGCGTCTCCGAGAAGAACGCGGCCTCGACCGACGCTTGATCCATCGCCTCCGAGAAGGTGACCGAGAGCGGCTGCTCGGGGTCGACCCCAGTCGCCCCATGCGCGGGGGCGGTCGAGAGGATCGTGGGCGCCACAGGCTCGGGGTCGGGATCGGGCGTGGGATCCGGGTCGGGCGTGGGATCCGGGTCGGGCGTGGGATCCGGGTCGGGCGTGGGATCCGGGTCGGGCGCGGGGAGCTCATCGTCCTGCTCCGCGGGACGATCGGAGGGCGGAGCGGGCTCCTCTGCGCCGCATGCGGCGACGAGGGCCGCGGACAGGAACGTGATGGTAAGGACCGAGTGGCGACGCATTGGACTTCCTCCCCCACGATGTGAGCGCCCGGGCGTCGGCGGACCTTGGATGATCCAGGCCGCGACACGCGAGGTGCAGGGTGATGGCTTCGTGGGCTCCCTGCGGTTCGTGAGCTCACATTCCAAGGAGCGCGCCAGGCAGCGCGCCGCCGCGGCGGGGCTCGCCAGCGCAAAGAATTCAGGGGGTTCGCGGCGCAAGGCGCGTGGCCGTCGGGTGGCACCGGGTGGCACGGCGTGGCACGTGCCAGGCGGTGCCCCGCGGACGGCGCCCGCTACCCGACGAGCGTGCGAGCAAACGAAGCGGGCTCTCGCACCCCGAGCGCTCGAAGCACCGCCTCCTCGCGCGCGACCTCGGCGGCGCCCGCGTCGCCGCCGAGCACTTCGCCGCGGCGCCTGCGCGCCACCGCGGCGTAGGCCTTCATCTCGAGCGCGTCGAACTGGTTCGCCGCGTGTGCGTAGGCGGCTGGTGCTCGGTCGTCGCTGCGCAGGGCAAGCACACCGGCGCGCATGGCGGCGGCGAGCGCCCGAGCCCACGGAAAGGTCTGGCGGGAGAGCTCCTTGGTCCAGCGCTGCGCCTCGCGCAGCTCGCGCGCATGGAGCGCTGCGACCGCAAACAACGAGAAGTTGAGCACGCGCTCGATCTCCGCCCGCACCAACAGCGACGCTCGCAGGGCGGGCCAGGTCTCACGAATGCGCGCGAGCGCCCGCGCTCCGTTTCCCTCGTACAGGTCGCATTCGATCTCTCCGCGAACCGACTCCTGGTGCTGGACGTGCCAGCCATCGTCTTTGGTCCACGCAGCGTTCGAGCGGACGCACAGCTCTCGCGCCGCAGCAGGGTTGCCCTGGATGAGCAGGACGCGGACGAGGCACGTTGCCCTGGCGCTAATCAGCGTCAGCAGGTCGCCGCGGTCCTCTGCCTCGCGCGTCACGCGTGCGCCCTCGGTAGCGAGCGTGGCGAAGTCCCCCAGGTAGAAACAGCTGCGCACCTTGAACCAGATCTCCGTGATGGCGATCTGCCAGAACCCTTCGGGTTCGCGCGCACGCATGATGGCGAACGCGTCGTCAATCCGCTCGCGCGCGCGGCGGAAACGACCCTGCATGGAGTCGCAGACCGCCTCCGCGAGGAACGCCCAGCCGATCGCGTACGCGTGATCGAGGCGCGCGGCGAGCTCCGCGGCGCGCCGCGCGAGCAGCTCAGCCTTGAGGGTGCTGCTTCCACCCTCGACGGCGAGCAGGACCGCTTCGAGGGCAAAGCCGCGGGCGACGCGGAGCGGATCGCCGAGCGCGAGCGCGCGCACCATGTGTTGCGCCTGGTAGTCGGTGCCGCGCAGGATATCGATCGGCGAGAAGGCAGACCCGAGCGTCCAACACAAGTCGACGCGCATGATCTCGTCCGCATCCGCAGCTGTCAGCGGGCGCTCCTTGTAGCGGTAGCCCTTCAGCTTGAGCCGCAGCTTGTTCTTGATCACGCTGCGGAGCGTCTGGCCGCGCGTCTCGGCCCACACGAGCCCCACCTCCGGGAGCAGCTCGCGTGCAAGCGCGGCGGCCTCTGCGGGGCGGCCCGCGCGCGCCATCAGCTCCGTCGCGCGGCGCTTGCGGTCGCGCGCCTCGGCGGGAGCCGCGCCGTCGACGGCCTCGAGGTAGGCGCGGGCAGCTTGGGAGTTGCGCCCCGCGTAGGAGAGCACGTCGGCGAGGCGCGCCTTGATCTCGCGCTGCTGTTGCGGCGAGGCGCCCTCGAGAGCGCCCGTGAAGAGCGTGATGGCGCGCTCAAACGCGAACGCGTGGGTCGCGCGCTCGGCGGCCTCGATCGACACGGGCCGTGCGAGCTCGAGCTCACCCGCGAGCCGCCAATGCGTGGCGAGCAATTCGGGATCCACCGCATCGGGCTCCGCCGCGAGCAGCCGGGCGAGTCGTGCGTGGATCTCGCGTTGCTCCGGTTCGGCGAGCGATGACACGACGCCCTCACGCACGCGGTCGTGGAAGGTCTCCAGCAGGGCGTCGGCAGAGCGCACGCTGCGCAGGAAGTGCTCGCGCACGAGCTCATCGACCGCCTCGTCGCTGACGGAGTCGAGCTCGGCCGCGTGGCTCGCGTGCATACGCCGAACCGGGTGTCCGGCGACCGCGACCACCTCGAGCAGCTTGCGCGCCTGCGGGGACAGCCGATCGACGCGGCGACGCACGAGGCTCTCGAGGGACACATGCGCGACCTCATCGCTGCCTACGTCGTCGAGCACGCGCACGAGCTCGGGCAGGAAGTACGGCAGCCCACCGGACTCTCGGGCAACGAGCGACGCGCGGTGCTGTTGATCGCGCGGCAACAGCCGCATGGCGAGCTCTTGCGCTTCGCCATCCGTGAGCGGCGCAAGGACCACGTCGCGGGTCGTCCCGTCCTTGATCAAGGCGCTCTCGTGAAGCGCACGCAGGACGGGGCTCTTGTGCTCGTCCTCCGAGCGATAGGCGAGGATCAGCAAGAGCGGCGGTGGATCGGGGGGCGCCAAGAGCCCGACGAGGGGCTCGATCGAGTCCTCGTCGCCCCATTGCAGGTCATCAATCGTCACCACCAGCGGACGTCGATCGGCCAGGCGCCCGAGGGACTCTCGCAGCGCCGCAAAGCCACGCCGGCGCTCCTCGTGCGGCGTCCAGCTCCTCGCACGAGACGGCTGCTCGGAGAGCAAACGCAGACGGGAGAAGACGGGGAAGACACGGCACAGCGCCTGCGTGTCTCGCGGCATGAGGCCGCTCACGTCCTGTACGCTCTGCTGGCTGAGATAGCGGGTCAGCGAATCGACAGCGCCGTCGAGCGCCTTGTAGGGCACCTGCTCGCGCTCGAGACAACGCCCGCTCAACACCACCACGTCGCTGCCGAGCCTCGCCGTGAACTCGCGCAGGAGCGCGGTCTTGCCCACACCCGATTGCCCATGCACGGTCGCAATGACCGCGCGACCCTGCTCGGTGAGAGAAAACGCCTCCTGCAACCCGCGCAGCTCGCGCGCGCGGCCGACGAAGGGGACGTCGCTCGATGGCGTGGGTTGAGGGACGAACGGCGCGGCAGCCACCGCGGCCATCACGGCGGCGGCCGTCGGCCGGTCCTTGGGCTCGGGTGCGAGCAGCGCGCGCGCGAGCGCCGCGAGATCTGCAGGCGCGTCGCTGCGCTCCGGCAGCCGCCAGGTGCGCGGCGCCATCTTGGCGGTGAGGATGTCGTGCGACGAACCGGAGAACGGCGGGCGCCCGTGCAGCAGCTCAAAGAGGAGCGCGCCGAACGCGTACCAATCGGCGGCGGGCGTCGTGATCTGTCCGAGCGCCTGCTCGGGCGCCATGTACGCGGGGGTCCCCATGACAACGCCGAGCGTGCTCTGTTGCTCCCCGGGGTCTGCCTCGGCGATGAGGCCGAAGTCGAGCAAAACCGTGCGGCCCTCGCGCGTCACGATCACGTTGGCGGGCTTGAGGTCGCGGTGCACGACTCCCAGAGAGTGCAGGTGCGCGATGGCTGCGGCGAGCTGCGCGATCGCCGGACGGAGGCGCTCGAGGTCGGGGGGCGCCTCGTTGGGAGTCGCCAACGGCAGTTGGCTCGGTGTGTCGGGGAGCGTCTCCTGCACGGCAGCGCTTGGCCGCTCGCCGAGGATCCAGTGGTCGAGCCGCAGGCCTTCCACGAGCTCCATCGAGAAGAACCAATGGTCGCCAACCGAGAACAGCTCATAGAGCTGCAGGAGGTTCGGGTGGTGCTGCTCGGCCACCGCACGGAACTCGCGCTTGAAGCGATAGATGGTCGCACCGGTTACGCGATGCAGCATCTTGATCGCGACCAGCCGGCCATCCCGTTCGTCCCGCGCGGAGTACACGGTTCCGAAGGCGCCGCTGCCGAGCTTGGCACGGACGCGAAAATGGCCGGCGAGTCGCTCCCCGAGTTGGACCGGTGCTTGGTCTCGTTCCTCGGTCGTCACCCGAGCCCCTTACTCCATCACGTCGAGCGTGCCGAGCCCCGTTATCGCGGGGCCCGCAAACGAATAGGATGCAGAGCAATGGCGCGCAGCGACTCGACGCTCGACCTCGATTACTTCAACCAGGCCCGTGCGGCGGCGCCGGTGCGGGGAATTGTCCTGCTGTTCTCCGGGGCAGAGCTGCGGTGTGCACCGCACGCGCTCGTCGATGACGCGCTCATCGTCGGGCGTGGGGCGCCCAAGGAGCTCATGCTCGAAGACCTGGCCATGTCGCGGCAGCACGTCGGGGTGCGCTTCACCGACGGACGCTTCGAGGTGCGCGACCTCGGCAGCCGCAACGGGCTCGTGGTCGACGGGCAGCCGGTGTCGCCCCATGGCCTCGCTCCCGACGGCGCGCGCCTGGTGCGCGCCGGCCGAACCGTCTTCCTGCTCGCTGCGGATCTCCGGCCGTACCTCCTTCGCTCGCTCCGCCTGGACGGAGACCAGGTCATTGGGCCTGTGCTCGCGCAGGCGTGGGACGAGCTCGACGCGGCCGCCAAGAGCAGCGATGTGGTGCACCTGTCGGCCGCGAGCGGCGCCGGCAAGGAGCTCGCGGCGCGGCGCTTCCACGCGCAGGGCAAGCGTCCCGAAGGTCCCTTCGTCGCGGTCAACTGCGCGGCGATCCCCGAAGGCGTCGCAGAGCGCCTGCTCTTCGGTACCAAGAAGGGCGCGTTTTCGGGCGCGACGGAAAACGCCGACGGGTACTTCCAAGCGGCCGCGGGAGGAACGCTCTTTCTCGACGAGGTCGCCGAGCTCGATCTGGACGTACAGGCCAAGCTCCTGCGCGTGCTCGAGACCGGCGAGGTGCTCCCGCTCGGCGCCTCGAAGGCCGTCTCCATCGACGTGCGTATCGTCTCCGCCACCCACCGCGACCTGCGCGAGGCGGTGTCCGCCAAGCGGTTCCGCGAGGACCTGTTCTTCCGCTTGTGTCGTCCCAAGGTCTGGCTGCCGCCGGTTCGCGATCGACCTGAGGAGATTGCGTATCTCGCGGCCGCGGCGGCCGCGCGCATCGATCGCTCACTGCTGCTCAGCCCGGCCTTCGTCGAGGCGTGCTTGCTGCGCGAGTGGCCGGGCAACGTGCGCGAGTTGCTTCAGGAAGTAGAGGACGCCGCACGTCGCGCGGGCCGAGCTGGCGCCGCGGCCATCGAACCCGAGCACCTCGACGAGGAAGCTGGTCGCCGGTGGCAGGCGGCCGACGTCGACAGCGGGGCCACGGCCCGGGCCGGCAAGTCGCTCCCGCCCGACGACGTCATCGAGGCTGCGCTCGCGAAGAACGAGGGGCGCGTCGCCAGCACTGCCAAGGAGCTCGACGTCCACCGAAACCAGCTCCGCCGTTGGCTGAAGAGGCGCAGCCCGGTCACGGAGCGCTGAGGCCGCACACGCGCTGCCATTCGACGACGGCGGGGGCGCCAGGAGGTGACGAGGCGCGGGAGCCAGCGCGGGCATGTGTTCGCGAGGGATGACCCGCGCATGCCTCGCGTCCTCTACCACCGTAGCGCAGGCGCCGCTCGCCGAGCCCGCGCGCCAGGTGCCCCGCAACTGGACGCTGCGCGTTGGGCTCGACGTCGCTGATGACGGCCCACCCCGAAAGGGGTCCAATCGGTTGGACGTCGTGCCTCAGCGCCTGGTGTCGCGCCCTGACGAGCCAGGGGTGCAGCCACCGATGCGCGCTCGCGCCGCGACGAGGCACCGCAAGGTCGCCCGCACCCTTCAGAGCAACGCGTCGCTGCAGCCGCCGCTCCCGTTGCCCGAGCAGTCATGCACGCCTACCAAGGGCTCGACGCTCGCATCGGCCAGGTGATGTGCGCGGCGATCCAGAGCTGGTGCGGCGCGAGGTCCTCGATCTCCATGACCATCAGCGTTACGGCCATGTTGATGATGATGCGGGCATCGCTGTCGGCACTGCTCCAGTGCTCGACCAGCACCGTGCGAACACCCGGCTCGCGGGCCGCCGCGCAAGATGTTCTCCGGCCCGAAGGCGCCGAGCCCGTCGAGGTGCTGGCGGGGATCGTCGGTGGCGTCGCCGAGCACGACCGCACCCGCGAGCGCTTCCTCAATCCCCGTCGCCCGGCGCGCCGTGCGGCGCATGTCGGCGCACGCGCTTGCACGAGCCCGCCAGCGCGCAGTCCCGGGCACGCCTGTTCATGGAGGTGGTACTTGCCGAACGCGCGCTCCTGCCATGGCATGCGGCGACCGCGCGAGGATCGCGGTGAAGGGTCGGGGACGCCGCTGAACGTTGGCGGGCACGACAGCAGAGACCAGTTGCATTGATGGTCGCCGAGCTTGGTCCTTGCCACGATCACCGCGTCGTGTCCTCGCCGCGTACCACGAGGTACGCGGCTGCGGTGTTCCTTGGACACCCGGCAAGTCCCTGCGCCGGGCTCGATCAATACAACTGACCTCCGCCGTACTTGCCGCGCTGCACTGCTGTGCCGCAGCGAACTTGGACCCGGCTCTCCCGCGACCCGCTGCCGCGCCTCCGCGGGGCCCAGCCAACGGAGGGCCCCGCGCTCGTCTGCACCCAAGCGCGTTGCCGTCGCCGAAAATGCGCAAGGGCGGTGGTCGCGCCTTGTGCTCAGCGTCACCGACGTTCCCGCGCAGGCTGTCGACAGCCAAGCGGACGCCGGCAAGGGTGTGAGCATCGCCGGCCAGGGTGGTCGGCGCCACGCAGCATGGAAGCCTTTTATCACGCGACGCATTTTTCTCCTTGGCACGGTGCTCGTCCTGACGGCGTGCAGTGGCAACTTCAACGGCACCGTCGACGGCCAGGGAGTACCGGTGCTTTGGACGGCGCTCTACGGCCAGGCCACCGACGAGGGCGGGCAGGTCCTGTCGGTGACCGCGGTCTCCTTCCTCTCCGATTGCGAACGCCTTGGCGATTGGATGGAAGACGGGCGCGACATCCGAGCAGACGCGTACCAGGGTGAGCGCAGCCAGGACGACATCGATGAGGCCGCGGAGCGTTTGCGCACCAACGACGCGACCCATGGAATCCCAGGCGACTATTGGATGGCACAGGTGATGTACAGCGGCGCCGTCCTTGACGACGGCGACGAGATCGACGTCGGCTTCGATGTCGACCACATCCTCGGCGTCAACTTCACCCACCAGCGTGAAGCGCCGGACTACCAGGAGCAGCTCGAGGACGGCGACGACGGGAGCACCGATCGCTTCGGCACCGACGAGGGCGAGGCGCACTTCGGCATCCGAGGCGACACCATCGACATCGAGGCCGACGATCTCGAGCTCTTCGACCCCAGTGATGACGACGCCGACGCCGACCCCGTGGGCTCTGGTACCTTGCGGCTGAGCGCCAAGGAGTGCCCGGCCCTGTCGGCGATCGTCGAGGAGATGCTCGCAATCGGCCCGGGGGCAAGCGCCATCGGCGATTGACGATGGGCGCCGCGCGACGCTGGCGCAAGATCAGCGCAACGACGCGCCGCTGATGGCGGCCCACACCGCCAGCGCGACCGCGCCGACTCCTAGCACCGCCGCCAGTGCGTAGCCGGCGATGCCGAACCAGAGAAAGCGGAGCGCCACTTCCGCCTCGGGACGGTCGGCGACGATGAACAGGTCCTCGCCACCATCGAAGCACGGGAGACGATCCGGACCCAACCGGCAGCTGCCGAGCACGTAGAGCAGCTCGCCGGCGCGCACCACCGTCTCCCGGTAGCGCAGGCTCCGGTTGAACAGCGTGCCCTCGGTGGCGAAATCATAGCGCTCGCCCAAGCGCTGCTTGAGCTCCTCCGTGGGCGAATTGAGGAAGCCCGAGCTGCCGTGGTGATCGACCTTGAGCACCAGCTCCGCATGCTCGATGTGCACCTCGGCGCGGTGACCGCCTTGCTCGAGGAAGCAGTCGGCGGCGCGGGTATCGGACACGACCGTCACCCACCGCGTACGGCGCCGTTTGCCGTAGCCGGTGGTCCGTCGCTCCTGGATGCGGAATGAGTAATAGACGCACGGCATGTCGCTGTAGGGACTGATGAGGGGCGTAAGCGGCGTCGCCACCCGTCCGCGGATCTCGAAGAAGCCGTTGCCGAGCTCCTTGATGGGCGCCGTCGGCGTGTCACGAATGCGTCGATAGCGTTGCAGCGGCTTGGCTGCGCTCCACGCAACTCCCCCTGCGGCGGCGACTATCGCGAGGATCAGGATGACGAGGCCCAGCACGGGCTAAAGCATACAGCGGAGCTCGGGTGCAACGATCGAGCCGGGCGCGAGAACTCGCCAGGAGCGCAACGAGCACCACAGGCGCGTAACGCGTGGTACGCGGCGAGGACGCGACGCACGGATCTTGGCAAGGAGCAAGCTCAAGAGGTGGCAGATAGTCGGGCGTAGGTGCACGGCGCGGCGTCACTTCTCGTGACGGAACAGGGATCCATCTGCCGACGCTCAACACGCGTCCGCACCTGCGGCAAGCACGGTCACCAGAGGGACACGGACCAGCGACCGGGGCGCCCGATCTCCCTGCTATGGCGACCGGCCCTTGGGGCAGTGCTGCCTCGCTCCACGTGCCCCGCCCTCAGATTCCCCATCGCGCACGCGGCCGGCCCGAGACTCGCCGACGCGTTCCATGCGCCCTTCGAGGGGCCAATCATGCAGTCGTTGTCGTCTCCGGACACAGTGGTCATCCGTTTGACCTTGCTCTTCACGCTCGCGCTCATCGCGATGCCGGCCTGCCAGTGCGCGCCCGGTAAGGCGGTCTTGGAGCAGCGTGAAGGTGACTCGTGAGTTGGGGCGCAGGGTACCGCGAGGGGCTACTCCTTGGCCTCTGGTAGCAGGCTGAGACCGCATTGCCGTGCGCCGCCTCGTGGTCGTGGCCCCAGGCGCTGACGCGTCGCAAGCCAGGGGCGACGACGACGACCACGGCGACAGCAGGTGCACTGCGGCTGTATGAGCCGGTCGGTGGCGTCACGCAGCGCATGCCGCATCCTCGGCGCGAGCGGTTCGTCGGTGTTGTTCGCGGCGGGCGCGGGCGGCCTCGGGCTTGCGATCGCGCTCGACGACGAGGGCCATCTCGCGCCTGACGCGCCGGTCTGCAGGCGTGACAAGCCGATGGCGCATTGCAGGCGTACCTTGTTGTCGTGCTCGACGAACTCGGCCACGACGCGAATGGCCTCGTCGAAGGACTGCTGCGACCTTGGCCGGGTCGCGATCGTCTTCAGCGTCTCGTGCCAGCGCTCGATCATGCCGTTGGACTGTGGGCAGTAGGGTGCCGTCCTCACCTGCGTCATGCCGAACTCTCGGATGATGCCGTCCTTCCCGACGAGCTTGGCGCGAAGCGCGTCGATCTCGCGTTCGAGCTGGGCCGCCCGGCTCTCGAACATCGTACTGTTGGACTCGAGCGCGGCGCCCATGTTCTCGATGAGCTGCCGGTACCAGCCATCGCATACGCTCGGCTGGAACCCGAACTCGTCGCACAGGTGATGAAGGTGCTCCCGCGCGCCGGGCTTGGCGAGGCCGTGAAGCGACCGGTCAAGCCCGCTGCCAAGATCACCGGGCGCCCGCTGGAGCGCGTCGACACCATAGTCGCGGGTGCGCGCGGCGGCTCATCCCCGTGGGAGGGTCTGTCGCCAGACCCGCACCCGCACCCGCAGCCGCCGAGGCCGCGAGCTTCGCTCGCTCGCCAGGGGCGGCCGTGCGGCGCACGCCGGCGTAGGGCGTGTCCCTGAAATCAGAAAGGCCCCCTCCAGGCCTGAGCGTGACGTCGCCAAACCGCTCCCCCGAGATCGGGGGAGCCCCCAAGGCGCCGAGGGGCCGCCCCCGATTTCGGGGGAGGAGTCGCGATCCCATGCGGCTTGACGAGGGAGGGGGCTTCAGGCGTCACGAGCTCAGGGACAGGCCCTAGCCGGACGCGGGGCCCCCACCCAAGACTTCGATCATTCGGGATCCGAGCCTGTTGGGAGATGTGGTGGGCTGAAGCTTCGAGCGATCCTCCTTCGACGAGGCACTCGTCGCAGCACGCGCCGCAGGGAACGGGGCGACGTCGCGCGAGCATGCCGCGCCCGAGGTACTCCGATACTCGCGCGCCACGAAGGCCGGCAGCGCCGCGCCGTGCGTCGAGCGGGCGCGCGCCTCCTCGAGGATGCTCGGCAGCTGCGCGCGCACCGCACGGCGGAGTTGCGTGTGCTCGGGCGACCGCGGCGCGTAGCTCGGCGCAAGCTGCCGCGCCCACCGCGGGCTCCCACGCCTGCCCATCGCCGTCACGGTTGCCCGGGGGTGGCTTCGTGCACGGGCGCTCCGATGGGTCCGCCAAGGATCCCGCGCTCGGCCCTGGCCTCCCTTGCAGCTGCAGCTCCACCAGTCCCCGTCAAGCGCCGAGCACGAGGGTGGGTTCGCGAGAGCGCCCATCCGGGTGGCCACCATGAAGCGGAGACCTTCGTTCTGCGCCCGGGTGCGGCGGGCGCGGTGCCTCACCGACGTGAGGCCGGCCCCGTCGTCGCCCGCAGCGCCGCCAAGGCGGCGCGCTCGAGCACGATGCGCTCCGCGGCGGCGGCCAGCGCGCGGTCGCCCTTGAGCGTGGCCTTGAGCTCTGGCACCGAGACCGCCGCGGTGCGCGCCAGCTCCGCCAAGAAGGGCTCAACCTGTTCGGCGCGCAGCACCTTCGGCGCGCTCTGGAGCAGCGCCAGGGAGCGGCGCAACCGCGCCTCGGTCTCGTCGCGCATGGCGCCGTCGCTGAGCCAGAGCGCGAGTGCGTCACGTTGCAGGCCCTCGTCGAGCTTGAGCTCCTTGAGCGCGGGCTCCTCGAGGCGCTGCCAGCGCGCTTGCATCTCAGCGTCGACATCCGCGGGAGTGATCGTCACGCCAAGTCGCTGCGCCAGCGCGTCGACAGCGCGGGCGTCTTCCGGCGACAGCGTGGGCACCTCAAAGGGCGACGCCGTTCCCACGTCGGCGCGCCGCACGCGGACGAGCAGCACGGCCGGCGCCGCGCGCAAGCCCGGGTCGGGGTGATCCTTAGCCAGGCCGAGCTCGACGCGGGCGACCGCGCCAAGCGGCAGGTGCTCGAGCTCGCGCAAGAGCGCGGGCTCGAGGCTCTCCATCGGCACCGCACGCCGCACACCACCGCGCACGAGGCGACCGCGGGCGAAGGTGACAACGTCGACAACTCGGGCGGCGCCGTCGCTGAGCTTGGTCATGGCGACGGGTCCATCGGGTTCACAGGAAGGTGGAAAGGAGCGCGCCACCCGTGGCAATGGCGGCGCCGAGCTGGCTGGCGATGGGGATGTTCGTCGCTGACACCGCCGAGCCGAGCGCCGAGATGCCCGCTGCGACCTTCTTGCTCGTGCTCGCCTTCGAGTCAGCGATGACACCGGCGGCCCAGACGGCGTCGGCGGCCGCCGCCGCGACGTTCAAGCCGGGTGTGAAGCGCGCGCCCACCTTCGCCAACGCCATGCCCGACTTCGCCGCGCCGATGGTGAGTGAGCTGGCGAAGCCCACCGAGCCCGCCGCCATGGTCACGTTCTCGGCCGTGGTGTCAGCGATGGCCTTCTTCACGTCTTTGACGGCGAAGTAGGTGGCGCCCGGGACGAGTGCCACGCTCACGACCCCACCGAGGAGCTGCCCGCCGCTGTGACCACCGTGGTGCCCCCCAGCCGCGCTCAGCCTTTTCGCGTCGTGCGCATGCTTGAGATGGTGCGTGGTCTCAACGGCGTGGCCGGTCTGCTCCGTGAGGTGGAGCGCGTGGTCGACGCCGTGGCCGTGTGCGTCCATGGTGCGGGTGAAGGCGTGGGCACCGACAAGGGTGTTGCGCGCCAGCGCGTCCTTCTTGTCGAGGATGGCGTGGTCGAGCGAAGGCTCGGGGTCACCGGCAGAGTATATGGCGCTGGCGTCGCCGTGCCCCTGCGGCAAGGGCGGCTCGTTCCTGCCGTGGCCGCTGTTGCCGCCGATGGTTCGGGTGCGCTGCGACGCGGTGCGCTGCGTCGCCTCGTCGAGCTCGTCGGCGCCAATGGGCACGTAGACCTCGTCGGCTCCCGTGGTCTTTGCGCTGCTGGCCGTGGGCAACGAATCGCTCGCGCCGCGAACCGCCGGGCGCGTGCCTGTGCTCTGCTTGGGAATGACCGTCGCCATTGCGTCCTCCTCGCTCCCAGCCCTAGGGCCGTCTCCCCCTGGGCCCTGCTCCCCTGGGTGGACGGCACCCACCCTCGCGCGTACGTGCCCGCAAGTGCCGGCGCGGCGCGCCCAAGGCGCGGAGGCCGCGTGCAGACCGCGGTGTTCTTACACCGTTCGTGCCGCGGTGACGTGACCGCGATCAAGCGCCGGCGCGGGCACGAATGGCGAGGGTGAGGAGGCGTTGATGGGCGGCGCTAGAGAGCTCGTTTCATAACCCCGGACCGAGCGGGCGCGCGCCAAGCTGGCGAGAACAAGGCGCGAGGAGCCGGCCATCCTCGACGGATGGACGGCCCGCAGCAACGCAGTGATCGCAAGCTTGGCGCGATGCACGCGACGGCAGGGGTTATGAAACGAGCTCTAGGGGTTTCCTGCACGGCGGGCTCGGGCGCGCATCCGCCGTACCTGCGTGAGCGCATTGCGCGCTCTTTCGCGAGGACCTAAGGAATCATGATGATCGGTCGATTCCTTACTCTCCTGCTCTCTGCCCACCTACTGCTCGCCGGCTGCCCCGAGCAGGCGCCTGCCGAAGGAGAAGGTGAAGGAGAAGGCGAAGGTGAAGGCGAAGGCGAAGGCGAGGGCGAGACGCCGCCCGGCGCGCCGGTGATGGTCGTCATCACGCCCGGCGGCGTGCTGCTCACTCCCTCGACGCCCGAGCAGAGCCTGCGCGCCCGCGTGCTCGACGCCGCGGGCATCGAGGTCGGCGCGACGGTGCAGTGGGCCTCGGCCGCGCCCGACACCATCGCGGTGGACGCCGATGGCCGAGTGACGAGCCTGGTGCAGGTGGGCTCCGCCCTCATCACCGCCACGGCCACCACCGCCGACGGGACGACCTTGACCGGCGAGGTGCTGGCCATCGCGGCGGTGCCCGCGGCGGGCGCGGTGCTGATCGACGACGACAACGTGGTGGGCGAGCCCGAGCTTCTGGCCCCCGACGAGGAGCCGCGACCGGGCGCGCGCTATCAGGTCACGCTCACCGGGGTCACGCCGCCCGTCGGCGCCATCGTCATTTGCACGGGCGACAAGCCGGTGAGCGGCCGCGTCGTCGCCATCGACGGCGAGCGCGTGACCTTGGAGCTCGTGACCATCGACGAGCTCTTCGAGGAGCTCGACTTCCGCGCCACGCTCGATCTCTCGCGCGCGCCCTTCTCGATCTCCCCCGAGGTCCAACAGGCCTTCACCTGGGAGCGCCTGCCGGACGGCTCGCTGCGCTTCACGCCGCGTGAGCTGCCCATCTCGAACGCCCTCGTCGCGCGCTTCCCGCTCGGGCCCTTTCAGTGCGAGGCCGACGGCGCCGCCGTGCAGATCGACTTGCTCGCGTCGGAGCTCACCATCTCCCCCAACCTCTCCTACGACGTGAGCTGGAACGACGACGAGAAGCGGGTGCTGGTGCTCGGCCAACCGCGCGTCAACCTCAAGGTGAAGCCGGTGGCAGCGGTGGCGCTCTCGGGCTCCGTCACGTGCAAGCTCGAGCTCGCCAAGCTGTACGTCTCGGTGCCGGTCGCCATTGGCTACCTCGTGGGCGCCACGGTGCCGCTGGGCGCCGGCTTCGCGATCGAGGGTGAGATCCCGGTCGCCGAGGTAGGCGCCGAGTTCGAGAGCGAGGTCGGCGCCGATGCGCGCTTCGGCTTCATCTGCAACCCCGACTGCAGCGCGGTCACCGAGTTCGAGCTCGTCGCCACCGGCAACGCCAAGCCCGTCGTCGGGGCCGACACGCTCGACCTGCATCCGATCATCAAGCCGACCCTCGGGGCCTTCCTCTACGCCGACATCGAGGGCGGCGCGCGCTTCTGGAGTCGGTGGCGCGTGCGCGCCATCGAGTGCAGCGCGGGGCTCGAGCTCTCGGGCACCCTCGCCAGGGACGAGGACCAAGCGGCGGACACGGACCTCAAAGGGGAGTACGTGCTGGAGCTCTTCGCCAAGGTCGGCGCCGGCCGCAACCTCACATCCTTCATGGAGTCGCTGCACCTGAGCCTGGCCTCACTCAGCTTCGAGTACCGCACGCCGCTCGGCGCCTCACCCGCCGCGCTCAGCGTCAAGGCCGATCGCGAGGACTACGAGCCCTTCGAGCAGGTCAACTTCGAGGTCAAGCTCGACCCGGCGAGCGTCGACTTCCCCGTCGTCGGCTACAACGTGGCCGCGGTGCGCGTGTACCGCCGCAACGGCAACACCTTGGTCCTGGCGAACGAGGTGCAGGCCGCGCCGGGCCAGACCGACTTCACGGTGAGCTGGGTGGCGTCGGAGACCGGGAGCATCGCGGGCAACTTCGTCGCCTTCGTCGACACCATGCTAGTCCCTGACTACCGCTTCGAGCTCGACGACGCGGAGCCGACGACGCTGGTGACAGCGAGCCTCACGACCACCCACCGCTACGAGTCGACCCTGACGGTGACCGAGGGCTCCAGCCCCTTCACCTCGCACAACCTCGAGACGCAAGAGGTCACCTACTCCCTGCGCCAGATCTCGGGCACCGCGACCAGCAAGACCTTCGTGATCACGGGCGGCACGGCGACCGTCTCCGAGAGCTACGACTACGTCGTGACGCCCACCTCCCACGGCAGCGGGGAGTGCACCTATGACGAGCGATTCGAGACCCACGAGACCGTCGAGGGTATGGGGACGCCCCAGGGCGGTGAGGTGTGGATCGGCGTTGGCGACGAGCCCGGGACCTTCGTGATGGACTGCACGAATGACCAGCTACGCATCCCCGCGACGCTCCGTGGCGTGTTCAAGGCGATCTACAACTTCACGGGGACAGACGAGACGTGCCGTACCCCGGTGGATGACCCGTACGAGGAATACACCGAGGTGAGCATCGAGGATATCGAAGAGGAGGGGACGGGCGCCGATGACTTCAGCAGCGCCGGCGGCAGCGTGACCTACTCGAACGACACCTCTTCCACCACGATCACCTGGCAGTTTTCCATGTGAGCATGGCGCGGGAGCTCGTGCTCCACGAGCCCGTCGCCGCGGCGGAGCGTACCGGGCGCGCCATGCGCGGTGCTGGGCCAAGCTCGCATCCCCGGCCTCGCTGAACGCCGTTCATCAAGGTCGGGGATGTCCCCTGGGAGGGTCTGTCGCCAGGCCCACCTTCCGCGAGCATCATTCCTTGCAGTGGCAGCGCGAGGTGCGCGCGTACACGGCCGAGGTGCTCAATCGTGCCAGCGCCCTGCCCGAGGGTGCACCCTTGCAGAGCCACGTGCGCTTCTCGTGGAGCTTCGATCGACGCGAGCTCACCGGTGGCAATCGCGTCACCATCGACCTGGAGAGCGTGCTCCCCGACGGACGCGTGGTGCGATCGCAGGAGATCGGCGGCGAGGTCGTGCTGTGCGACGACGGTAACGCGACGAGCAGCCTCGGCGTGCTCGCCCTCACCGGCCTGGGCACCGGCCTCGGCGTCGACCTCGCGATGCTCGCGCTGGGGGCAACGCTGAACCCCATCGGCTGGGGGCTCCTCGGCGGCGCGCTGCTGCTCGCGGCCTCCGCCACCGGCGCAGGCATCGTCGTCGACGTCGGCCGCGTCAAGGCGGCGGAGCAGCGCTGGTCCGACCTCTACCTGATCGCGCTCGCGCGCCATGCCGCCGACGTGCGCAGCGTCGTGGTCGACAGCGCCGTCCCAGCGCTGAGCGCGCCGCCGATCGAAGGTGCTGCCGCAGAGCGATGGCCGCCTGTCCCGCCCGAGGTCGAGGCTGTGCGGCAGGCGCGCCAGCAGGACAAGGACCAACCCGGCTGACACCACCGTCCTTGGGGTCGCCGGCCGACCTGCTGGGCTACGCGGGCTGCTTCAGCGCCTGCATCAGGCCGATGGGAATGCTGTCGGGATCGAGGAACATGGCGAACCAGCCGATGCCCGGTTCGCCGCGCGGCGACTACTGCCGCGCTCGGCCCGCGAGCGACAGCAGCTCCTGCGCCGCGCTCGACACATCGCCAGCCCCATAGAGCGCCGAGCCTGCGACCATCACGTTGGCCCCCGCCTTGGCCGCCCTGCCCACGGTGGAAGCGTCGATGCCACCGTCCACCTCGATGTCGAGCTCGGGGCGCAGCTTGCGCAACGTCGCCACCTTCTCGAGCGTCTCGGGGATGAGCTGCTGGCCGCCGAAGCCCGCCTCCACCGTCATCACCAGCAGCTGGTCGACGCGATCGAGGTACGGCAACACGGCGGACAGCTGCGTCTTCGCGTTGACGACGAGACCGAAGCGCGCACCGAGACCCCGCGCGCGCGCCTCGAGCTCCGCGACGCTGGCCTTGCCGTCGACCGTTGTTCCGTGACCAATGGTCTCCACGTGCACCAGGTACATCTCTGCCCGCGTGCCGATGGTGTTCATGGCAGCCAGCGGGTCCTCCACCATTACCACGCCGGTGGCGCGCACCTTCCTCTCAGCTCCCCGACGGCGCCAGCACGTCTTGACCCGCGGCGGGCCACGCGCCGTTCTTGATGGACGCCGGGTCGTCGCCCGCGCCGCGCTGCATGCGCGCGTCGTGGTGCTGCAGCTCGGACGCGCAGAACGCGAGGACCTCGTCGTGCGTGGCCTGGTCGATGGTGCCCGCGCGCAGCGCCTGTACCGCGACGTCGGCGACCAGGGTGAAGCGATCGCACTGGTTCTGCACCATCATGTCGAAGCGCGTGGTGGTGCTGCCCTCGTTGATATAGCCGTGGTTCGACACCACGCGGTCGCGGCCCTGCCACAGCCCGTCCATGGTGCGCTTGAACCCGCCGAAGCTCATCACCACCGGCGCACCCTTGGGGAAGAGCTTGTCGAAGCTGGCGTCGTCAAAGACCGTGTCGTCCTTCTTCTGCGGCACATTGCGCCCGGAGGCGCGCAGTGCGGCCATGGCGAAGTTGCCCTCGCCCTCGGGCGCCCGGAGCTTGAAGGGCTCGGCCACGTTCACCACCTGCACGGCGATGCCCTTCTTGCCCTGCCCCTCGAGCTTGGCATTGAAGGCCTTGAGGATCTGCGAGGCCGCCAGCACCTCGTCGGTGTGGTAGCCACCGCATGCCGCGAGCACCACGTCGGGCTTCTCGCCCTTCTTCACGGTTGATGCGAAGTCGAACACCAAGGCACCCGTCTCGCCGAGCTCCTTCGCTTCGTCCTTCGTCAGGAACTGCTTGCGCGGCTGCTTGTCGATGACGAGGGCCACCACCTTGTCGGTGCCGCGCAGCGCGCGATCGCTCAGGTAGACGGCGCTGCCCGACTCCGCAGGGAAGAACACCTGCACGTGCTGGCGCGGATCTGCGGCCAGATCGTCGACGAGGCCGGGGTTCTGGTGCGAGAAGCCGTTGTGGTCCTGCGCGAAGGCCAGCGACGACTGGTGCAGCACCAGGTTCGGCACCGGCGGGCGGAAATCACCCTGGTGTCCGAGCGTCTGTGCGCGCGCGTTGGCCTCGACGGATTGCTTCCTGAACTTGATGAACTGCCGGATGAGCGAGGCCGACACCTGGTGGAAGGCCTCGTAGTTCGTGATGAAGGCCTGCTTGCCGCTGTTGACCACGCCCTGGGCCATGGAGGTCAGGTACTGCTCGGAGAGGATGTCGATGGCGTCGCCAAGCGGCCCCGTGGACGTGGGGTGGTGCTCGCCCTTGGGCGTGTTGAGGCGGCGGCCGAGGCTCGTCACCGTGCCCTTGAGCTTGTTCGACTCCGCCGTGTCGGCGCCGAAGAAGAAGGCGTCGCCGCGGTTCTCGCCGAAGTACTTCTGCAGGTACTTGTCGACGAGGTCGTTGCTGCCGCGCACCTCGGTGCCGCGCTCACCAAGCTCGGGCACGAAGGCGCCCGGGTCGCTGAAGTCGAGCTTGGCGTCGGTTTTGCCGAGGGCCAAGGGCGCCTCACCCAGGCGCATGCCGGCGTCGGGCAGCACCAGCTCGGCGGCCGCGCCGAGCGCAGTACCCTTGGTGGGAACGAGGCCCTTCACGCCGACGTCACGGGTGAGATCGTCGAGCCAGCGCTGCAAGTACTCGCGCGTCTTCGGATCGTCGGCCACCAGCGCTTGCGGCGAGAGGATGATCTGGTGGCTCGGCGGCGCGCCCTTGGTGGGCTTGCCGTCGATGTACGCCGGCGCATGCCCACCGCCCTTGGCCTCGCGGTAGACGATGAAGGGCGTGCGCGTCAGGCGGAAGCGATCGAGGGTCTCTTGGTGCTTCTCGCCCGCGCGCTCCTTCCGCTTCTGCGCCACCTCGTCACCGGGCCGCTCGTTGGCCGCCTTGGTGGCATCGGCCAGCTCTCGAGCGCTGTCCTCGAGCTCGAGGGCGAGCGCCTTCTTGTTGGCGAGGTTGACGATGCTGCGCTGGATGGTCTTCTGCATCTCGGCGTTGGTGAGCTGCGCGCTCTGATCGCGCAGCTCGCGCACCTCGCGGCGCAGCTTGTCGATGTCGCCGTCGAGGTTCTTCGCGCCGCCGACCTTCTGCTCGAGCAGGCCCTCGAGCTCACGAGCCTTGGCGTTGGCTTGCTTCATCTGCGGCGTGTCTTCCGCGTCGATGATGCGCGGGTGGTAGCCGAGGCCCCACAGGTACGAGCGCAGCTCGTCGTTGCTACGGGACGAGATGATGGACGTGCCCGAGATGCCGAGCCCGTTGGCGTGCACCACGGGCAAGACCAGGCCCTTCCTGAAGTCGTAGACCGCGTTGTGGTTCTCGATGGCGGCCTGCAAGGGGCCCACCTCGGCCTCTTTGTCGCCGATCTGGGCCAGGATGAACGCGTCGGCGTTGGCGAGGCCTGCGCCAGCGGCGATGCCCAGGGAGTAGCCGAGCTCCCCGCCCTCGCTCACCGTGGGCACGCCCGGGTTCACGTGGGAGGGCAGCGGCGAGTGCGGACGGCAGAAGTCGGCGATGAGGTTCTGCAGGCCCTGCGCGTTCTGTGGGTAGCGCTCGGGGTAGATCTTGCCGAGCACGCCCTCGAAGAAGAGCAGCGCGAAGTTGGCCGCGGCGCCGTGGCCCGGGCCCGTGACGACGTGCGCTTGGTCGATGCCGGCCTGCTTGAGCACCTTTTCGACGCGCGGATCGCCGAGCGCCGCCGAGGCGTTGGCGTAGGTGCGCGAGATGGCCGTCGTGGCGCCGATGTGGCCGACGATCTTCTCTGCCACGTCGGCCGGCTTGACGCCGCTCCCCTCGGGCACGGCCTTCAGGTAGGTCATGGCCACAGCGAGGGCGTTGGCGGCGTTCTCGTAGGTGCCGAGCGCCTTCACCAGCTTGGCGAACTCCGGGTCCTGCGCCAGGGCCTCGCGGGCCTCCTTGCGCTCGGCCTTCTCGAGCTTGTCGAAGGCGTCGGCCAGAGCAACCTGGGCCTGCTCGACGTGCTTCTGCGCGACGGCGGCGCCCGCGTTGCCTCCCACCGGCGCTTTCTGGTCGAGCTCTTTGCCCTTGGTGACGCCCCGGCCTTGGCCGGGCAGCTTGGTGATCGGCATCGTGGGACTCCTGCGCAGGTCGCCGCAAGGAAGTAGCGCGTCGACGGGGCCTTTGGCGAGGTGCCGGTCGCCGGCCGGGCGCTCAGACGACGGGCTCGCAGCGGACCTCGCTCTTGAGGGAATTCGCCAGGAAGCACCGCTCGTGCGCCGCGTGGTGCAGCTCGTGGATGTCCGCGATCGAGGGGCGCCGCTCGCCGCCGAACTCGACCTGTGGGCGCAAGGTCACGGTGGTGATGGCGAGCCGGCCGCTGCCGTCCTTGCCGAGCACGCCCTCCGCCTGGTCGCGGTACTGCTCGACGACGAAGCCGCGCTCGCAGGCCAGGGAGAGGAACCACAAGAGGTGGCAGCTCGAGATCGAGGCCACGAAGGCCTCTTCGGGATCCACGCCCGCGGGGTCGGACCACGGCGCCTTCACCAGCGCGGGCGACGCAGACGCCGCCACCTCGGCGCCGCCGTCGAACGACCAGCGGTGCGAGCGGCTGTACTGCGCGCCGGTGAAGGCCGCGCCCTCGCGCTGCCAGGCGATGGTTGCCACATGGGTCGACATGGGTCCTCCGGGGAACGGCAAGCTGCCATACCCGCACGGCGTGATCGCTCCTGAGCGCGCAGATGTCCACCGGCGACCGGCGCAGGCCCTCGGCAGCTCGGGCGAGCGCGTCCTCGTGCTGGCGCACCCACCCCGCCCACCGCCGCGGAGCATGCGCGAATGCGGCAGATCCAGGTGCGCACCGCGCACCCGCGTCGCACATCACATGCTCGCCGGCGGATCCGTGGCCCGGCACCTCCGTAGCGGCGCTGTGCGTCACTCCAACGTGGACTCGCAGCGACGCCACGCCGTCGATGGAGCCCACCATGTACGAGCAACGCCTCATCCCCTGCATCTGGCTCGAGGACCAAGCGGAGCGCGCCGCCGCCGACTACGCGCGCGCCTTTCCCGGGACCCGCGTGGTGGCCACCTCGCGCTACCCGGAGGGCTCCACATCGCCCGGTGGCCGCCCGCCGGGCAGCGTGCTCACCGTCGAGATCGAGCTGTGGGGGCAGCGCTTCACGCTCTTGAACGGCGGCCCCATGTTCAAGGCCAACCCCACCATCTCCTTCTTCGTCCACGTCGACAGCGCGGCCGAGGCAGATGGTGTGTATGGAGCGCTCCTGGACGGCGGCGAGGAGCTCATGCCCATCGATCGCTACCCGTGGAGCGAGCGCTACGGCTGGGTGCAAGACAAGTACGGCGTCAGTTGGCAGGTGATGACGGGGCGCCGGCCGCCCTCGGGCGCCTCCATCGTGCCGTGCTTGATGTTCGCCGGCAAACAGCACGGCCGCGCCACCGAGGCATTGCGCCAGTATGCGAGCATCTTCCCCGGCGGCAAGGTCGAGCTCCTCGAGCACTACGCGGCGGGAGAGGGGCCCGAGGACAAGGTCAAGCACGGCCGCGCCTCGCTCGACGGGCAGACCCTGGTGGCCATGGACAGCCATGGGGACCACCGCTTCAGCTTCAGCGAGGGCGTCTCCTTGCAGGTGACCTGCGAGGGGCAAGCGGAGGTCGACCGCTTCTGGGACGCGCTCAAGGACGGCGGCGACGAGGGGCCCTGCGGCTGGCTCAAGGACCGCTACGGCGTGTCCTGGCAGGTCACTCCTCGTGGCTTCGCCGAGTGGATGACCAGCAAGGACGCCGCCGCTCGCGAGCGGGCCTTCGCCGCCATGATGACCATGCGGAAGCTCGACGTGGCTGCGCTCGATCGCGCCTTTCGCGGCGAGGCCCCGTCGCCCCCCGTGCCTGCGCGCGGCCCCACGCCGGCTGGCGCGCGCTGAGCGCTGGTCAGGGCCCAACGAGCCCGGCGTCGAACGACACGGCGCGACCGCCCCGGGCAATCGTCGTTCAATCGCAGCGTGTGCCCTGCGGGTAGGTCTGCGAGCGAACGGAGTCGACGAACCAGAGCGCGTCGAACGCCGCCAGCGGCTCACCGGTCGCCGTGATCGCTTCGCCCTCGGGCCCGTCCTCGCGGAACATCGTCGAGAAACGCATGCGCTCGCCGGTCGGAAGGGCGGTGACGAGCACGCGCTTCTTGCCCATGGCGCGCAGACGATCTTCGAGCGAGCCCGCGGGCTCGGAGAAGGACAGTGGGCCCTTCTGTCCGGAGAAGCACGTCGCGACCTCGTGCGCGATGAGACCGATCGCGAGGTACTTGTCGCCCAGCTCGCGCTTCAAGCGGTTGCCGAGCATCGTTCGTCCGCGCAGCGCGGTCTCCGAGAACGAGACCTCGTCCATCGACGTGGCGATGTGCCAGTTGTGCGCCCAGATGACCGTCTTCGGGTTGCCCAGCATCGCGCGGATGGCGCGCACGCTGTCGGCCAGGCCGGCGTCGCGCTGCTCGTCGCCGCTGCGGGGATCGGCGCCGGCCCCCTTCGCGAGCATGCCGGTCCACGCCTTCAAGGTGGTGATCGCGAGGTACAGCTCCGGATCGGTGACGCCGGCACGGGCGCGCCCGAAGGCCTCGCTGCAATCCCAGAGCGCCACGGCCGAGCTCTTCACCTGCTCCAGCGCGCCGGCCCACGCCGCGCGCTCGAACGCGTCCTCCTCGTCGTCGGTCGCGGGGATCTTGCAGGTGTCGACAGCCTCGAGCGCCAGGTCCACGTTCACCGAGCTCCCCGCGCGCTCCTCGAGCACGCGGCGCGCGAGGTGCGCCTCGCGGATGTCGTAGCCCATGAACACCACGCGCTGCCCGCCGCGCTTGGCGACCGCGGCGTTGTGGCGACGCGTCCATTCGAGGAAGTACGCGATCTCCGTGCTCTGCCACACACGGTAGAAGGTCGGCCACGCGGCGGCCCACTCGCGTGGGCTTTGGGCATCGACGTACCGGGTCGCGGGCATCGCGCGGAGCCGCGGCGTCTCCAAGAGCACGAGCGTGAAGCCCGCCTCTTCAATCAAGCGGCGCGTGAGCGCGTTGCGCTCGGCGGCATAGCCGCTGGTCGCGTGCACGCTCTCGCCGAGCCCCACGATGTCGGCCTCGGCCGCGATCTCCATGAACATGTCGCTGGCGTCGTCGGTGGTCGCTGCGGTCGCGGTGTTCGTGGCCAGCGCGGCGAGCGCGAGGGAGATAGCAGCGGCGCTCATCGCGGCCCCCAGAGGTGCGCCACACTATGTCTGCGCCCGTCCCTCGGAAGCAAGCCGCCGCCTCGAGGTCCTTGGACAACGTGGCGGTCCTCGAGCGCCCGTGTCGCGGGGACGCGCCGGCGCGCGCGTCCCCGCGATGAACCTGCGTCAGGGGCCCACCAACTCCGCGTCGAACGCCATGGCGCGAGACGCGCCCGACGACGTGAACTCGAGGGTGCCGGCGAGGCGTCCGCCCGCGATGGACGCGGTCAGCGTGCCGCCCTCGACGTCGATGGCCTCCGAGCAGGTGGCGAGGCCGAGCATGGCCGCCGGCCAGGCGCGACCCTCGTAGTCGACGGTGGTGAACGCGTAGGGCGACGACACCGCGAGGTCGACGCTCTCGGCCAAGAGCAGGCCGAACATGCCGTTGCCGCCGTCGGTGAGCGTGAGCACGCGATCGTAGCCCGCGGGCAGCTCGCCGGGGCCGAAGCCGCCGTCGACGTACGCCGTGGTGGGCGCGAAGTCGCTCGCCAAGGTGTCGATGCCGCTGCAGTCTTCCTCGCCCTCGCCTTCGCCCTCCGACGGGTAGTCGTCGGCCGGCAGCACGTAGCCCTCGCCGCTCACGCTGAGCGAGCCCGCCACGCTGCCGCCCTCGACGAGCGAGGCCGCGCTGATGGCGAGGGTGCCCTCGGTGAACGCCACCTGCGTGCCATCCTCGAGGAGCAGCCACGCGCCCGTGCTGAAGCCATCGAAGGAGAGCGCGGCGCCGGGCAGCAGATCGGCGGTGTCGGCCAGCGCCACCACGATGGTGCTCGGATCGGCGCTCGACGCGAGCACGATGGCGGTCGACAGCTCGTCGAGCGGCATGGACGAGGCCTGATCGGCCGTGAAGGTGCCGAAGCCCTCCACCTCGAGGGTGAACGCGGCCGCGCCCGCCGCCTCGCCGCGCTCGGACCACGCGGCGTCGAAGCTGCCGCTGCCCGCCGCAGCGGCTTGGTCGAGCTCGCTGCCGTCCTCGGTGAAGGGGAAGAGGTTCTGCGGCCACTCCTCGAGCGTGACCTCCACGAGGCCACCCGAGAGCTCGGCCACCAGGCGGCCGCCGCTGGCGAGCGACGCGCTCGTGACGTGCAGCGTGCCCCCGTCGGTGAGGTAGCCGGAGCCGGTCTCCTCGTCGACGACCAGCGCGGCGGCGCTCTCGTTGTCGAGCGCCAACTCGGCGCCGTCGACGAGGTCGGCGGCATGCGCGGCCACCACCACGTAGCGCCACGGCAGGTCCGGATCGAAGAGCACGGCGTACGCGAGATCGGAGCCCTCGATGGCGTCGACGACGGTGGCGCTGGCCACGTCGCGCGCGCTGTCGTCGAAGGCAACGTGGGCGCTGCCGTAGGCTTCCAGGGCATCGTCGACGCCGACCACCGGGGCGTCGAAGCTCGCGCTCAGGTCGCCGGCCGGCGTGCCCACGTCACCGTCGTCGGTGAGGGCGAAGCCGAGCGTGGTGAGGAGGCCGGCGCGCGCGTCGATGCGCGGGCCGCGCTCGGCGCGGACGCAGCCGATGCTCACGGCGAGAAGACAGGGGACGGCCAAGACGAGGGGCGCTCGTGTGTGCATGAATCCTCCGGATACGGGGGGGTGACGGTCTTGGCGCGTTGGTCGCGGGGCGCGCGCCGAGCGTTCAGTGCGCGCGCGTTTGTCAGGTGCTGCCTGTCAGCAGCGGTCCGCAGAAATTCACGCGCGCGCCGCGCGCCACGTGCAGCGCTCCCACAACCACTCGGCCAAGCGGGCGCACAGCATGCCCTCATCGGGGTAGTCGAGCAGCGAGGGCGTCGCGTTGACGTCGAGCACCACGGCGGCGCCGTCGTCGTCGGTGCGCAGGTCGACCGCGCAGAAGGGCAGGCGCAGCGCGCGCGCCGCTGCCAACGCCGCAGCGCGCACCTCGGGCGGGCAGCGCACGCGCCGCGCCTCGTGCACGCGCGCGCGCGCGTCGATGACGCCCTCGGTGGGCACGGCGAACGCCAGCAGCACGCGACCGCCGAGCAGGTACACGCGGTGCTCGGGTCCGTGCACGCGCCGCTGCACGAAGAGCGGAGGCGCGCCCGCGAGCGAGAGGCGCTGTAGGTCCGCGGGCTCGAGCAGGCGCGTTAAAGCGCCGCCTGCGATCGGCTTGACCACGATCTCGCGGTGGCGCGCCGCGAAGTCGCGCGCCGCGCGCACGTCGCTGGTGGCGAGGCTCTGGGGCACGCGCACACCGGCGCGCGCCAAGCGCGCCAGTGCCAGGGGCTTCTGCTGGTGCAGCTCGAGCGCCGCCACCGGGTGCACGAACAGACGCGCACCGTCGTCGAGCACGCGCAGGGTCGCGTGGGACAGCGCGGCGCGCTCGCGGGCCCCCTGGTCGTCGGGGTTGGCTGCGCGCGGCAGGCGACGCAGCACCACGGCGCGCGCGCCGCTCACGTCGTGACCAGAGACGGCGACGCCCCCACGCTCATCGAGCGAGGGGGCGTCGTGGGTATCGAGATCGACGACCCGAGCGTCGGCGCCCTGCCCATCGAGCGCTGCGGCGAGCACGCGCGAGTGCGCGTCATCGCCGACGATCAAGACGAGCGGGCGTCGCGCCACGCTGGCGATCAGCTTTGCGACACGGCGCCGTTCTTGAAGTTGCCGTCCTTGTCGAGCGTGACGTTGGCCATCCACGCCGCCTCACCGGTGCGCCAGTGGTTGACGTGCAGGGTCGCGCGGAAGGTGCCGTTGCCGTCGTCGATGACGCTGACCAGGTCGACGGTGTGCGAGCGCGAGATGCGGTGCCCGCTCCCCTGTCCGGCCTTGTCCGCCAACGCCCAGATCTCGCCGTACTCGTCGAGCTTACCCTCGATGCGCTGCGGCACCTTGCCCACCTCGAACCAGCCGCTTTGCAGCTTGCCGTTCTTGTCGACGTTGGCGTGGATCTGACCCGTGGGGTTCTTGGTATCGAAGGTGACCTCGAAGCCGTCGCCGGACTTCTTGCCGTTACGCAAGGTGACACTGGTGTTCTTGGCGTTCGGGCCCATGTTGCCCATCAGCATGGGGAAGCCGAGGTTGCGCGCGAACTCGTGCGCCGAGCCCTCGAGCTTCTTCTGCAGGGCGGCCGGCAGGTCGCTCGGCTTCGGCGGCTTGGCGCCGGTCATGGTGTAGCTGCCCTTGACGAAGTCGCCGCCGCCGACTTCGACGAGCGCGGTGATGGTGGCGCGCACGTTCTTGCCGTCCATGAAGTGGTGCACGTCGAGCTTGACCTCGCACTTGCCGTCGCTGCGCTCGGGCCCGATGGCCTTGAGGCTGACGCCGTCGCTGCGGCTGAGCGGGAAGTTCACCGCCATGGCGTACTCGCGGGCGCGCGCCTGCGCGGTGGTGGCGAGCGGGTGCGCGGCCACGCCGAGCTCGAAGGGCCCGCCCCAGGTCTTGACGGTCTTGCCGCTGCGGCGATCGACGTGCTCGCTCTCGAGGAAGAACTTGGTGTTGCCGTCGAGCTTGTTTTGCTGCGGCGAGCCCACCGCGCCCTGCGCCACGTAGGCCGTGAGCTTGGCGCCATCGACGGGGATGCGGTTCTCGAGCGTCACCGCCTCGTAGCGCACGCCCACGGGCGGGCTGAAGGCGCCCTGGTTCTTGAGCTGCCCGCTCAGGCCGCCGAGCTCGAGCGCCAGCTTGAGCTGGTCCACCTGGTTCTTGTGGAAGTTGGTGCCCGGCGTGGGGTCATCGGCGCGCACCTTGAAGATGACGCGCTGGTCATTCGGGGGCAGGCGCGGGCCCCAGCCGCCCTCGGCGAGGCCCGGCGGCAGGCTGCGCGCGCTCGGGTCGATCTTGGCGTTCTCGATGGCCCGGCTGAGCTGGTTGATGACGCGCCCGAGCTCGGCGCTGTTGCTGGCGCCGGTCTTCTTGAGCGTGGTGAGCGCGCTCAGGAGCTGCTTGCCGCGCGCCACGTCGAGGCTGTGGGCGCCCTGGGCGTGGACCTGCAGCTCCTTGGTGACGTGCTTGGCTTCGGCGAGGGTGGTCTTGAGCTTGTTGGTGACGGTCACGGGGATCCTCCAGGCGCACAGCGCGCGGCCCACCTACTAGCGCGAAGCCCTCGAACTTGGCGCGTCAGGGTTTCTTGGGCGGTGTGCCGTTGGTCATGGCGGCGAGCCGAGCCAAAGCGCCGGGCACCGTGCCCTGGGGCCGCACGCCGCCGCCAAGCACGCCCGTGCTGGCCTTTTCCCCGAGGAAACCCGCGAAGGGAGCAGGCCCCGAACCCTCGTGCACCTGACGCCAGGCCTCTTGCAGCGCGGCGACCACGACCGGCGAGGGCGGGTTTGTCAGGTACCAGGCGTCGAAGGCATCGCGGATCTCCTGGGCATCCATGGCGTCCTTGATGCCCGCCTTCTCGGAGGCCTGCGCAAACAGGATCAGCGTGGGCTCGTCGAGCACGCCCAGGTCCACCGGCAGGTTGACGAGCATCCAGGGGATGACGTGCTCGACGTCGGCCGCGGGGTAGCGCAGGGCGCCCTGCTCGTCGAAGAAGACCTTGAGCAGTGTGGAGAAGGCGTCCATGGCGGAGGCCTTCTACCACCAATGGGTGGCGCTGGCTGTGCCCGCCCTCAACCCTGCGGGATGAACACCCGCACGTTGCTGCCGCCGGTTGAGCCGTTGCCCCAGTCGGAGCCGTAGGCGCCGCGCGTGATCAGGTTCTGGATGTGGTCGCTGGCTTCCTTGCCGTTGCCGAGCGCCACCGTTACGTGGCCGTAGGGCTTCTCGGCCGAGCGCCCCCACACGACGACGGCGCCTCGAGGGAGCTGGTTGAGCTGATCGGGGCTCACCTTCACTTCCTTGAAGCGCGAGCTGGCGGCCAGCATGTTGGCCTTCTGGTACGCGTGGCCGTAACCGCCCACGCCCAGGCCGTTGAGCACCTTGTTCACGCTCTTGGCGCAGTAGCCCACGGTGTTGGTGTTTCTGGCCTCGCGCTCGGCCTCGTCGGCGATGCGCGACGCGAAGCTACCGGTGCGCGTGGAGCTCGCATCGAGCGGGGATGCGCCGGGGACCTCCTCGAACTGGCCCGTCGACGGCAGCCCGTCGCAGTCTTTGAGCGCGTCGAGCGCGCGCGCATAGTAGCGGTCGCGGTCGGCCTTGCCGTTGTAGCCGCCGTTGATGCTCTTGGTGATGCCGTCGAAGTCGCCGCGGTCGGCCTTCTCGTTGAGCCCGCGCGAGTTCCAGTACCAGGCAGCCACGCGCGCGGCGTTCTCGAGGGTGCCGGCGCGCTCGGGGTGCTTGACGAAGTCCTCGCCCAAGGCCTTCGACGCCGCCGCGTAGTTGGCGCGGCCGGTGACCTGGATGAAGCCTCTGCCCTTGAAGCGCTCGCCGTCACCGGGCTGAGTGTTGCCGAGGTCGCGGCGGCCCTCGTACTGGCGGCCCGAGGCGATCTCCTCCATGTGCTTGAAGCCGCCCGACTCGTGCGCGAGCTGCGCGATGAACGCGGCCTTGCGCTTGGGGTTGTCGATGCCGGCCTCGGCCATGGCGCGGTTCAGGTGCGGCGCCACCTCGCGGGCGCGCTCGGCGCTCAGGCCCGGCACGACCTTCTGCAGCTGATCGGGGGTGACGTCACCCTTGCCGGCCTTCCAGTTGGAGGTGTCGACCTCCTTGGTCTTCCTCGGCTGTTGCGCAGGGACGTCGGCGCCCTGGGAGCCAGCGGGCCGGCGCGTGCCGTGCACGCTGCCGCCGCTGGACCCGCTCTGTGCCCGGCGGTCGTTGTTGAGCCGCGACTCGAGGATCGCCATGAGCGTTTCCATGTCGAGCTCGCCGGTCTCCTCGAGGCCGGCGGCGCCCTGGAACTGCTTGATGGCTTCCTTGGTCTTCGGATCGTCGAGGCTCTCTCCGGGCTCGAGGCCCATCTCCTTGAGCGCGTTGATGACGTCCTTGGGCGACAAGAGGCTGCGCGCCGCCGGATCGGCGGGGTCGATGTCGGGCGTGAGGTTCACGTGGATGCCCACGGACTCGAGGATGCGCTCGAGCCCGGCCGCCAAGGCCTGCACGCCCTGTGCGAGCTGCGCCTCGGCGCCCTGCGTGCGCATACGCGCCTCGAGCTGCGTCTTGACGTCGGCAACGGTGGTATCGACCTCACGCTCCTCGGTGCCTGGGACCTCGGTGAGCTCGGCGGGCGCGTTGGTCTCCTCGGCGCCGCCGAGACCTCGGAGCGCAACCTTGAACTTGGAGTCGATGCGGGTCATGGGAACCTCGATGTTTTGGCCGGCCGCAGCCGGTACGACGGGTGGGTTTTCGGCGCTGATCCCCTCCGCGGGCAGACCCGAAGGCGCTTTTACGACAGTCATCGCCCCGCTTCGTGATCGCGATCGCAGCGCGACGTGTCGGCACACGTCGTCAACTGTAGGAAAGCATGCGACCGCACCCGACACCCGCGGGCGAGCGGCCCTCACTCCTGCGGCGCGGTGGACGCGATGAACAGCTCGTTGAGCTGCGCCTCCGAGACCGGGGTGGGCGCGTCCGTGAGCAGGCAGGTGCCCTTCTGCGTCTTCGGGTAGGCGATGACGTCCCGCAGCGAGGTGCCGCCGCAAAAAAGCATGGCCCAGCGATCGAAGCCGAGCGCGATGCCGCCATGGGGCGGGCAGCCGTACTTCATGGCCTCGAGCAAGAAGCCGAACTTGCGCTGGCGATCCTCCTCGGAGATGCCGAGCGCGGCGAACACCTTCGACTGCACGGCGCCGTCGTGGATGCGGATGGAGCCGCCGGCCACCTCGTTGCCGTTCACCACCAGGTCGTAGGCGCGGGCGCGGCAGCTCCCGGGGTCGCTCGTGAGCTTGTCCTCGTGGCCCGCCTGGGGCGAGGTGAAGGGGTGATGCGCGGCCACGTGGGTCTTCTTGTCCTCGTCGTACTCGAAGAGGGGGAAGTCGGTGACCCACAGGGTCTTCCACTGCTTCGACACGCCGTGCTCGTCGTGCTCCACCAGGTTGAGCTTTTCGCGCAGGTGCAGGCGCAGGCCGCCGAGCACGGTGTGCACCAGGCCGGGCTTGCCGAGCTGGAAGAGGATGACGTCGCCGGGCTTGGCGCCGCACAGCTCGTTGACCTCGGCGCGCATCTCCGGCGTGACCGCCTTGCCGAAAGGACCCTGGGTCCATTGGCCGCTCTCGTCGAGGCGCACGCGGCCCACGCCCTTGCTCCCCATGCCCTTGGCCACGTCCTCGAGCTTGTCCACCTCGGTGCGGGACATCTCGTGCTTCTTCTCGATGACCATCACCTTGATGATGTTGCCCGCGGTAGCCACCACGTCGGCGAAGAGCTTGATGCCGCCGCCCTGGTGCTTCTTGACGATGGCGGTGATGTCCTTGTGCTCCATGCCAAAGCGCAGGTCGGGCTTGTCGGAGCCGAAGCGCGCCATGGCCTCGTCGTAGCTCATGCGCTGGAAGGGCCGCTCGACGCTGACGCCGAGGGCCTCCTTGAACATGTCGGCCACCAGGCCTTCCACCAGCGTCTGCACCACGCGCTCGGTGGCCCAGGAGAGCTCGATATCGATCTGCGTGAACTCGGGCTGACGATCGCCGCGCAGGTCCTCGTCGCGGAAGCACTTCACGATCTGGAAGTAGCGATCGAGCCCCGCCATCATGAACATCTGCTTGTAGAGCTGCGGGCTCTCGGCCAGCGCGTAGAACTTGCCGGGGTTGA
>JADZDP010000135.1 GCA_020850995.1 Deltaproteobacteria bacterium
CAGGCGGGCGATCACTGCGTTGCTGCGGGCCGACCATCCGTCGAGGATGGCCGGCTCCTCGCGCCTTGTGCTCACCCGCCTGGCGCGCGCCCGCTCGGTCCGGGGTTCTGAAACGAGCTCTAGCGCGCATTCCGCCCGGCCGGTCAACCGCCTGGCTCAGCTCAGCGCGGCCCCACCACGCTCGGCCCGTACGCGGCGCGCAAGATCTCCTCGGCGCTCGCTCCCGCGGCCGCCGCACCCTTGGCGCGCTCCACCTCGAGCCCGAGCCCATGGCCCGCGCCCTTGCCCTCGAAGGTCACCACGGTGCCCTCGACCACGATGGACACAGGGCACGAGGGCAGGCGCAGCGTGTTGCGCAGGGGCTCGCAGGGCAGCTCGCGCACCTCCTCGCCAGCGCCGTCGGAGCTGCGCACCAGGAGCACCACGCTGCCGTCGGCCACGCGCACCACGCGCAGGTCGGCGCCCTCGAGGCGGGCGCGCTGTTGCAGCGCCGCGCGCCACTCGGCCAAGGATCGCCGCTCGCGCCAAGGTGCCGCGCCGCCCTGCGAGAAGGGCAAGAAGGCGCGCGAGGAGAGGGGCGCGAGCTCGCTCGGCGTGGCGCTCGTGTTGGTGGTGCCGAGGAAGGTCTGGCAGTGCGTGGTGTCGCAGAGCGGGCGGCCCTGGTGGCGCTCGTCGCAGTGCAGGGCGTTGTGCGCGATGACGCGCGACAGGGCCGCGCGCGCCGCGCCGGTGGCGCCGCTGTCCTCGGCGGCGAGCACGCCGGCCGTGTAGTGGCCGAGCGAGGTGGCGAACACGAAGTCGGCGCCGCGCCGCGCCCGTCGTTGCCGCGGGCTCGCCAAGGGGTCGTCGGGCGTCGCGTCGTCGGGGGGCGGGCTCCAGCTGAAGGTGCCGAGGTAGGGCCGCGCGCGCGCGTCGTCGGCGAAGGACACGCGCCACGCCCCTGTGCACAAGGCGGCGCCCTGGCGCGTCCACGGGGCGAGCGAGCCAAGGACGGCGCCGGCGCGCTCCACGCCGCGCGCGCCCACCACCGTGCCCTCGCCCTCGCAGCGCGCGCGCACCTCGTCGGGCGGCAGCAGACCGAAGGTCTGCACGCGCGCCGTGCGCGCCGCGCGCGGCAGCTCCTCGAGCACGCGCGCCACGTCGTCGACCAGGGCCTGCGGGGTGACGCCCGCGCGCGCGCGCACCACCACCACGTCGTCGCTGAGAGCCACGAGCCAGCCGAGGTCGGGGGCCGAGCCGAGGCCGCGCACGGTGCCGGTCTTGGCCGCGATCCCGCGCAGCTCGGCGCGACCCTTGAGCGTGCCCTCGTCGGCGTTGCGCGTGAGCAGCGCGACCACGTCGGGACGCGCCCACGAGAGCGCGCGATAGCCTTGCGCCAGGCCGCGCGCCGACACGCGCAGCGTGGCCTGCACGCCGATGGCCTCGCGCATGTCGCTCGGCAGCGCGCTCAGGCCGTAGGACACGAGCAGGGGCCCAAGCTCGCCCAAGCGCGCCACGTCGGGATCGCGGGTGGCCCAGTCGAGGAAGTAGCCGTTGCAGCTCGTGAGCAGCGCGCGTTCGACGTCGAGGTTGCGCTCGTCGGCGCGCAACGGGCAGGCCCACATGGGATCGGTGGCGCGCACCGGCAGCGTCGGCGCGGGTCGCGCGGCCATGCGCGCGGCGGCCACCACGAAGGGCTTGAGCGTGGAGCCGAAGGGCAGGGGGCGCTCGATCTCGCCGCGGCTGTGCACCAGCTCGCCGGTGGCGCGCTGCACCACCACCAGCACGTCCACGTCGTCGGTGGCGTGGGCGGCCAGCTCCTCCACGGCAAGGCGCGGCACCACGGCGCCGTCGGCGCAGGCGCGCAAGCGGCGCGCGATGGCGACGGGCGCCTCGCGCTCTTCGCTCACCATGCGCGCCAGCGCGCGGCGCGCGGCGCGGCTATCGAGGGGGTTCTTCTCGAGCAGCTCGCGCGCTTGCGGCAGCGAGAGGTAGGGCTCACCCTCGAGCCACAAGGGCGCCTCGCCGCTCGCCCACACCGCGAACAGCTCGTGCAAGAGCGCGTCGCTGCTGCTGGCGGGGCAGGTGCTCCACAAGAGCTGGTGCGCGACCTCGTGCGTCAGCGCGGCCGTGGTGCGCGCATCGAGGATCGCGGGCGCGCGCAGCTCGATGACCCCAGGCGTCGACGAGGCCGCCTTGTGCGCGGCCAGCGCGAAGGCGCGGCGCACGCGCACGGTGCGCAGCCGGTGCTCGAGGGGGGCAGCGCCCGCGCCGGCGGCCGCGTGCGCCGCCGCCTCGATGCGCGTCAGCGCGGCCTCCACGGCGGCGCGAATGGCGCCCGCGTCGCCCACGTCGCCGTCGACGATGACCTCGACGGGCGCGGCGGCCGCCACCGGCGCGACGCCGAGCACGAGCGCGGCGAGCAGAAGAAGCTGGGGCTTGTTGTGGAGCCTTCGTCGACGGTGGCTACTCTCGCGAGAGCAGACGGCGGTGCCCCTGGGCAGCCTCGGCGTGCCGAGCCGGCCGAGCATCCGAGAGAGCACGATGGACCCCTCCCTGCCTCCCTCCCCAGAGGACTGGGGAGGGCCGTGCCACCTTCGGCGCTCCGACGTGCCGACCCCGGAACGGCTTCCCCCATTCCTATGGGGGAAGAGGTAGAAGGGGGGCCGTTCACTCATGCGGTGACGTCGTCATTCGGCACGTCGGCGTCGCAGGAACGCACCGTCCTGTGCTCTCGCGAGAGCAGCGATCCCGCCATGACGGCGACACCACAAGCCCCAGCTCCTTCTTCCGACCAGCATCGCCCCTACGTGCCCGACGGCGTCACCGTCAGCTTGGCCGCTGTCGTGCGCGCGCGCGCCTTCGACCAGTACATGTCCTCGATGCTCGCGGGCGGCGCCGTGAAGGTGCCGGCGAAGTCCGCGCGCATGACGTAGCCGATGGTGCGCACCTGATCCATCCACCACGCCGGCTCCTCGAGGAAGAACATGGCGCGGTCGGCGGTGAAGGCGCGCTTCTTGAGCGACGCATGGGCCAGCGGCAGCGCCAGGGCGCCGCCGCGGTACTCCTTGTCCTCTTGCAGCGCCGAGAAGCCCGCGGGCGTGGGGTCCACCAACACGGCGTAGCTCGAGCGATAGTCGCGCCGGCCGTTGAGCGAGAGCGTGAGCTCGACGTACACGGTGGTGCCCTGCGCCACGCTGGCGCCGGCGTCGAGCGGCGTCTTCTGATCGCCGCTGACGAGCCAGTAGCGGCGCTCGAGCGTGAAGCCCTCGGCCACCGCGGGCGCGTCGGCGGCGTTGGTGCGCAGCACGCCGCGCAAGGTGGCGACGCCGTCGAAGCTGCCCACCTTGGCGGTGGCGCTGTTGTCGGGCAGCTTGGCCGCCAGGCCGAGGCCCCGCGGGGCCAGCTCGATCTTGGCGCCGCCCACCTCGACGCTCGGGGGCTTGAGCACGCCCAGGCGCGCGGCGTCACCCTCGATCATGGGCAGCGCGGCCAGCACCAGCGTGGCGCGATCGAAGGTCGCCAACGAGGGCGCGGCGAAGAGCTCGCGCAGGCGCTTGGCGACGGGCGCGTTGTCGCTCTCGACGAGGGTGAGGGCGCGCGCCACCGTGGCGTCGATGCCGTGGCCGTGCAGCGGGTAGCGCCAGCTCACCTCGGGGCTCAGGCTCGAGCTGGGCGCGCCGCTCGCGAGGAAGCTCGCGCGCAGCGAGGAGTGCGCGGACCGGAGCTGCGCGCGCTGGTCTGGCTCCGTCAGCACGCCGGCGCGGTCGGCGGCGATGGTGGCCATGGCCACGTAGTAGGGGCTCGAGGTGGACGTGAGACCGGTGACGAGCGTGCGTACGCGCGCCGCGTGCTTGTCGCCCTCCCAGCTCGCCAGCACCGCCGCGCGCACGGCGTCGAGGGGATCGCCGAGGGGGCCTTGGGCCTCGAGCCAGCGCAGGGAGGCGGTGACGCGCGGGTCGGTGCGCGACACCAGGCCCGCCTCGTGCGCGGGCACCAGGCCGTTGAGCGCGATCAGCGTCATCTCGAGGCTCGGCGTGTCGTTGCCGTAGCCGGTGAACCACACGAAGCCGCCGCTCTTTTGCGCATGCTCGAGGATGCGCGTGACACCCCAAGCCGCGCGCGAGCGCGCCTCGGCCAAGAGCCCTTGCGTGTCGACGTCGAGGGACGCGGCCACCGGGCCGCTCTCCAAGGCGGCGGTGAGCGCCAAGACCGGCGTGGTGGTAGACACGAGCTGCTCGAGGCAGCCGTAGGGGTAGACCAGCAGCTCGCGCAAATCGCCCAGCGCCAGGTCGGCCAGCGTGGGTGAAAGCACCAGCTCCACGTCGGTGAGGCGGGCGCCCTTCGGCACCGTCAGCGCCAGCGCGCCCCCGCCCACGGCGCTCACGCGCACGCGCTCGCTGACCGCGCCGTCGTCGACGGGCAGGGCCTTGCTGTCGCTGAGCGCCTGGGGGCCGCCCTTGATCACTACCGCCACGTCGGTGCGCCCGGCGGCGGTGGCCGTGATGGGCAAGGGCACGAGCTGGCTGCCGCTCGTGAGCTCGACGCTCTTCTTGGCGGCGGCGCCGCCCACGGTGGTCGCGACCTCGAGGGCGCCCCCCTTCCACGACGACGACGAGGGCCGCGACACGCGCACGATGCCGGTGGCTTGATCGCCCACGCGCAAGAAGCGCGGCACGGCGGTGGCGAGCGTGAGGTTGCCGCGGGTGGCGAACTGCGCCGTGCCCTCGCCCACGCGCCCGGCGGTGTCGGCGGCCACGGCGGTGACGGTCCACAGCGTCTGGTTCGAGGGCAGCTTGAAGCTGAGGGTGGCGTTGCCCTCGTCGTCGGTGACGACGCTGCCGTTCCAGTAGGCGGTGTCCTTCTCCTGGTTCTTCTTCGGCGGCTTGAGCGTGGCGAACTGCACGTCGCCGTAGCGGGCGGCGCGGCGCGCCAGCACGTGGCCGTAGCCGTAGCCCTGGAACTCCATGGAGGTGAAGGTGGCGACGTTGTTGCGCGTGATCGGATAGAAGAAGTCGAGGATGCTCGGGCGGAACTCCGCCTGCACCGCGTACACCGCCTTGTCGACCACGCCGATGCTGACCGAGGCCGCCACGCCGTCGCCCGAGGCGTCGGTGACGCGCAGGGTCAGGGTCTGGTCGCCGTTGGGCTCGGCCTCGCTGCGCTTGGCCTCCACCTTGACGTCGAGCACGCGCTCACCAGGCACGATGCGGAAGGGCACGGTGCGCTCCTCCCAGCGGCCGCTGCGCGTGGGGTAGCTGAGCGACGCGTACACGGCGGAGCCGTAGCGCTTGTCGGCCTTCACCGGCACCACGACGGTGTTGCCCTTGCTCGGCAACAGGCGCGTCTCGTAGAGGTCGTTGCCCGACAGGGTGAGCCAGAGCGGGCCCTCGTTCTTGCCGCCGGGGCCCCACTCGTCGGGCAAGAGGGCAACCACGTCGACCTTCTCGCCCGAGGACAAGGTGGTGGTGGGCGAGAGCAGCGAGAGCTCGGGCACCCACTCGACGGCCTCGCCGGCGGCGCCGACCACGATCAAGCGATCTTCGCCCGCCCACTGCGCGCCCTTCTTGTCGGTGAGCGTCACCAAGAGCGCCCACGAGCCCGGCGCGGTGGTGGGGATGTTGACGGTGGCGCGGCCGCTCTCATCGGTGGTGAAGCTCTGGCTTTGGCCGCCGCTCTGCTGCTCGCCGTTCTTGTTGCGCAGCGCGAAGCGCACGCTGCCCGCGATGCCGGGCGCTGGCTTCCCCGACAGCGTCGTCGAGCGCACCACCAGCGCGGCCGTGCCGCCCACGCGCACCACCTTCGGGTCCACGCGCAGGGCGCCGAGCACCTCGTAGGGCGACAGGTAGAGCGTGGTGGCCGACGAGGCGAAGGTGCCTTGGTCGTCGCGCGCGCGGATCGACAGCGAGTAACGCCAGGGCACGCGCTCTTCGCCCTCTTTCAGCGCCGGCACCTCCACCTCGATCTCGGCGTTGCCCTTCTCGTCGAAGGCAGGCGCCGAGGCCCACGGGTCACCGGCGTCGGCCTCGCCCTTGTCGAGGCGCTCGGCCAAGGACGAGTACACGCGATCGGGCACCGAGAGCTTGCCCTCGGTGGTGGAGGCGCTGCCGTAGGTGACGGCGCTGCCTTGGCCGCCCTTGCCGCCATCATCGACCCACGCAGGCGTGTCGAGCGACGAGCGCGTCAGCAAGACCTCGAAGCCGGCCACGGGCGCACCACCCGCGTAGCGCTCGGCGCGCAGCGTGGCCTTGATCTTCTGCCCGGGCACGATGGCCTCGCTGGTCGGCGTCACCTCGATGAAGAAGGTGGGCTTGACGTAGTCCTGCACGCGCGTCTCGCCCTGGTAGGGCCGCCCCTCGACGGTGGCGGTGACGCGCAAGACGCCAACCACGGCGTCCTCGGGCGCCTTGAGCTTGCCGCTGAAGCTGCCGTAGGCGTCGACGTTCACGGTGGTCTTGGCGCCGCCGCCGTCGTCGGTGCGCAGCTCCACCACCACCGAGCGCTTGGCGGGCACGAAGAGGCGCGCCAAGTAGGACTCGGGCTTGCGCAAGACACCGCGGAACTGCAGCTCGTCACCCGGGTGATAGATGGGCCGGTCGGTGTAGAGGAACAGATCCGGCGTGGTCATCAAGGTCGAGAAGAACTCGGTGTCGACCAGCGCCACATCGGCGCCGTTCTTCACCGTGACCAAGAGGCGCGGCTCAGCGGTCTTGATGATCGCCTCGCCGCTTTGGTCGGTGAGGGCGGTGAGCGCGGCGCCGCTCGGCGTGCGCACCGTGATGGCGGCGCCCTTGACCGGCTGCTGCGCGCGGCTGGCGGCGCGCACCAGCACCTTGCCGTCGGTCTGCTTGACGGCCACGGTGAGGTCGGTGACGACGAGCACCACCTGCCCGTCGACGTTGCCTTGCACGAGCTGCAGCACGTACACGCCGGCGGGCAGCTCGGGCAGCGGCACGCGCCGCTCTTGGAAGCCCGAGTCGCCCGACCAGGCGTCGAAGCCGGGCACGTCGAAGGCGCGATCGGCGCCGCCCAGGTCGAGGTTGAGCCACTGCGAGCGCACCAGCTCCATGCCCTCGGGCACGCCCACCAGCTTCTTTGGCCCCTCTGCCACGCGCAGCGTCGCCGTGCTGTCGTCGTCGGCGCGCTCGCCGAGCGCGGGCGAGAGCTCGGTGCGCAGCTTGGGGTCGAGGGCGAACAACAGGTACTGCCCGGGGCCGCGCAGCGCGTTGATGCCCTGCGAGAGCGCGCGCCCGGGGTTGTGCGCCGTGCTCGGCTCGTCCCACACGCGGCGCAGGTTCGCCTGGCTCGCCAGGTACTTGTCGAGGTCGCGCGGCTTGAGCACGCGCAGCTCCACCGGGCCGCGGTTTTGGAACGCGACGTCGACGATGGGGTGCTCGGTGGTGGAGAAGCTGCGGTTGACGGTGATGTAGAGCGGCTTGGCTTGGGCCGGCGCGCTCAGCGAGAGCGCCAGGGCGGCGAGGGCGAACGCGGTGAGGCCACCTCCTCGCGGAACACGAGGAGCAGCGCTGCTCGCCCGCGATCGAGGTGTCGATTGATGACGCCTCGACCCCGAAGAGCCAGCAGAAGGAGAAGAAGCTGGGGCTTGTTGTTGCGCCGTCACGACGGGATCGCTGCTCTCGCGAGAGCAGGCGGCGGTGCGTTCCTGCGACCTCGGCGTGCCGGGTGACGACGTCACTGCAGGGATGAACGGCCCCCCATCTACCTCTTCCCCCATAGGAATGTGGGAAGCCCTTCCGGGTTTGGCGCGTCGGTGTGCCGAGGGTGGCGCGGCCCTCCCCAGTCCTCTGGAGAGAGAGGTAGGGAGGGGTCCGTCGCGCTCTTCCGGATGCTCGGCCGACCTGGCACGCCGAGCCCGCCCAAGGGCACCGCCGTTTGCTCTCGCGAGAGCAGCCGCCGTGCACGAAGGATCGTCGACAAGCCCCAATTGCCGAAGCTTCTGACCTTGCGCGCCTGCGCCGATCGTCGTGCGAGACGCGGAGGATCGAGATCGAGCGCGGCTCATGACGAATACCCCCGCGGCTGCAGCGTGCTGCCGCTCTTGGTGCCCACCAGGCCCTGGCGTGGCAGCTGGTCGAGGAGCTTCTTGGCCTCGTCGATCTCGGGCGGCTGCGCCTTGTCCTTGTCTCTCACCGCGGCCCCTTGGGCGGCCCGCTCCACGCGCCAGCCATCGTCGAGCAAGGTGCTGAGCACGGCGCCCAGGTCCACGAGCAGCGACACCGACTGCGGCGCCTTGAGCCCCTCGACCACGGGAGGCTCGGCGAAGGTCAGCGCCGGCGAGGTGCCCTTGCAGGTGGCCTTGAGCTTCGAGAGCAGCGCCGCCGTCGA
>JADZDP010000136.1 GCA_020850995.1 Deltaproteobacteria bacterium
GGGTCGGCGAACACGCGCTCGAGCGTGAGCGCGCCGGGGGCGATGGCCGGCGCGGGGGTGACGGCGAGGGCGAGGAGGAGCGGCAGGTGCAGCATGGCGCGCAGCTACCTCAGGGCTGGGGTGTGCGCCAGACGTTGAGCCCGCAGGGCCAAACGCGCTAATGCGCGCCATGCGCCTCACCGTCGTCGCCTGTGCCCTGTTCGCTCTCGCCACGCTCAGCAGCTCGGCGCGCGCCGATCGCCAGGTCTTTCTCGGCTGGCATGCGAGCGGCGCCTTCTCGTACCAGACCGTGCAGAGCGCCTCGGGCACCGTGGTGCGGGTCTGTCGCGAAGACGTGAACGACGTACCGGCAGGCTGGCCCGAGGGCGTGTCCATTGGGCCGGGCTCGGCGTGCGGCGAGCTGCCGGCGCAGGTGGGCGCGGTGGCCGCGCTCGAGTACGCCAAGCGCGACCTCAAGGGTGGCAAGGCGGAGAAGAAGAGCCCCTTCGGCCTCGAGGTCAAGCTCGAGGGTGGCGAGGGAAAGAGCGTGGTGGTGGTGCTGGACGGGCCCGCAGGCAAAGAGGGCAGCAAGCGCGAGCAGGTAGCCGAGGTGGCCAGTGGCGACGCGCTCAAGATCGCCGAGGCGCTGTGGCGCGTCGACGGCAAAGAGCTCGCGGTCAGCGTGGAGCAAGACAAGCCCGCCAAGGGCGACAAGAGCGCGCCGCGTTGGGTCGTCGTGGTCGACGTGAGCAAGCTCTTGGTGGGCGGCCCGGCCGGGCGCAAGGTGGCGGAGCGCGCGCATGCCGCGGGCCAGGCGCTCTACAAAAAGCGCGACTGGTCGGGCGCGGGCAAGAAGCTGGAAGAGGCGATCAACGCCGACCCGAGCTTTGCGCCGGCGCGCTTCCTGCGTGCGGCCGCCGAGGCGCAGGGCGGCGTGGGGCGCAGCGCCATGATCGAGAACCTCAGCTGGCTCAAGGAGCAGGGCGAGAAAGACGCCAGCGCCAAGAAGCTGCTGGCGACTGCCAAGAGCGACAGCGCCTTCGATGCGTGGATCGGCGAGCCCGAGGTGCGCGAGCTGCTCGGCTTGCCCAAGGTGTCGACGATGGACCTGCCCACGCGTTTGCTCGAGCGCAAGGCCACCTGGACGCTGCAAGGCGCCACCTGCACGCGCCCGTGGCTGACCCTGGTGTTCAAAGCGGCGGGCAAGGCGGGCGGCACTGCCACCCTCGCGGTCGCCGAGAGCTGCAAGGGCAAGAAGGCGCAGAAGGCCGGACAGCTCACCTGGAAGCAGGCAGCGGCAGGCACCTGGGAGCTCGAGCTCAAGAAGCCCGTCGACGGCGTGGCCTTCCCGGCCAAGGCCACCATCGTGCTCGACGAGAGCTACCAGCAGATCAAGCTGGTGGCGCCCGACGGCGCCGAGCTTGGCACCTTCGAGCCCGGCGCCGCGCGCGTCGACGACTCCACGCTGTGAATTCGCACGCTGACCGCACACGGTGACTCCACACGGTAACGAGCGACGCGTGAAAGATCCGAACCGCTCCATGCTGGTGCGCGAGGGCCTGCGGCCCTTCTTCCTCGACGAGCGCGGGCTGCACCTGCTCGATCAGCGCGCGCTGCCGCACGAGGAGCGCTGGCACACCTTCACCGAGCTCGAAGACGTGGCCCAAGCCATCGAGACCCTGGCGGTGCGCGGCGCGCCCGCCATCGGCGGCGCGGCGGCTCTCGGCATGGTGCTGGCGGCGCGGCAGGGCCACGACCTCGAAGGCGCCGATCGCCGGCTGCGCGCCACACGCCCCACCGCCAAGAACCTGTTCGCCGCCCTCGACGAGGTGAAGGCGGCGTGGAGCGCGGCCGCGCCGGCGGCGCGCTTGGCCGCCGTGGTCGACGCCGCCGAGCGCCACGTGTTGGCCGACGAGGCCGCCTGCGCGGCCATGGGCGCCCATGGCGCCGCGCTCATCGCCGACGGCGACGTCGTCATCACCATCTGTCACAGCGGCGCGCTGGCCACCTGTGGCATCGGCACGGGGCTCGGCGTCGTCAAGAGCGCGCACGCCCAAGGCAAGCGCGTGCGCGTGGTGGCGCTCGAGACGCGCCCCTTGTTGCAGGGCGCGCGCTTGACGGCGTGGGAGTGCTTGCGCGAGGGCATCCCGGTCACGCTCATCACCGACGGCATGTCGGCGTTCGCCGTGGAGCGCCTCGGCGTCACGCGCGCGGTGGTGGGCGCCGATCGCATCGCGCGCGACGGGTCCACGGCGAACAAGATCGGCACGCGCACGCTCGCCACCGTGTGCGCAGCGGCGCGCGTGCCCTTCCACGTGGCGGCGCCGATGTCGACCTTCGACACCACGATCGCGCAGGGCGTCGACATCCCCATCGAGGAGCGCGCCGCCGACGAGGTGCGCGGCGCGCGCGGCACGCCCATCGCGCCCCACGACGTGCCGGTGTGGAACCCCTCGTTCGACGTGACGCCGCCCGGGCTCGTCACCTCCTTCATCACCGAGCGCGGCGTGCTGACGCCGCCCTTCTGAGCCAGTGCGCGCGGCCTTTTCAGCGCGCCGGCTTCGCGCTCTGCTCGGCCCATGATCACGCTGGCACTCCTCCTCGCGGCCACCGACCCCACCGTCACGCTCGAGATCGCCAAGGGTGGCGACGTGGTGTGGCAGGGCCCCTGCTCCGCCGAGGTCTTCCCCAAAGACGGCGACGCGCCGAGCACCAGCGTGCCCGACCTGCTGCAGCCCTTCTCCCTGCCCAGCGGCGCGTGGGACGTGGTGGTGGCCTGCCCAAGCGGCGAAGGCGTGGTGAAGAAGAGCATGCCGCTAGTGGTCAAGGACGACGACGTCAGCGCGCGCGTGGCGCTCGCCCCGGGCTTCTTGCTGGTCAACGTGCTGCGCTTCGACACGCCCGTGTCCGCCGACATCACGGTGCTCGACGAGCGCGGCCGCGAGGTGGCGCGCGGCAAGGAGCGGGCCGTCATGCCCATCGAGCCCGGCCGCGTGCGCGTGGTGGCCAAGCTCGACGATGGTGGGCGCCCGGTGTTCGGCAACGCCACCGCCACCATCGCCACCAAGAAGCGCAGCGACGTCACCGTCGACACCACCGACGGTGAGCTCACGGTCTTCCTCACCGACAACGGCAAGAAGGCGGGCGGCGTGGCCGCGCTGCGCCAACCGGGGCAGAAGACGCGCCTCGTGGAGCTGCGCGCCGGCGAGAAGGGCCACGCACCGCCGGGAAGCTACGACCTCGTGACCCAGCTCGAGGACGCCCACGACTTCGGCGAGGTGCTCACGCGCGGGGTCACCATCAGCCCGGGCAAGAGCACCACGCGCGCGGTGGCGCACAAGACCGGCAGCGCGCGGCCCCGCGTGCTGGTCGACGGCAAGGCCGTGACCGACAAGGTCGAGATCGACCTGTACGCGCCCGCCGGCAGCGCGCCCTTCAACACCGTCGCCGCCGGCGAGGCGCTCAAGCTGCAGCCCGGCAAGGTGCGCCTGGTGGCGCGCCTGCTCGAGCGCACGCTCGACGACGGCAGCTCGCTGTCGGGGGAGGTCGTCACCAGCGTCCCGGCGGGTGGCAGCGTGGCGCCCACCATCGAGCTCGGCGCCGCGCGCCTCGACGTCAGCACCACCGTGGGCAAGAAGGCGCAGGGCCTCGACGTGGCGCTCACCGTCGTCGGTGCCGAGGCCCCGGCCGCCAGCAAGCGCTCCGACGCCGACGGCAAGACCAGCTTCTCGGTGTCTGCCGGCAAGTACCACGTGCGCGCCGCGCTCAAGGCCCAGCAGGGCGAGGTGGTGACGCAGAAGCAGGTGGTGCTGCGCACCGGCGCGCGCCTGGGGCTCAGCCTCGACCTCGACATCGGCACTGCCGTGGTGCAGGTGTTCGAGGGCGGCGTGGCGGTGCCCGCCGAGGTGCGCTTCTACACCGAGCTCAAGGGCGGCAAGCCCACCGCCGAGCCCTTCCTCGCGGTGCCCGCGGGCGCCGACGCGCTCTTGCCGCCCGGCATCTACGCCCTCGGCGTCAAGCGCGACGGCAAGGAGCGGCTGTTCTCGGAGCTGCGCGTGGCGCCTGGGCGCACGGTGGAGCGCACGGTGGATCTGAGCGCGAAGTAACACGAGCATGCGAGGGCGCGCCGGCGTCGCAACGCAACGATTGGAGAGTGCGTGAGCATGAACGCACGACCACGCCGCCGCCGGCTGCTGTGGGCGTTGGTGGCGCTGGTAGCGGGCATCATCGGCACCGGCGTGGTCGCCGCGCCCGCGCTGGTGCAGTGGCTCATGACACCCGGCGCGCCCTTCGACCTCGTCGCCGTGCCGCCGCCGCCCGACTACCGTGACGACGGCGCTTGGCTGGCGCTGCCCACCAGCGCCGACGAGGCCGACGTGGCGCTGGCCGAGCTGCCGGCGGCGCGCGCCCCAGCCGTCGACGTGTTCTACCTGCACCCCACCTCGTCGATCGCGCCGGCCTGGAACGCGCCCTTCGACGATCCCCAGGTGCGCATGGCCAGCATCCGAGGTGGCACGCTCATCCAGGCCAGCGCCTTCAACGGCGTCGGCGCCATCTACGCGCCGAGCTACCGCCAGGCGAGCGGCAGCGCGTTCACGACCCCGTCCGTCGACGGCGACGGCGCCATCGACCTCGCCTACCTCGACGTCGAGAGCGCGTTCGTCGAGTTTCGACGCCGCGCCGGTGCCGAGCGCCCCTTCCTCGTCGTGGGCCATAGCCAGGGCGCCGCGCTCGCCGCGCGCCTGTTGCGCGAGCGCATCGCCGCAAGACCCGAGCGCGCGCTCCTGGTGGCCGCCTACCTGCCGGGCGCGCTCTTGTCGTCGGCCGACGTGGGCGGCCTGCCGGCGTGCGCGACGCGCGACGCGACCGGCTGCGTGGTGAGCTTCAACGCGCGCGGCCCGGCCTGGCAGCCCGACGCCTTCGAGCTCGACGTCAGCACCACGCCCGAGCCGCACCAGTGCGTCAACCCGGTGCTCGGTGGCGCCGGCGACGACCCCACCACCAGGGAGCAGCACGCCGGCGCCGTGTTCTTCGACGTCGAGACACCCGCGCTGCTGCCGGCCTTCGCCGCCGCGCGCTGCCGCGATGGTCACCTCATCATCAGCGATCACGCGCCCGTGCCGTGGCGCGATCTGCCGAGCGCCATCCTCCTGTGGATCATGGGCGGGCAGAACTTCCACCCGGTGGAGGTGCAGCTCTTCTACGCCGACCTGCGGGCCGACGCCGCGCGGCGCGTGGCCGCGTTCCTCGCGCCGCCCGCTCCCCACTGACAAGCGCGCGCGACCGCGGCAGGCTGCGCCCGTGGACGGCTACGTCGACACCAACAGCTCGGGCTTGCGCTGGCTCTCGCGCCTGCGCTGGTGGGCGCTGGCCGGCACCCTCGGCGGCGTCCTGCTCGCGTGGCTGCTCGACTGGCAGTTCGTCCACGTGCCCGCGGTGGTCGCCGGCGTGGTGGTCATGGGACTGGCGAACCTGGCGCTGATGGCGCGCGCCAAGCGGGCGCGCGAGGTGGGCTGGCGCGAGCTCGGCCTGCACGCCGCCGTCGACCTGGTGTTCCTCTCGTGGCTCTTGGTGTGGACCGGCGGCCTGCGCAACCCGGTGGCCGTGGCCTTCAGCTTCCACGTGGTGCTGGGCGCGTTGCTCAATGGCCGGCGCGGCGCCATCTCGGCCACGGCGCTGTCCTTGGCCTGCATCGCGTTCTTGTGGCTGCTCGACGAGCAACAGCTTCTGCCCGCGCCCGCGCTCGTGAGCGTGCCGCGCACGCTGATCGTGATCTCCCTTGGGCTCTTGGTGGTGGGCCTGGGCTACCTCGCGCTGGTGGTGGCCGAGCGCCACGCCGCCGAGCGACGCGAGGCCGCGCGCGGCGTGGCGCTCCTGCTCGACTCGTTGGCCGCGCTCAAGGTGGGCCTCGACCTGGTGGGCGCCGACGGGCAAAGCCAGCTCGCCAACGAGACCGCGCGCGACCTGCAGCGCCACCCGCAGGCCCAAGAGGCGGCGCGCGAGCTCGAGACCATCGAAGAGGCGGGCCCGGTGTCGCGACGCTTCGCGGTGCCGGTGCGCGCGACCGGCGATCACCGCGAGCGCATCATCGACCTGGTAGCGCTGCCCCAGCGACGAGCCTTGGGCGCGCGCGCGCTCCTCTACGTCGACCGCACCGACGAGCTCTTGGTCGACCAGCGCCACGTGATGCTCGAGCGCCTGGCCACGCTCGGCCGCGCGTTGCAAGGCGTGGCACACGAGCTCAACACGCCGCTCACCACCATGCAGACCTTGGGAAAAGACCTGCGCGCGGTGCTGGCCGAGGCGCCGCTCGACGAGCGCCAGCGCCAGGACGTCGACGAGAGCTTGCAGCTGCTCATCGACGAGAGCCGACGGTGCCGCGCGCTGACCCAGGCGCTCTTGTCGTCGGCCAACGATGGGCGGCGCCAGGGCACGGTGGCGCAGCGCGCCAGCGACGTGGTGCGCCGCGCGGTGCGCCTGGTGGGGGCCGCCGAGGTCGACGAGGTGACCCTCGACCCGTCGCTCGACGTCGAGGTGCCGGTGGACGCCGATCGCGTGCTGCAAGTGGTGATGAACCTGGTGCAGAACGCGCTCCGTGCCACCGCCGATCGCAAGGCCGACGGCGGTGGGCCGCGCGTGGTGGTCACCGCGCGTCGGGCGCACGGCGCGCTGGTGATGCAGATCGCCGACCGCGGCCCCGGCCTGCCGGTGGAGGTGAAGACGCGCCTGTTCGAGCCCTTCGTCACCACGCGACCCATGGGCGAGGGCACGGGCCTTGGCCTGTACACGAGCCAGCTCATCGCGCGCGAGCTCGGCGGCACGCTGGCGCTCGACGACGCGCCCGGCGGCGGCACTATCGCCACGCTCACCTTGCCCGCACCGGAGCTGCCCGACAGGCCATTGGCAAGCAGGCGCTCCGACGGTAGATCGCCCGTGGGGGAGGGGTAAGCAATGCGGGTCCTCCTCGTCGACGACGATCCTGGTCTTCGCCTGGCCTTGTCGAAGGCGCTGGTGCGCAAGGGCGTGGACGTGGTCGATCTCGCGAGCGGCGAGGCCGCGCTCGAGCCGCTGCGCACCGGCACCTCCACCGTGGGACCCGTCGACGTGTGCGTGCTTGATCTGCGCATGCCGGGCATGAGCGGCCTCGAGGTGCTGCGTCGCACGCAAGCGCGACGCGTGCCCGTGTTGGTGCTGACCGGCCACGGCACCGTGCCCGACGCAGTCGAGGCCATGCGCCTGGGCGCCGTCAACTTCATGCAGAAGCCGCTCGACGCCGACGAGCTGTTGCCGGCGTTGCAGCAGGCGGTGCGCGCGGAGCCGCCCGCCATCGCCACGGCCTTGCTCGGCGCGTCGGCGCCCATGCTGTCGTTCCTGGAGCGCCTCGATCGCGCCGCACCCACCGACGAGCCGGTGCTCTTGGTGGGCGAGACCGGCAGCGGCAAAGAGCTGTGCGCGCGGCGCCTGCATGATCTGAGCGCGCGCCGCAAAGGCCCCTTCGTCGTCTTCAACGTCGCCAGCGTGCCCGAGGAGTGGATCGAGGGCGAGCTGTTCGGCCAGCGCCGCGGCGCCACCGCTGGCGCCACCGAGACGCGCGACGGCGCGCTCCATCGCGCCGGCGAGGGCACGCTCTTCATCGACGACGTCGGTGAGCTCGGCATGGAGGTGCAGGCCAAGCTCTTGCGCGCGCTCGAGGAGCGGCGCGTGCGCCCCGTGGGCGCCGACGCAGACAAGCCCTTCCGCGCGCGCGTGGTGGCGGCCACGCAGCGCGAGCTCAAGGGGGCGGTCGACGCCGGGCGCTTCCGCGCCGACCTCTGCTACCACCTGGCGGCGCTCACGCTGGCGGTGCCGCCGCTGCGCGACCGCGGCGACGACGTGATCTTGCTCGCCCGCGCCTACCTGAGCCGATCGAGCGATCGACCGCTCGTGCTCACCGCCGACGGCGAGGAGCAGCTGCGGCGCTATCGCTTCCCGGGCAACGTGCGCGAGCTGGTCAACTTGATGAAGCGCGCCGCGCTCTTCTCCGAGCGCCTCGAGGTCGACGGCGCGCTGCTCGGCGAGCTGATGCAGCAGTCGCCGTACACCGAGAGCGGACGCCCGGACGGCGACGCGCCGCGCGCCGGCGAGCGCGTCACCCTGGAAGAGCTCGAGAAGACCCACATCAGGCGCTTGTTGTCGGAGCTGAACAACGTGAGCGAGGTGGCGCGCATCGTGGGCATCGACCGACGCACCTTGCAGCGCAAGATGGCGGCGTGGGGCCTGCGCGACCAGAGCCCACAGTAGCGACCTCCTCGCACCGGCGCTGCGTGTCCGCGGGCTCAGCTGCCGCGCCGGTGGCCGTGCTCGACGAGGGGCACACGCGCGCGCAACCGAGCTCCGCTGTAGGCACAGCTCACCGCGCTGTCTCAGCGCGGACAAGGCGGCGACGACAACGCTACGCTCGCCTCGTGTCGGCGCTGCGCACCCCAGCGATCGCCCTCGTGGCCGCCAGCGCATGGCTGTGGCAGCCGAGCGGCACGCGCGCGCTCGAGCCAGAGCTCGGCGCTCCCGCTCCCTGGCGCCTGCCGGTGAGCGCGGAGCGGGGTGCCGAAGGCACGCAGCGCATCGAGCTCTTGGCGGCGTCTGGCCAGCCGGGGCGGCGCTGGGTGCGCGCGGTGCGCGACCTGCTGGAGAACCGCCTCGACGTCGACGCGCTGGCGCCCGACACGCCGCTCACGGTGTGGGTCAGCGGCGACGAGCTGATCGCGTTTCGCCTGCAGCGCCCAGCCACCGGCAGCGAGCCCTGGGACGACGCCGGCGGCGAGATGTTCGCGGCGCGCGTGGTGCGCGACGGCGCGGCGCGCTGGTACTTCGATGACGGCTCGAGCCTCGACGGGCCCATGCTGTCGCGCCCGGTGCGCTACCAGGCGGTGTCGTCGAAGCTCGGCGTGCGCGACCACCCGATCCGCCGGCGCCTCAAGTGGCACGGGGGCACCGACTATGCGGCGCCCATCGGCACGCCGGTGCGCGCCGTGGCCGACGGCCGCGTCCTCAAGGCGACGCGCAATTGGGTCGCGGGCAACTACGTGGTGGTCCGCCACGACGACGGCACCGAGTCGAAGTACCTGCACCTGCACGAGCGCGCGGCGCCGGTGGTGGAGGGCGCGCGCGTTCGCCAGGGCGAGGTCATCGGGCTCGTCGGCAAGAGCGGGCGCGTCACCGGCCCGCACCTGCACTTCGAGCTGCGCGACCGCCATGGCCGGCCGCTCGACCCCACGCGCAGCTGGTGGCCGGCGGCCACCGTCGCGGGCAACGACGTGCGCCGCCTGCTCCAGGCCCAGGAGCAGCTGCTCGAGACCTTCCTGGTCGGCGCGGCGCGCGATTGGCGCACGCTGATGGCCCGCACCGACGCCGGCTGGCAACAAGAGCCCTGGCGCGCGGCGACCTCGTCATCGCCGCTGCCGCCGGCGCTGGCCCAGCGCACCGGCAGCCGCGCGTCGCGCTTGGTGCCGCCACCCCGCCGCCGCCGCCTGGCCATTGCGCGCCTGGTGTTCGACGAGGCGATGCGGGTCCGGCGCGATCCGCTCCTGCGCCGCGCCATCGAGCTGGCGGCGGCGTTCGTCGATGGTCCGGCGTTCGGCGCGCCCCAGGAAGGGCCGGGGCCCGCCACCGTCCCCGAGGTCGATCAGGCGCAAACGGTGCAAATGACCTGAGCTTGGCGCTAACGTGCCGGCCGTGGCGAGCAGCTCGGGAGCCGATCGTCGTCAGTTTCGTCGGGTGCGCGCACCCGTCACGTGCCGTGCCGCCGGCGCCCACGCGCGCATCGCGGCCCCGCAGCAGCCGCTCGACATCTCGCTTGGCGGCATGCGCATCTACGCCTCCGAGGAGGTGCGAAGCGGCACCCGTCTCGAGCTCGAGCTCTTCCTCGGCGAGGGCGGATCCGTGCCCTGCACGGTCGAGGTGGTGTGGGTAGAGAAGCTGCCGCCCTCGGCGCCGGCGCGCTTCGACGTGGGCCTGCGCATCCTGGTCATCTCCGACGCCGACCGGCGGCGCCTGCGCGACGTCGTCGACGACGCCGAGGAGCTGCCGTGAGCGATCCCCGTTGGCGCCGCGGGGGCCGGGGCGGCCCGCCGCCGCAGCCCTTTGCGCGTCCCCGCAAAGACTCCTCGCCGCCGCGCACGAACCGCGAGATCGGCGGCAGCTTGATCGGGCGCGTGCTGATCCTCGACGAGGACAGCGTGGCGGCCTCGGAGCTCGCCGAGGCGCTCACCCGCGACGGACACGAGGTGGAGCTGCGCCAGGGCCTGGCCGACGTGGCGGGCGCCGTGCGCGTCGCGCCCGACGTGGTGGTGGTGGATCCGTGGAGCGGCGACGAGCCCGGTGAGCTGGTGCTCGACGAGCTGCGCCGCGTGCGCGATCCCACCGGCGCGTCGCCCGAGGTGGTGGTGGTGACCGCGCTGCACGACGTGCACGCCGCCGTCGAGTGCCTCCATCGCGGCGCCTCCGACTACATCCTCAAGCCCACCACGCCAGGGCGCTTGCGCCTGGCGATCGCGCGCGCGTTCGAACGCCTGCGCCTCTTGAAGGACAATGGGCGCTTGCGCCGCGACCTGGCGCTGTTCGCCGCCGCCCAGCGCATCCTCGAGATGCTCGACGCCGCGGCCCTGGCGTCCTACGGGCTCGAGGTGCTGTGCTCGTTCACCGGCGCGCAGGGCGGCGTGTTGCTCGACGGCAACGTCGTGGTCGCCGAGCGCGACGTGAGCGACGACGAGCTGCGCACGCTGTCGGCCATCACGCGCCCCGAGGCCTTCACCGAGCGCGTCGAGCTGCCGAGCACCGCAAGCGCCCGCTTCGTCCAGGCCCTGACCCTCGAGCTCGACACCGAGCGCCGCGCCGTGCTGGCGAACACCGAGCCCTTCGACGCCGGCGCCGAAGAGACCGCGCTCTTCCTCGCGCGCCAGCTGCAGACCGCCTTCAAGAACACCGTGCGCTTCGCCGACGCGGAGCGCGAGGCGCGGCGCGACTCGCTGACGGGCTTGTGGAACGCGCGCGCGTTCCAGGAGGCCACCGAGCTGTTGATCGAGCGGGCGGGCGCCAACCCCACGAGCTTCGCGGTGCTGTTCCTCGACCTCGACCACTTCAAGGGTGTCAACGATCAGCACGGCCACATGGCCGGCAGCCGCCTGCTCGTCGAGGTGGGGCAACTGCTCGAGCGCTGCGTGCGCGAAGGCGACCTGCTGGCCCGCTTCGGCGGCGATGAGTTCACCATCCTCCTCCCCGAGGTCGACGGTGAGACCGCGCGCAAAGTGGCCGAGCGCATCCGCGACACCATCGCGCGCCATCGTTTCCGCGTGCCGAGCGGCGAGGCCCTACCGGTCACCGTGTGCATCGGCGTCGCGACCTACCCGAACCATGCGTCGGACGCGGTCGGAGTTCTCGACATGGCCGACCGCGCGATGTATCTCGGCAAGGGCTCGACTAGGAACTCGGTGCACGTCGCCATGCTGCCCACGTCGCCTCCGAAGGGCTCACCTCCATCGCCATGATCGCGCTCGTGCTCTTCCTGGCTACGCAAGGCGCCGCGGTCGACCGCGACCCGCCGCTCATCGCCGACGTCGCGGCCGCGGCGTCGAACCCCGACGCCTCGCCCATCATCACGGTGATGATGTCCGACGCTGGCACCGGCGTGGGCGTGGCCGTGGTGCACTTCCGCCCGTCCGGCGGGTCCTGGCAGCAGGCCGAGCTCAAGGGCGGCACCACCGGGCTGTTCATCGCTCGCCTGCCCGAGGGCACGCAGCGCACGGGCTTCGAGTATTGGATCGAGGCCAGCGACATCGCGGGCAATGGCCCCACGCGCATCGCGTCGGCCGACCGACCCATCGCGGTGGAAAAGGCGAGCGAGCCCACCACGGCGCGGCTCGAGCGCCAGCGCGCCGAGGCCGAGGTCGCCGCGCCCATCCACATCCACCCGGCGTGGCTGATGCTCTCGCTCGGCGTGGGCGTGGCGGCGGGCGCGGTGGGCGGCGCCTTCGCGCTCGACATCCGCAACGTGCAGCAGGTCATCGAGGTGGAGCAACCGACCGGTGAGCGCCTGCGCGAGCTCGAACAAGCGCGCACCTCCGACATCGCCGCGGCCACGACCCTCGGCGTGGTGGCGCTGGCGGGCCTCACCACCGGCGTCGTGCTGGTGGTGCTCACGTCCCTCGAGTAGCCCACGCCCGACGCCCTACAGCTCCACGCGCACGCCGATGGCGGCGGTCTGCCGTGAGAAGCGCGCGCCCTCGCTGGCGAGCTCGTTGGCGAAGAACGCCGCCCGCACCTCGAGCGACACGCCGTCGAGCACGGCCTTCGACAGGGTCAGCTCCAGCATGTTCTGCGTCTCGTCTTCGTCGCCGAGGAAGTACGCCTGCCCGATGGACACGCCAGCGTCGTAGCTGGTCAGCTGCAGCGAGCCGATGGCGCCCACGGTGATCGCGCCCGGCAAGCGCAGGCCGGCCAAGCCTTGGACCCGGTGGCGCAGCCAGCTCTCGCCGCGCGCGTTCGAGTCGTTGCGCACCAGCGTGTAGCCGGCCGACAAGAACAGCTTGCGCGCGCTGACGACGTGCACCGACAGGGTGCTGACCGCGTCGGTGCGGCGGGCGCGCCCCGCCGGGTTGTCGAGGTCGCGCGCGACGAAGGGGAAGCCGCGCCCCGCCACGTCGACGGCCACGTCGAGGCGCTCGGCGTCACCGAGCGGCGCGCGCGCGCCGATCAGGGCGCCGCCGCCGGCAAAGGAAAAACGCGGATCGTCGAAGGCCTCGAAGGCCTGGCCCTCGAGGCCGGCGCGCCAGGTGACGCCAAAGAGCGCGCGCTCGATGGCACCGTCGGCGCGCAGCACGCCATAGCTGCGCCGCCCCGAGCGCTGCGCGCGCGCCTTGCCGAACGCCGACAGCGTGAGCACGACCTCGCCCGGCAGGCGGTTGGTGACCAGGGTGGCGCGCGACTGCGCCACCGCCAGCCGCTCGTTCGCTTGCTCGACGAAGAGCTTGAGGCCGGCGGCGCTCTCGCACGAGAGGCGCAGGCCCGGCTCGCTCCAGCTCACCTCGAGCTCCCCGTCGGCGCGGGCGAGCCCGTCGAAGGCCGGGCGCTCGAGCGTGGCGCCTGGCGGCGTGAGCTTGCCGGGGTCGGCCTGGTCGCCGATGGCGCCATCGGGCACGCGGTTGGCGTTGGTGTCGATCTCGAGCCATGTGGTGATCGCAGGCGTCACCACCACACCCTCGCTCTGGGCGGCAAGCGCCGCGCTCAGGGCCAAGGCGGGCAGCACGCCCACGGCGCCCTCAGCCCTGCCCCGGCGCGGGGGTCGAGGGATCCGGCGGCACGGGCAGGTAGTGCTCCTCCAAGAGCTCGAGCGCGTCGGTGAGCGCCTCGAGCACCACGCGCGCCGCGTGCCCCTCGTCGGCGCTGGTGGACAGCGTCTTTGGGTAGTAGCGGCGCGCCAAGAGCCCGTACTGCGCGCGCACCTCGTCGAGGGTGGCGCCCGGGTGCAGCTCCAGCACGCGCAGCGCGCCATCCACGTCGACCACGGCGGGCTTGCGCACCACCGGCGCGGCAGCGGTCTCTGCGCCGCGCTCGGGATAGCCGTGCTCGTGACGGTCGCGGCGCGCGCGGCGAGCGTTCCATTCGGAGCGGACCATCTTGCCGACGCGTTCGAGGACGCTCATGGGTCTGTTGTAGAGCCTGCGCTTGAACTCGGAAAGGCCCCCGACCGGAGCGGTCATGACGTCGTCAGGTGCGCTGCCCCGGCCCTTGGGGCTGTCGTCCGTTCACATCTCGGCACCTCGAGGCCGGCAGAAGAAGAAGAAGTTGGGGCTTGTTGTTTCGCCGCGATGTGGTGGTCGCAGCGCTCGCGAGAGCAGCGATCGTCGACGAAGGCAGGACAACAAGCCCCAGCTTCTTCGCTCTCATCTTCGGCAGAGAGGTGATCAAGAGACGGCTCTTGGGGAGGGGCCGCGATGCTCTGAAGCCCCGCGAGGGTGGGCGCCTCGGGCATCAGCCGCGCCGCGACCGGCGACGCAACGAGCGCAAAATTGGAGAAGGGTCGTGGGCGCGCGTACCGTGATCCCATGGCCCGGCCGGCACGCGCCGATCGTACCCCGGCGACCGCCGAGCGGATCGCAGCTCGGCGCACGCGCACGAACCCCCGCGCGGAGAAGAGCCCGCGCCGCACGCCCCCGCGCGGCGTGCGCCCCTCCGGCGGGCGGCGCGCCCTCAAGCTGGTGGTGCTGGCGGCCTGCTGCTGCGTGGTGGGCTTCTTCGCCGTGCTGGTGATCGACGTCGGCGCCTCGCTCATGGGGCGCCTCGACGTCGGCGGCAGCTCCGTTGCGCAGCTCATCGACAAGGTGGTGGATCGCGTGCTCGACCGCGACGTGCCCCGGGCGCGCGAGGTGGAGCGGCCGCGCGCGGCGCCGCCGAAGGCGCCGTCGTCGGCGCGGGCCGATCGCGCGCCCCTGCCGGCGGCGCGGCCCGAGGACGACGCCCGCCACGTCGAGGCGCGTCCCGATCCGCAGGTGGAGCGGGCCAAAGAGCGCCTCGACGAGATCTTGCGCCGCCTGTAGATCCGCCCCATGGGCGATCTCGTCCCCCCAGACAGCGACGCGCCGGCGACCCTGGCGTCGAGCGGGCGCACTGGCTTGGCCAACCTGCACGCGGCCACGGGCGATCAGCCGCGCCCTCGCGCCCTGGTGCTGCTCGACCCGCGCCGCGCGTTCCTGGCGGTGCGCGCGCGTCCCCTGGCGGCGCTCATGCTCGGGGTCATGCTCGCGTTCGCGCTGGTGCCGCCGCTCACCTTCGTGGCGCGCGTCGACACCGCCAAGCTCCTCGAGCGTGAGCTCAAGCGCTCGGGCAAGCTCGAGCAGGTGCCGGCCGAGCAGCTCGAGCAGATGAAGAGCGTCGGCGGCGCGGCCATGAAGGTGCTCTTGCCGGTGGCCGCCGTGGGCAAGCGCGCGGCCTTCATCTTCGTCGCCACCGCGCTGGCGTTCCTGCTCTTGCGCGGCAGCAAGCCCGAGCTGCGCTTCGGCACCACGCTGGCCGCGGTGGCGCTTGGCAGCGCGCCCACCGCCCTGCACGACATCGCGGTGACGCTCACCTTCCTGGTCAAGGACCCCATGGCGCTGGCCGACGCGCAGAACGTGGTGCTGTCGAACCCCGCGGCCTGGTTCGCCCTCGATAGCGGACGCAGCGTGGCCGGCGCGTTCCTGCACGGGCTCGACTTCTTTGCGCTGTGGACCTGCGGCTTGGTGGCCCTCGGGATCAACGTCGTGGCAGGCACGCGCAGCATGATCCCGTGGGCCCTCAGCTTCGGGATGCACGCGAGCTTCGTGGGCCTGTCGCTGATCGGGCCCGCGCTGCAGGGCGGCTGAGCACGAGCTCTCGGCTCAATAGCCCTCGGGGATCTGCCCGTGCAGGCAGCTGATGGTGTTTGGCTGCAGGGGCCCCGACATGAGCGCGTGCGCGGGCTCGGCGACGTCGTCGGGCAGGCCCTCGCGCACCGGCCACGTGGGCTCCTGGCCGGGGGCGAGCGAGTGCAGCCCGCTCTGCCAAGGGCCGATGACGTAGGTGTAGCCGGCCACCCGGCAGCGAAAGAAGCCCGCCCACGCGGCGGCGAAGCGGTGGCCAAGCTCGCGCCCGAAGGTCTCGCAGCTGCGAAACCACAGCAGCGAGGCGGGCCCGCGCACACGCGCGCGCAGCGCCAGCAGATCTGCGTGCCGCGAGTGCGTGGCGTCGACCACCGCGTCGACGTCGAGCCGATCACGCCCGATCCACAGGCGGCCCCACGTGCCGTGCCCCCAGAATTGCACCTCGTCGATGCGGCTGGCCGGCTCCACCGAGCACAGCCACGCCAACGCGTCCTCCCACGAGGTGGCCCCGAAGCTCGCGTCGATGCGCCCAAGACTGCGATAGAGGGCGCCGCCCACGATCCACGACGCGGTCAGGCCGGGCTGCACCAGCGCCCGCCCCACCCAGGTGGCGTCGTAGATCAAGAGGCGCACGGCGTCTCCCGTGGGGCCGTGGCGCTCGTCGTTGTGCGCCGACGCGTCGTCGTCAGCGCTGGCAGCCGGTCTGCGCGCAGGTCTCGATCTGCTGCAGCTTGTCCTCTATGCGCTCCTTGAAGAGCGGCGAGCTGAAGCTGCCAAAGAAGGAGCTGAACAGGGATGCGATGAGGACGAGTGCGAACATCGGGCCTCCTGTGCGCACACGATCCGGTGCGATCGGGCGAGCACCGTCACGCTACGCGAGCGCGCCCGGTGGGAGTCACCGCGCCGAGCTCGCTGAGACAGGCCGACAGCGGGGCCCACGTGGGTGCACCGCGGTGCCGTGCCGACGTGGTGGCCCCGCCTCGCACTGGGGCCGAGCGCGTCTTGCAAACGCCGCGTGCTCTGCTACCAAGAGCGGGCCGCAGGCCTGTAGCTCAGGTGGTTAGAGCGCACGCCTGATAAGCGTGAGGTCGCCAGTTCAACTCTGGCCAGGCCTACCAACTGCCGCAGATCAAGGGCTCGCCTCGGCGGGCCCTTGGTTTTTCGCCCACCGTGGATCCCCGTGGCGCCATCAGGGGGCGGCGGTCCGAAACTTGGCACCATCGGCGCCACGGACCTACGCTCGGCGCCATGATCGAGCTGTTCCACGTGTCGATGCGCTACGCGGGCGCCGATCGCCCCGCCCTCGACGACGTCACGCTCGAGATCCGCAAGGGCGAGTTCTGCCTCTTGGCGGGGCCCTCGGGCGCGGGCAAGACCAGCCTCTTGCGCCTCTTGTTCTGCGCCGAGGCCGCCACCGGCGGCCAGGTGTTCGTGGGCGGCCGGAACCTGGCACGCCTCAAGCCCGCCCGTATCCCCGAGGTGCGGCGCAACATCGGCGTGGTCTTCCAAGACTTCAAGCTCCTGCCCGGCCGCAGCGTGCTCGACAACGTCGCCCTCGCCATCGAGGTGCAGGGGCGCCGCCGGGAGGAGGTGCGCGAGCGCGCCGTGGGGGTGCTCAAGCAGGTGGGGCTTGGCCACAAGCTGCACCAGCACGCCGAGCGCCTGTCGGGCGGCGAGCAGCAGCGCGTGGCCATCGCCCGCGCCCTGGTGGTGGAGCCAGCGCTGCTCCTGTGCGACGAGCCCACCGGCAACCTCGACGCCGAGCGCGCCCAGGGCATCTTGGAGCTCTTGGTCACGGCGCACGTGCGCGGCACCACCGTGGTGGTGGCCACGCACGATCCCGCGCTGCTCGGCGGCAACCGCCGCGTGGTGCGCCTGGAAGACGGCCGCGTGGTCGCCGATGTGCCGGCGTACTCCCCCATGTCGGCCGCGCTCCTCGATGCCGCGCGCAAGGTCGCATGAGCGCCACGGCCCTCGTCACCTCGATGCTGCGGCACGGCGGGCGCTCCGTGCGCTCCGGTGGCCTGCCCTTCTTCTTCGCCATGCTGATGACGGCGCTCGGCGCCTTCTCCATCGGCGCCTACGCCACGCTCTTGGTCAACTTCGCGCGCGTCGCCTCTACCGTGGGCGAGAGCGTGGCGCTGGTGATGTTCCTGAACGTCGACAGCGCCAGCGCGGCCGACGAGCTGCGCGCGCGCGCCGCCCTCATGCCCGACGTGCGCGAGGCCTTGCTCGTCACACCCGAGGACGCATTGGCGCGGGCGCGCCGCGGCCTGGGCGACGCCGGGCGCGCGCTCGAGGGCGCTGCGGGTTTGCGCATGCCGTGGGTCGTCGAGGTGACGCCGCGCTTCGACCTGGGCGGCAGCACCGACCGTGAGGCGCTGGCGCAGCGCCTGCAGGCGCTGCCCGGCGTCGACGAGGTGATGCACCCGGCCGGCGAGGTCAAGCGCATCGACGCGCTCATGCGCCTGTTGCACGGCGCCGGCGTGTTTCTTGGCGTGCTGATCGCGCTCGTCGTCATCGTGGTGGTGTCGAACGCCACCAAGCTGACGGTGCTGCAGCGCCGCGAGGAGATCGCCATCATGAAGCTGGTGGGCGCCACCGATCTCTTCGTGCAGACGCCGCTGGTGCTGGCCGGGCTGGTGCAGGGCCTGGTGGGGGCGGCGCTCGGCCTCGGCGCGCTCGCGCTGGCGCACGCCTCTTTGGCCGGCATGGTGAAGGTGGCGCTGTCGGGCGCCCTTGGCGTGTTCATCCTCGCGCCCATGCCTGCATGGCTGTGGGGGGCGCTCTTGGTGGGCGGCGCGATCCTCGGCGTGGTGGGCGCGGCCTTGTCGGTGCGGCGGTTCTTGCGCGTATGACCACGCTCGCGCTGGTGCTCCTCGTCGCTGCGCAGGCGGCCCCCGCGCCGGCCCCCACGGTTGCCACCGAGAAGGCGCGCCTCGACGCCATCATGGCCGAGCTCGACGCGCGCGTGGCCGCGCTCAAGGACCTCGACAACCGCGAGCGCAGCGTGACCAACAGCCTGGGCGAGCTCGACGAGAGCCTGGCGCGCCTGGCCGAAGAGTCGGAGCGCGCGCGCGCGCGGCACGACGCGCTCGTGGCGGAGCTGGCGGCGCTCGAGACCGCCACCGGCCTCGACGAGCGCTCGCTCACGCAGGCGCGGCGCCGCCTGGAGGCGCGCCTGCGCGTGCTCTACGTGAGCGGTGAGGGCGGCGCGGTGCGCGCGCTGCTCGGGGCCGAGGGTTTTCAGGAGCTGGCCCTGCGCCGGCGCTACGTGCGCGAGCTGGCCGACAACGACGCCAAGCTGGTCAACGAGGTGGCACGCATCGAGCGCGCCGTGGCCGACCAGCGCGCGCGCCTGCGCGCCGCCGCCGTCGACGTGGAGCAGGTGCAGCGCCAGCTCGACCAGCAGCGCACGCTCATGGCTGCCACGCGCGCAGAGCGCGGCGCGGCGCTCACGCGCATCGCCACCGAGCGCAGCCTCACCTTGCGCCAGCAGCGTGAGCTCGAGCAGCGTCGCGTGGCCATCTCGAACCTCATCGGGCGGCTCGCGGAAGACAGCGTGCGCCGCCCCATGGTGCCGGCGCGGCCGCGCGGGCGCCTGGGGCGCAACCTGCCCTGGCCCGCCGAGGGCGTGGTGATCCGCAAGTTCGGCATCGTGGTGGAGAAAGAGAGCAAGGCCGAGATCGTGTCGAACGGGCTCGAGATCCGCGCAGATCAAGGGGCGCCCGTGCAGGCCATCGCCGATGGCCGCGTGGCCTTCGTGGGCTGGATGCGCGGCTTCGGGCGCCTGGTCATCGTCGACCACGGCAGCGCCGTGCACACCTTGTCGGGCCACCTGTCCAAGGCGGCGGTGGCCGTGGGCGACGAGGTGCGCCGCGGCCAGACCATCGCCTTCGTGGGCGACACCGAGAGCACCAACGGGCCCAAGCTCTACTTCGAGCTGCGCGAGAACGGCCGGCCGCGCGACCCCACGCCGCTCTTGCGGGCGGGGCCATGAGCGGGCGCTGGCGTCGCGCTGTGCGGGCGGTCGCGCTCGCCCTTGCGCTCACCGGCGCCGGCGGCTGCGCCGAGACCCCCGCGCAAGGCTTCGAGGCCTTCTACGCCGCCTTGGTGGCCGGCGACGCGGCCGCGCTCGAGCGCCTCGACGACGCCTCGCGCGCGCGCGTGGTGGCGGCGGCGCAGGCGCGCGCTCTCGATCCCGTGCGCCTGCTCGCCGGCAGCGGCGTACGCTCCACCTTGCGCGCCATCCGCCAGCACGAGCGCGACGACGAGCGCGCCACCCTTGAAGTGGAGGACGCGCTCGGCGCCACCGAGCGCGTGACCATGGTGAAGGAGCGCGGTCGCTGGTGCGTGAACCTCGCAGAAGCGGCCGCCCCCGAGGGAGCGCCGTGATGCTCGCGCTCGCCGCGCAGCTCGCGCTCGCCGTGGCCCCGGCGGCCTTCTCGCCGCCGAGCGAGGAGCAGGTGGCCCGCGCCGTGGTGGAGGCGCGCGGCCACGATCTGCCCACGCGCCTGCGCATGGTCACCGAGCCCTTCCTCGATGCGCCCTATCGCCACAGCCCCCTCGGCGAGGGCAGCGGCGTCGATCCCGACCCGCTCCTGCGCTTCGACGCCTTCGACTGCACCACCTTCGTCGAGACCGCCATGGCGCTGGCCTTGGCCGAGGACCTGGCGCATGCCCGCCGCGTCCTCGACGTGCTGCGCTACCGCGAGGGCAAGGTCGACTACCTGGCGCGCCGCCACTTCCCCGAGGCCGAGTGGATCCCCGAGCTCGTGCGCCTGGGCTTCCTCGAGGACATCACGCGCACCATCGGCGGTACCGAGGTGCGCGTGGAGGAGAAGCGCCTCGACGCGCGCGTGTGGCACCGGGCGCGCCACCCCGGCATGCCCGCGCTGCCCGACGCGCGCATCCCGAGCGGCACCTTCCGCCTCGACGTGTGGCCCCTCGATCAGGCGCGCGCCGGCGCCGCGCGCATCCCGCCGGGCACCATCCTGCACCTGGTGCGCGTCGACTACGGCTCGGTGCCCGTGCGCGTGAGCCACCAGGGCATCGTCATCGACAAGGACGGCCAGCGCGTCTTGCGGCACGCCGCCGATCGCATGCACCACCGCGTCGTCGACGAGCCCCTCGATCGCTTCTTCTCGCGCATGCAGCAGTACAAGAAGTGGCCCGTGACCGGCGTGCACCTCACGCGCGTGACGACGCCGCCGGCGCTGCCGCCGCCGCCCGCCGCGCCGTGACCCCGCGCATGGGGCGCAGCGCGGGGTCGCGCGCGCTCGGCACGTCAACGGGCAGGGGCAGCTCGTCGACGCTCGCGAGCGTCACCTGCTGCTCGAGGGCGGCGCCGCGCACCAGCTCGGCCACGGCGCCCACCGACACGCCGCGGTGGTTGGTGGACACCAAGAGCAGGCCGCCGGGGGAGAGCGCGGCCAGGGCCTGCGCCGCCAGCGCCGGCAGGTCGTCCTCGACGCGAAAGCGGCGCGCGCGGCCGCCCTTGGCCTTGCGCGTGGCGGTGGTGGGCGGGTCGAGCACGATGACGCCGTAGGCCGGCCCGCGCCGCGCCGCGCGCTCCAGCACGTCGAGCGCGTCGTCGACGAGGAAGCGGTGCTGGCGCGGGTCGACGCCGTTGAGCGCCAGGTTGAGCGCCGCCCACTGCGCGCAGCGCCGCGACAGGTCGACGTGATCGACGCGGGCGGCGCCGCCCGCCGCCGCCGCCACGCCGAAGGCACCGGCGTGGGCGAACAAGTTGAGCACCACCTGGCCGCGCGCCGCCTCGCGCACCAGCCGCCGGCCCTCGCGCTGATCGACGAACAGCCCGGCGCCCGCGGCCTCGTCGTCGGCGGTGCGCACGGCGTAGCGCAGCCCCGCCTCGTGCACCACGTGCAGGGGCGGCACCTCGCCCAAGAGGCGCACCAGCGCGCTCGCGCCGCCGGCGCTGCGCAGGCGCGCCACCACCGCGTTGGCCCCGAGCTCCAAGGCCAGCGCCGTGGCCATGGCATTGCTCTCCTGCGGCAGCGTCGCGCCGCGCAGCTCCAAGCGCAGCACCGGCCCGAAACGGTCCACCACCACGCCCGGGCATCCGTCGGCGGCGTCGTCCACCAGGCGCAGCACGTCGGTGCCCAGGGGCAGCGCCATGGTCGCGCGGCGGCGCGCCGCGCCGAGGACCGCCGCCACGCTCACGGGCGCGTTCGTCACGCCACGCGGCGGCGGTTGGTCTGCACGCGCGCCAACAGCTCCTCGAGGAGCGCCACCTCGCTGGCCGCGGTGGGCAGCTGGCTCGGCGCGCCCACCACCGGCAGCTCGTCGGCGGTGGCGGCGGCGATGACGTCGCCCACGGAGAAGGCCACGTCGAGGCTCTGCATGCCCACGGGCGCGTCGTCGGTGGCCATGACCGGCGCGGTGGTGGGTGCGGACGCCTGGCCCTCCGCGCCGAGCTCGAGCTCCACGTCGAAGCCGAGCTCGGCGCTGGCGGCGCTCGACGCGGTGTTCGACGCAGTGTTCGGCGCAGTGTTCGGCGCAGTGTTCGGCGCAGTGTTCGGCGCAGTGTTCGGCGCAGTGTTCGCCGCAGTGTTCGCCGCAGCGCTCGGCGCCCCTTCGGCGACGTCGCTCCAGTCGTCGTCGGCGGAGAGGCCCAGGGCTGGTGCCGGGCGCGCAGGTGAGCTGAGCTCGGCGGCGCGGGAGCGCGCGGCGCGCAGCTCGCCGAGCCGCTCGCGCACCAGCTCGTTGCCCGGGCTCTCGGCCGCCGCGCGCTCGTAGAGCGTGATGGCGCCCTCGAGGTCGCCGACGTTGGCGGCGGCCTCGGCCTCGGCCTCCAGCGACGCAGCCCCGGCCGCCTGCGGCGCGTTCGAGCGCGCGCCGTCTTCCACGTACATCTGGTGCACCTCGGTCCAGCGCTTGTGCACCTCGTACAGGCGTGGGTCCTGGCGCTCCTGCAGGGTCTGGTAGCAGAGCGACAGGTCGCGCACGGCGTTGGCGAAGTCACCGCGGCGCACCAGCTCGTGCGCGCGCTGCCACAGCTCTTCGACGGTGAGGGTCTCGCTCATGCCCGCATCTTCGTGCATGCGCGGCCTGAACGCGAGCCAAGGACCTGCCTGGGCGCGCGTGGCACTCGGATCTCAGCGCCGCGGCGCCTTCACCACCTCGACGGCGGGGACCTTGCGCACCGGGCGGCGCGCCGGGCGCTTGGGCGCCTCGTCGTCGTCCTTGGGGGCTCGGGCGCGGCGCGCGGGCTTGGCCGCGGGCGCGGGCTCGTCGTCGCCGCCGGTCGCGGCGTGGGCCGCGTCGGTGGCGGGCGCAGGCTCGGGCGCGGAGGCGGGCACGATCGGCGCGGCGGGCGCGCCTCCCGATGCTCGCGACGTCCCCCTCCGCGTCGGGTCGCGACGTGGCTCAGCCGCTTCCCCGAGATCGGGGGAGCCCCCTTGCTGCCCTGTGGCCTCCCCCGATTGCGGGTGGTGAGCCGCTGCTCCTTGCGGCTCCGCGAGGGAGGGGGCGTCGGCCGCCACGAGCTCGGAGACGGGTGCAGGCGCGGGCGGCGCCGCGTCGGCGGCGCTCGTCGTCGTCGCCACGGGCAGCGGGCGCAGCCGACGATGCTCGGCCAGGCTGTCGAGGTACAAGCGCTCGTCGCTGGCCGGCAGGATGGCCAGGCGGATGCGGTCGTCGGGGAAGCGGTTGACGATCTTGTTGACCAAGTAGTTGAGCGAGGCCAGCGCGGCGTTGCCCATGGCGAAGAGCGCGTCGCCCGCGTTGGCTGAACGCCGCTCCGGCGGCAGCGTCGCGGCGGGCCCGCGCTCGAGGACCGTGACCACCACCTTCGGGCGCGTGCCGTCGTCGATCAGCCGCGCCACCACGGTGGCGTCGCGGCCCGCGGCCTCGACCACCTGGTGCACGCAGCGCTCGGCGTCGGCGCGCTTCTGCTCCGCCGGCGTCTTCAGCGTGTACTCGAAGCGGTCGTCCTCCTCGAAGTCGAAGAAGCGCTGCGCGCGCCGATCGCTGCCGTCGCCCACGGGCGCCGCGACGTGGTTGTGGCGCGCGCCGCGCCCCTGGCGGCCCTGCTCGTGCCGGGCCTCGCCGCCGCCCGCCTCGTCGAGGTCGTGGCCGCCGCGCTCGTCGTCACCGAAGCCGCGTGCCGGCGCGCCGTACGACTCCTCGAGGGTCTTGCCCGGGAAGGGGCGCGGCACGTTGGCGGCGATGAGCGGGTTGACGCCGCCCACCAGGAAGCGCCCCACGCGCTCGGGCGCCGACACGCCCTTGGGCCGGCGCCGTCGACGTCGCCCGTCGAGCTCGATGAGCACCCCCGACAGCTCGTGCGTGGGCGAGGCCTCGATGCGGTTGCCCACGCTGTCTTCGGGGACCCACTCGGCCTCGTCGGGGTCCTTGCGGTTGCCGAGGTCGTCGGGGGGCAGGTGCACGGCCTTGAGCTGCCGTCGGTTGCCGAGGTCGTCGCCGGGCTGCACGCCGTTGGGCTCACCCGTGCCGAAGCCGTAGTGCTGGTGGTGGTGGCCGCCGCCGCCGCCGCGGTGACGTCGATGCTTGCGAAATCCCATGGAGACTCTCTTAGGCGTATTTCTTCTTGATGTAGAGCTGCTGCGCCATGGTGAGCAGGCTGTTGGTGATCATGTAGATCGACAAGCCCGACGCCATGCTCAGCATCAAGAACGAGAAGAACACCGGCATGCCCCACATCATGTACTTCATCTGGGGCTGGTCGGAGGGGGGCGGCTGCAGCCAGGTCTGGAACAGCATCAGCGCGCCCACGATGAGCGGCAAGAGCGAGATGCCGAAGGGTAAGAGCATGTCGGGCTGCGTGAGGTCGAGGATGCCCAAGGTCCAGGGCGCGGCCGCGAAGGGCTGCTGGTAGAGCTCCACGGCCTGCGACAGCGTGCGGTAGAGCGCGAACCAGATGGGCATTTGCACTAGCACGGGGAAGCAGCCGGCCAACGGGTTGATGCCCTTCTCCTTGTAGAGCTCCATCTGCTTTTGGCCGAGCACCGTGCGGTCGTGGCCATACTTCTTGGTGAGCTCGTCGACCTCGGGCTTGATCTTCTTGATCTGCTGCATCGACACGTAGCTCTTCTGCGTCAGCGGGAAGGTGAGGGCCTTCATGAGCAGCGTGAGCAGGATGATGGCGACGCCGAAGTTGCCCAGGTACTTGTAGAGCTGCACCAGCACCCAGAGCATGGGGCGGCTCAGCACGCCGAAGATGCCGAAGTTGATGTTCTCGGCCAGCTCGTGACCGAACTCTTGCAACAGGCCCACTTGCTTGGGCCCAAAGTACGAGAGCACCTCGAGCGACTTGACCTCGCCGGGCGCCAGGGTCACGTCTTTCAGCTCGAGCACGATCTCGAGGCCGTGCGTCACCTCGCCGCCCACCTCCTTTGGGTTGATGGTGATGGGCTTGGCGGCGCAGCGCTGCGTGGGCGCGGCGTCGAGCACCACGGCGCCCAGGAAGTAGTGGCGGTCGATGCCCGCGTAGGTGACGGCGCCGTCGAACTTCTCGGGCTCCTTCTCGACCTCGCGCGAGGTGAAGGTCTCGCGGCTGCCGGCCACCATGCACACGCCGGCCAGCGCGTCGGGGGTGGGGTTGAACATGCCGCCCTGGTCGCGCTCGCCCGGTCGCTCCATGCCGGTGAGCACCAGGTCGAGGCTGGCGGTCTGCGGCGCCGCGCTCTCGTTCTTGAGCTCGATAGTATGCGTGAAGGCGAAGCGCGCGGGGTCGAAGCTGTAGCGCCGCGTGACGCGCACGCCCGAGGGCGTGACGCGCGACATGGCGGCGCCGCGCTCGTTCTCCTCGACCACCTCATAGGGCGCGTTGGCGGCCAGCGCCACGGTGCCGCCGCGCGAGCGCAGCGCCAGCGACTGCGACCCGGTCTCGCCGGCAGCGGCGAGGTCGATGGGCGGCGCCACGCCTGTTGCCTTGTCCTTGCGCAGCACGTCTTGGTAGCCGTCGAGCTGGAAGCTCGAGATCTGCGCGCCATGGCTGGTGAGCTCGGCGCGGTAGCCGCCCTTCACGCCCACGCCGGCGCCGGTCATCGCCGCGGCCACGTTGGCGCTAAAGCTGCGCTTCTCCTCGGGCAAGAGGTCGGGCGTGCCCGACGGCGCCGACAGCTCCGCAGGCGCCGCGGCCAGGGGCGCCGGCGTTGCCGCCGGGGTGGCCTCGGGCGGGGGCGGGGGCGGCGCCTTGGGCGCCAGCATCTGGAAGCCCGCCCACACGAGCGTGACCAGCGTGACGGTGACGAGGAGGCGCTTGGTGTCGGGTCCCTGCGGCTCGAGGCCCGGGAGCATCCCGCCCGGCTGCATGCTCATGTGCGGTGGTGTCCTTTGGCTGGGGACGTAGTGGACCCGCTCGGGTGCGGCAAGGGACCTTCCAAACGCGGCCCTTCCCTGTAGATCCAAGGCGCGATGGCATTACAACCCTCGAAGCTCCTCGAGCGCTTCCCGAACCCCGAGCCGGCGCGCGATTACGAGATCGCCTTCGACTGCCCGGAGTTCACCTGTCTGTGTCCGCTCACTGGGCAGCCCGACTTCGCGCGCATCCAGATCCGCTATGTGCCCAACCGCTTCTGCGTGGAGTCCAAGAGCCTCAAGCAGTACCTGTGGAGCTTCCGCGACGAGGGCGCCTTCCACGAGCAGGTGACGAACCAGATCGCCGACGACCTGGTGGCCGCCGTCGGACCCCGCAGCCTGAGCGTGCAGGGGACCTTCAACGTGCGCGGCGGCATCGGCGCCACGGTCACGGTCACGCACGACGCGTCGAGCGCCAAGCGCATCCCCCTGCGCGACGACGTGGGCGAGCGGAAGAGCTGATGGCGGCGGTGGCTCAGGTCGCGGTCTTGAGCCGCGGCGCCGTCGCGCGCGCGCGGGTGCGGCGCACGGCGCCCAAGCCCGAGAGCGCCACCAACCCGCCGGCGCCGATGGCGAGCGCGACGGGCGCCAGGCCCGTCGGCAGCGCCAAGGCCACCACACCCACGGTGAGGGTGGTCCCCAGACCCAAGCGGACGGCCAGGCGAGTGAGCGCAGCGCGTTGCAGTCGGCGGGTCATGGGTCCACCTCCGGGTTCCCCTGCCAAGCAGAAGGGGTGCCAAGAGCCTGCGACATGTCGCAGCTGAGGCATTCCGGGCGCTTGCGCTCGGGCCGCGATCGCGGCGCTGCGCACGGCGCTACGCACCGCCACCCGCGCGTGCCGGCCTGGGTGCTTCCCGCGCTTCTCGGATGTCTGGCGGAGGGGTGCGCCACCCCACGGGCGGCCACGTCCGAGAGCATCGACGTGGTCATGCCAGACGGCGCGCGCGCCACGCTGGCGGGCCTGCGCGGCCGCGTGGTGGTGCTCGACGTGTGCGCGTCGTGGGCCTCGGCGTGCAACGTGAATGCGCGCGTGCTCGACGAGGTGGCGGCGACCTTCGCCGGGCAGCCCGTGGATGTCATCACGCTCTTGTTCGACGAGGGGCCGCTCGGCGCGGCCGCGCAGCAGAGCTACGTCGAGGTGCTGGGCGTGCGCCACCTGGTGGTGTTGGCCGGCAGCCGCGTGCTCGCTGGCGACAGCGCGCTCGGCGCGCATCGCGAGGTGCCGCGCCTGGTGGTGATCGACGGCCACGGGCGCGTCGTCATCGACGAGGTGGGCGGCATCGTCAGCGTGGCGGGGGTGGTGGAGCGCGTGCGACCGCTACTGCCGTAGCAGGTCGCGCAAGGCGCGCATGAGCTCGATGCCGTTGTCGTCGTCGGTCATGCGCGCCACCTGGGCGCCCAGGCTGGCCACGATGGGCTCGAGGTGCCCGGGCTCGAGCGCGAGCGGGTCGAGCCCCCGCCAGCCGCACTCGAGCTTGAGCACGTTCCACGGCGACACGGTGAAGCGCGCCAGCACGTCGTAGACGCGGTTGGCGAACTCGGTCATCCCCCGGGGTCGAAGCCCGCCGGTCGTGAGCATGCGACGATCCTAGGGGCGAGGTCAGGTGATCGCGAGCTTCGCGCCACTCCTGCAATCGACCGTCTCAGCTCGATCCACGTCGAGCAGAAGCTTGCTTCGCGTTCAATCGGACGGCAGCTACAGGAAGCGCTCGACGCCCTGCTCGTCGAGGGCGCGGCGCGCCAGCGCGGCCCAGCCCGCGTTGGCCGCGGGGCTCGCGGGGCTCGGGTGCGGGATGGAGCCCACGCGCGCGCGCGCACCCACCACGCGCGCACAGCACCTGGCGGCCCACGCGCCCACGCCGAGCACCAGCGTGGGCTCGAGCGCGCGCACCAAGGCGTCGAGGTGCGCGTCGCATGCGCCCTCGATGGCGGCGCGCTCGCTCTTCTTGAGCTTGTCGGGCGTGAGGTTCTTGCCACCCTCGTCCATGAACACGAGCGGGCAGTAGTTGGCGATGAAGCGCGCGGCAAAGAAGTCGCGCGGGTCGGGGAAGCGCTCGGCGATGGCGCCCCACAGGCGCGCGCCGCTCACCTCGCTCTTGGTGCAGGAGAAGCCCAGGATGGGGCGCTTCGGGTGCTCGCGCGGCGGCTTGCCCACGGGCGCCTCGATGCCCAGGTAGCGGCGCACCAACGACACCTCGCCGAAGGGCACGCCGGTCTGCGCCATGCCGAAGGGGCCGGGGTTCATGCCCACCAGCAAGAGCGCGCGCGGCCCGTCGACGTAACGGGTGATGAGCTGCTCGTGCGGCGCGCGCGCGTAGACGAGCGGGTTGTAGGTCAGCGCCACCGGCGCCTCGAAGCGCATGCGATCGACGGCGGCCGCCAGGGTGCGCGCGGCGTCGATCAGGGCGGCGGCGGTGGCGTTCACGGGGTGCGACCATACAGCGGGCGGCGCCAGCGTCGATCGCTCGCGAACGCCTTCGCCAGCGCTGCCCGTGCGTGTAGCGTGCACGCGTGCGCCACCTGTCGACGGACCCGCGCTGTGCGCGCTGCGCGCTCAAGCCCGCCCTGTGCATCTGCGAGCGGCTGCCGCGCCTGGCCACGCGCACGCACGTCTGCTTCGTCACCCATGCGCTCGAGGACCACAAGAGCACCAACACCGGCCGCCTGACCCGGGCCGTCCTCGAGAACAGCTCACTGTGCCTGTTCGGCAACGACCTGCCGGCGCTGCCGCGCCTGCCCTGGCCCGAGGGACATCGCCCGGTGGTGCTGTTCCCGCAGCGCGGCGCGCCGGCGGTAAACAAGGCCCTGCTCGACGACGAGCGCCCGCTCGCCTTGGTGGTGCTCGACGGCACCTGGCGCCAGGCGAACCGCTGGCGCAAGCGCTTCTTGGTGGAGCGCGTGCCCTTCGCGGTGCCGCCGCCCGGGGGCCCCGGCCGCTACCGCCTGCGCACGGCGCCGAGCGAGCAAGGCCTGTGCACCATCGAGGCGGTGGCGCGCGCCCTGGGCGCGCTCGAGGGCCGCGCCGTCCATGACGCGCTCGTCGACGCGCTCGAGCTCTTCCAGTCGCGCCTCTTGTGGCTGCGCGGCGCCATCGATCGCGACGCGGTGGTGGGCGGCTTGCCCGCGCACGTGCGCCGCCAAGACGGGCTCTCGGTCAAACCGCCTTGAGCACCTCGGTGAGCCGGGGCGTGAGCGCGCCGACGCTGGCGGTGTCGTCGAGCAGGCTGCCCAGGCGCGACAAGAGCGCGATCTCTCCCACCACGGCGATGGGGCCGAGCTCGGGGCGCGCAAGCTCTCGCACCGGTGCTCCGAGCAGCGACGCGAAGGCGTCTTTGGCCCACACCACGATGCAGTCGGCGTCGGTGTCGGCCTCGTCGACGATGGCGGTGGGCGAGCGGGCGTCGCCGAAGGTGACGGTCCACGAGCCCACGCCCTCCACCATGATGGTGAGCGCGCCCTGGATCTGGGCGAAGCGCCGCGATCGCGTCTCGATCGCCGCGGGCAAGAGCTCATCGAAGAACCGCACTACCTGCTGCGCCGCCGTGCCCATGGCACCTCCCGATCGCCCCCCGGACCGAGCACAGTATCGGTGCCCCCGACGCAAAGGTGCGCCTTTGTCCTACATACCTGACAATCGCGGCGAATCTGCGTGCAACATATTGAAAAAGAACGTGAAATCAGGGTGCTTGGTCGGGGTAGTGCGACAGGCCCACGCGGGTGCCATCGGGGTCGCGCACGTAGAGGGTGAACGCGGTCTCGCCCTCGATGGGGTGGCCGGCCTCTGCCAGGCGTGCGCGCCACTGTTCGCGCTCGGCGGGGGCGATGGCGAGGGCGAGCAGGAAGAGCCCCGCGCGCTGGCTCTTCCACGGATCGGCGGGTGGATCACCCCCGCAGCGCTCGAGCATGAGGATGGTGCCCTGCGCGTCGACCCAGAGGGCGTGCGCCTGGCGCCGCACCTCGGGCAGGCCCAGCACCTCCACCCAGAAGCGGCGCGCGCGCTCGAGGTCGATGACCTGGATGGCGACGTGGTGGACGCGCACCGCCGAGCCTACGACTGCGCCTTCTGCTTGAGCGCCGCCAGCTCGTCCTCGAGCTTCTGCTGCTTGGCGCGGGCGGCGTCGGCGGCGGCCGCTTCGGCCTTGGCCTTGGCCTCGGCCTCGCTGGCGGCGCGCTCGTCGGCCTTCTTGGCCTCGAGCCGAGCGGTGGCGCGGGCCTTGAGCGCGGCGAGCTTGGGCTTGGCAAAGAGCCAGCCTGCGCCGCCGATGCCGAGCACCAGCAAGAGCCCCACGGCGTACTTCCACAGCGCGGCGAGCACGCTCATGAGCGAGAGCACGGCGACGATGCCGATGACGCCGCCGAGGATGATCTTGATCTTGCGCGAGCGCCGCTTGGCCTCGTCTTCGTGGGCGCGCTGCTGCTTCTGCTCGGGGCTCAGCGTGAGGTCGTCGAGGGCGCGCTTGGCCATGGCCTTGCCGGCGGCCAGCGCGGCGTCGCCCCCGAGCTTGCTGCCGAGCGCGGCGCTCACCTTGTCCTTGAGATCCTCGCCCTCCGACACGCGCGCCTCCCGCCCACCCTGAGGTAGCGAGCGCCGCGCCTGCTGTCACGAGGGGTCGCGCGCGCGGCCGGTCAGCGCCGCGTTGGGCGCCGCACCGCGCGCAGGTCGACGTCGGCGTAGCCGCGCTCGCGCAGCACGGCGCGGGCCGTCTCGAGCACGCTGTCCTCGTCGGCGGTGGTGCGCAGGTGGGCCACCACCTGCAGGCCGCCGTCGCGCTTCTCGAGGGCGAACTCGCGCACGCCCACGGCGAGCACACCGCCTTGGTCGTCGCCGAACAGCACCTCGTTGAGCAGGCGCAGCGCGGCCTTCACTCGCGGGGCCGAGAGCTCGGGGCGCTCCATGGCGCCGGTCTCGCGCAAGAACAGGCCCACGATCTCGGCGGCCTGACGGCCGGCGAGGTTCTCGTCGACGAGCCAGGTGGCCAAGAGCTCGTAGGCCTCGGCGCCCTCGATGCCCGTGGCCAGGCCGCGATCGTCGCGCAGCATGGTGAGGATCTTGGCGCGCGCCAGGTCGGCCGAGGGCGGGCTGGTGCCGGCGAACAGCTCCGTGCGCAGCGCCTCGATGCGCTTGACTGTGCGCTTCTCCGGGCTCGTCAGCCGGTGACGCAAGAAGCGCTGCAGCTGCCCGGGGCGGGCCGGCGCGGGCGCCGGCAACACCGGCGCGCTGCGCGCGGCGGGGCCATCACCGGAGGTGCGCCCGACGCTCTTGGCTTCGCCTCCGGCGGCGCGGACGGGCGCGGTGAGCAGGGAAGATCTCGGCCGCGGGCTGCCAGGATCCGAGGAGTGGGGGAGGTCGGCGATGGGCTCGCCTTCGGCAGTGGAGTGCATGACAAGGCCAATTTCGCGCTCGGACCCTCGGCCGGTGCTCGGTGAGGGCTGCCGCCCCATCGGCCGTTCGGCTGATGGGATTCGATCAAGACGTGATCGGCGTCGCTCCTACCTGGCCAGCGCCCAGTAACCCTTGAGGTATTCGCCCTCAGGGAAGCTCGCTGGCACGGGATGATCCGGCGGGTGGCCAAGCTCGCCCAGCAGCTGCAGCGGCCGGCCCGCCTCGAGCGCGGCCTGGGCGCCGATGCCGCGAAAGAGCGCGCGATCGATGGCGCCCGAGCACGAGAACGAGAACAGCAGGCCGCCCGGCGAGAGCAGCTTGAGCGCGCGCAGCGCCAGGTCTTTGTAGCCGCGGCTGGCCTTCTCCACGTGGCGCGCGGCGGGCGCGAACTTGGGCGGATCGAGCACCACCACGTCGAAGCGCTCGCCCTCGTCATAGAGGCCGCGCAAGACGTCGAAGCAGTCGCCCTTCAGCCCGTCGTGGCGCGCGGGGTCGACGCCGTTCTCCGCCACGTTGCGCTCGGCCAGCTCCAGCGCGCCCTGCGAGGTGTCGACGGAGATGGCGCGCTCGGCCCCGCCCGCGAGCGCGGCCACGGCGAAGCCACCCGTATAGGAGAAGCAGTTGAGCACGCGGCCCTTGGCCACGGCGCGCAGGCGCGCTCGACTGTCGCGCTGGTCGAGGTAGAAGCCGGTCTTGTGCCCGCGCTCGACGTCGACGAGGAAGGCGAGGCCGTTCTCTCTCGCGCGCACCGCGCCGCCCTCGATGGGCGGGCCCGCCACCACGCCGCTCTTCGGCTCGAGCCCCTCGAGCCGCCGCACCTCGGCGTCGGAGCGCAGCACCACCCGCGCGGCGCCGGTGCGCTCCCGCAGGTGAGCGATGGTGGTGTCTTGGATGCGCTCGGCGCCGGCGCTGTGGCACTGCACCACCAAGGTGTCGGCGTACAGGTCGACCACCAGGCCCGGCAGCCCGTCGGCCTCGGCGAACACCAGGCGGGCGCAGTCGGTGTGCGGGCCGAGCACGAAGCGGCGGCGCAGCGCCAGCGCGTCGTCGAGGCGCGCGCACACCAGCGCGTCGTCGACGGCAGTGTGCTCGTCGAAGGTCCACAAGCGCAGGCGGATCTGCGACGAGGGCGACCAGGCGGCGCGGCCGAGCGCGGCGCCGTCGTGGGCGCGCACCAGCACGGTGGCGCCCACGCCCGGCTCGCCCTCCACCGAATCGATGGCGCCAGAGAACACCCAGGGGTGGCGTCGACGCACGGAGCGGTCACGGCCGCGCTTCAACCGGACCACCGGTTCCCGCATGCGGGGTGCGCTCCCACCTTTGCCGGGCCTTGAGAAGGGGGCAGCACGACGCGATCTGTCCGCGTGGGCAGCGCGCGCTTGAGTGTTGCGGCGCGCCCGGCCCAACATGGCGCGGTGGATCCCGGCGAGGGCACTCAGCTCGGGCGCTTCGTGCTCGACAGGAAGCTTGGGCGAGGCGCCGCCGGCACCGTGTTCCTGGCGCGCGACACGCTGCTTGGCAGCACCCTCGCGCTCAAGGTGCTGCACCGCGACCTGTTCGGCGACCGCGAGGTGCGCGAACGCTTTCGCCGAGAGCTGGTGTTGGCGCGGCGGGTGACCCACCCGGGCGTGTGCCGCATCCACGATCTGCACGAAGAGCAAGGCACCACCTTCCTCACGCTCGAGTACGTGCCCGGCGACACCCTGGCGGCGCTCATCCACGCCCACGGCAAGCTCGACGCCGAGCGCACCTTGCACGTGCTGCGCGAGCTGGCGCCGCCCTTGGCGGCCGCCCACGCCGCGGGCGTCATTCACCGCGACCTCAAGCCGGGCAACATCATGGTGCGCGACGACGGCACCGTGTCGATCCTCGACTTCGGCATGGCCACGGCGGGCGACCTGCAGCGCATCACGCAGGCGGGCCGCACCGTGGGCTCCTTGCGCTTCATCGCGCCCGAGGTGTGGGAGGGCAAGGCGGCCACCACGGCGAGCGATCTCTATGCCGTGGGGGTCACGCTCTACGCCTGCCTGTCGGGGCGCTTGCCCTACGACGCGCAGACGCCGGCCGCCATGTTCGACGCGCTCAAGAAGCCGCCGCCCTCGCTCTGTGAGATCGCCGAGGCGCACCCGGCCGTCGAGGCGGTGGTGAAGCGCGCCATGGCGCGGGATCCGAAGAAGCGCTACGGCAGCATCGAGGCGCTGGTGGTGGCCTTCGCGCAGGCGGTGCGCGAGGCCAGGGGCGGCATGGACGCCGGCACCGACGAGCCCAGCTCGTCGATCGCCACGGTGTTGGTGCGCGAGCGCTCGGGGCGGCACTCTGCGCCGCCCTTCGAGCCCGCGGAGACGCTGGTGTCGCCCTCGCCCTTCGTGCGCGCGCCGGCGCGCGCCAGAGGACGCACCCAGGGCCGCACTGTAGGGCTCGCGGTGGCAGCGCTGCTTGGCGTGGTGGTGGTGGGGGCCGTCATCGCCGCGCTGGCCATCGAGCCTCGCTCCGTGGTCGACGCCGAGCGGCGCCACCTGGTGCCGCGCGCTGAGGACCCGACCGACGACGAGCCGCGCGCGACGCCGGCGCCGCCCCCGGCGGTCGACGCCGAGCCCGAGCCGGCGCCCGAGCCCACGCTCGCCCTGGAGCCCATGGCGCCGCGCCCCAAGGCGCCGGCGCCGAGCACCAAGAGCCGCGTGGCCGAGCTGATGGAGCGGCGCGGCCTCCGCGCCGGCGACGTGCCGCAGCTCGATCGCCTGGTCGACCTGATCCAACGCTCCGAGCGCGCCGGCCGCGCCGACGACGCGCGCCAGGCCACCGAGCGCGCGCTGGCCGTGGCCACGGCCGTGAGCATCGATCGCTCCTTCGTCACCGCCAAGCAGAAGCGCGTGCTCGAGCGCGCCGAGCGCGCGCCGGCGGCGCAGAAGGCGCGTTTGTTCGCGCTCTCGAGCGACGTGGACCGGCGCAGCGCGCGCGGCGACTACGGGGGCGCCAACCAGGTGCTCAACCAGGCGCTCGATCTGCAGTAGCGGCCCTCGTGGCTGCGCGTCGTCGCCACGCCCAAGCGGCCACGCCTGCCGCCACGGCCAGGAGCGCGCCGCCCACCACGCCCCAGTGCCACCACGGGCGCGCCACCTCGAGCACGAAGCGCGAGGAGCGCCGCGAGAGCATCACCAGGCGCGGCTCGGCGTGCGGCTGCTCGATCACCGCCACCGACACGTGATCGAGGGCGCTGCCGGTGAACAAGCCCCAGTCGATGACCAGCGTCCGCGGCAGCTCGGCGCACAGGGCCTGCGCCTCGATGACCACGGTGCGCTCGCGCTCGCGCCAGCGCGAGAACGCCACCGGGCAGCCGCGCTCGTCGGCGCTGAGGCGCAGCCAGTGCGGGAGCCCCTGCTCGAGGCAGCGCGTGAGCTTCTCCTCCTCGCGCGCGCGCTCGGCCACGCTGAAGTCGGCGTTGCACAGCTCGGGGAGATCGACGGTGCCGAGCGTGATGGTGATGGCGACGCGGCCGTCGGACCTCAGGGCGAAGCTGCTCTTGCCTTCCGAGCGGCTGTGGGCCGGCGCCGCCAGCGCGAGCGCGACGGCGAGGGCCAGCATCAGTGCGTCCGCGCCACGGCGCGGCGGCACAGCGCGGCGAGCGCCCCGGCATCTTGGGCGCGCGCCAAGGCGAGCGCGGCGTCGGCCTCGAGGTGTGCGCGCGCGCGCGCTCCCTCGGCGCCGAGCACCTTCACCCAGGTGGCCTTGTCGTGGCGCGCGTCGCGCCCCGTGCCCTTGTCGGCGGCGGCCCCGGCGGTGACGTCGAGCAGGTCATCGGCGATCTGGAAGGCCAGCCCCAGGTGGCGCCCGAGCGTGCGCAGCTGCGCCAAGGTGTCGCCGTTGGCCCCGGCGCACAGACCGCCGAGCACGGTGGCGGCCTCGAACAAGCGCCCGGTCTTCTTGGCGTGGATGCGCGCGAGCTGTTCGACGCCGGGGGAGCTGCCCTCGGCCGCCAGGTCGTCGAGCTGTCCGCCCACCATGCCGGCGCTGCCGGCGGCGAGCGCGAGCTCGCGCACCGCCGAGGCGCCCGCCGCCGCCAGCAGGGCGAAGGCGTCGGTGAGCAGGGCGTCGCCGGCGAGGATGGCGGTGGCCTCGTCGAAGGCCACGTGCACCGTGGGTCGGCCGCGGCGCAGCTCGTCGTCGTCGAGGGCGGGGAGGTCGTCGTGGATCAGCGAGTAGGTGTGCACCAGCTCGAGGGCGAGGGCCGCGGGCTGCGCGCGCTCGAGCGCGAGCTCCTCGTCCTTGAGCACGGCGTGCGCCGCGGCCAGCACCACCAGTGGTCGCACGCGCTTGCCGGGCGCGAGCAGGCTGTGCGCCATGGCGTCGAGCAGGCGCGCGGGCGGGCGCACGCCGTCGCGATCACCGGTGCTTTGCAGGTGGCGCGCCAGCGCGTCGTCGACGAAGCTGCGCCAGCGCTCGAGCAGCGCGTCGATGGCGCGGTCCATCGCTCAGCCGCCCTCGCTGGTGGCGGGGGCCGGTAACGGCGCGGTTTTGCCGTCGGCCAACAGCTCCTCGAGGCGCTTCTCCATGCCGTCGAGGCGCCCCTGCGCGCGGCGCACCAGGCCGATGCCCTCTTCGTAGGCCTTGAGGCTGTCGTCGAGCGACAGGTCGCCGCGCTCGAGGCGTTGCACTACGGCGTCGAGACGCCCGAGCACGCCTTCGAAGCTCTGGTCGGCGTCGGGGGAAGCGGGCGAGGCCTTGGGATCGCTCATGAGAACCGTGGTGCTGACGCGGCGCGCGTGCAGCGTCAAGAGCCGCGCCGGCGCTGCACGGCGTGCCACAGCGCCTCGTGGGTGAGCGGCGTGGGCAGCTGCACGGGGCCGGCACCGCCGAAGGCGCGCACGGCGTCGCGCAGGGCCTCGCGCACCGCGATGGCGAGCATGAGCGGCGGCTCGCCCACGGCCTTGCTGCCGTGCACCACGCCGGGCTCGGGCGCGTCATGCAACAGCGTCACGTGCAGCTCGTCGGGCGCATCGAAGATGGTGGGCACCTGGTAGGTGCTGGCCGAGTGCGTGAGCAGCACGCCCTGCGCCGTGGTGCGCAGCTCCTCGCCGCACAGCCACCCCATGCCCTGCACGAAGGCGCCCTCGATCTGCCCACGATCGATGGCCGGGTTGAGCGAGTCGCCGACGTCGTGGAGGATGTCGACTCGGCACACACGCTTCATGCCGGTGAGGCCGTCGAGCTCCACCTCGGACAGCGCCACGCCGTGCGCAAAGTAATGGAAGGGCTTGCCGCGTCCGCGCGCGCGCTCGTAGCTGATGTCGGGCGTGCGATAGAAGCCCGTGGCCGACAAGGACACGCGCCGGCGCCACGCCGCCTCGCACAGGTCGGCCAGCGAGACCTGCAGCGTGCCCGACAGCGAGCTTGGGCGCACGAAGCCGTGCAAGAACACCAGGTCGTCGACGTCGGCGTCGCCGCCGCGCTCCCGAAAGAGCTCGGCGGCAACGGGGGCCAGGCGCGCGCGCAGGGTCGCACAGGCATCCATGACGGCGGCGCCGTTCAGGTCGGCGCCCGTGGATGCCGCGGTGGCCGAGGTGTTCGGCACCTTATCGGTGCGCGTCTTCATGACGCGCACCTGCTCGGCGGCGAGCCCGAGCTCGCGCATGACCACGCCCGCGATCTTGGCGTGCAGCCCTTGCCCCATCTCGGTGCCGCCGTGGTTCACCTGCGCGCTGCCGTCACGGTAGAGGTGCACCAGCGCGCCCGCCTGGTTGAGCACGCCCACGGTGAACGAGATGCCGAACTTCACGGGCGTGAGCGCGAGCCCGCGCTTCACCCAGGGCGAGCCGCGGTTCGCCTCGTCGACGGCACGGCGCCGCGCGCCGAAGCCCGCGCTGTCCTTGAGCGCGTGCCACAGCCGCGGCACGCGGTGGTCGTCGAGCGCCTGGCCGTAGTGCGTGACGGCGCCGCGCTCTGGATAGAAGTTGCGCTCGCGCACCAGCTCGGGCGGCAGGCCGAGCGCGCCCGCCACCTGCGCGAGCATGTCCTCGACCACCAGGATGCCCTGGGGCCCGCCGAAGCCGCGGAATGCGGTGTTCGAGGCGGTGTCGGTCTTGGCCACGCGCCCCTCGAAGCGCGCGTGCTCGAACAGGTAGGCGTTGTCGAGGTGGAAGAGCGCGCGATCGATGATGGCCTCGCTCAGGTCGAGCGCGTAGCCGCCGTCGGCCACCATGCGGCACGCGAAGGCGCGCACGCGCCCGTCGTCGTCGAAGCCAGCTTCCCAGGTGGCGAGCATGGGGTGGCGCTTGCCGGTGATGGTCATGTCGACGTCGCGCTCGAGCTGCATGCGCACCGGTCGCTTGGTCGCGAGCGCCGCCAGCGCCACCAGGGCGGCCACGGTGTTGCCCTGCGTCTCCTTGCCGCCGAAGGCGCCGCCCATGCGCGGCGACACCACCACCACCTTGTGGCGCGGCAGGTCGAGCACGTGGCCCACGACGGCCTGCACCTCGCTCGGGTGCTGCGTGGAGGCGTGCAGCAGCACATCGCCCTCGTCGCCGGGCTCGGCGAAGGCGGCTTGGGTCTCGAGGTAGAGGTGCTCTTGCGCGCCGGTCAACAGCTCGCCCGTCATGCGGTGCGGGCTCTCGCGCAGCGCCGTCGTCACGTCGCCACGCGCGATGAGGTGCGGCTCGTTGTGGTAGCGCTCGGCGGCGATGGCGGCGCGCACGCCGATGACGGGGGGCTCGGCGGCCACCTCGACCACCACGGCGGCGGCGGCGCGGCGGCACGCCTCCACGCTCTCGCCCACCACCAGCGCCACCGGCTGCCCGTGGAACAGCACGGTGCCCTCGGCCAAGAGCGGCTCGTCGTGACGCACGGCACCGACGTCGTTCACCCCCGGCACGTCCTGGGCGGTGAGCACCGCCACCACGCCGGGCAGGGCGCGCGCAGCGCTGGTGTCGAGGCGCGTGATGGTGCCGCGCGCCACCGGCGCCAGCACGGGCCAGGCGTCGAGCGCCGGGCGTCGCTGGGCCAGGTCGTCGACGTAGAGGGCGCGCCCGGTGGCATGCCCCGCGGCGGCGTCGTGGGGCAGCGCGCGCGAGCGCGCGTCGGCCTGCCATGGTGCGGCGACGATGAAGTCGGGCGCCTCGTCTTGCGCGCCGCTCTGGACGCCGAGCGCATGCTTGTGAAAGAGCGAGGCCACCAGGCCGCGGCGGTACTCCTGGCCGGCGCGCACGTCGTCGATGGGGGTGAACTCGCTCTTCAGCACGTCGAGCACGTCGGGCAGCGCGGCCTCGAGGGTCTTGCCCACCAGGAAGGCCTCGGCGCGCGTGGCGCGCACCGGCTGCGCGGCCACGCCGCCGTAGGCCAGGCGCGCCAGGCGCACCACGCCGGCCTGGTCGAGCTCCATGCGCAGCGCCGCCGACACGATGGCGATGTCGAGGTCGCGTCGCTTCGACACTTTGTAGGTGTCGAAGCGAGCCCCGGCGGGGAGCTTCGGCACCTCGACGGCGACGACCAGCTCGTCTGCCCGCAGCGCCGTGGTGCGGTAGCCCACGAAGAAGCGATCCATGGGCACGCGCCGCTCGCCCTCCTGCGAGCGGCACACCACGGTGGCGTCGAGGGCCAACAGCACCGGCGCCAGGTCGCCGACGGGTGACGCGGTGACGATGTTGCCCGCCAGCGTGGCGCGGTTGCGAATGGGCCGCGACGCGAACACGCGCAGCATCTTCAGGATGGGCGCGGCGGTGGCGCTCGCGGAGGCGCGCAGCACCTCCTCGAGCAGCGACAGCGTGGCCCCGCCGCCCACCACCCAGGCATCGTCGCGCTCCACGATGGCGCGCAGCTCGGCGATGCCGTCGGTGGCGATGAGCGCGGCGGGAGCCGCGAGCTTCTTGCGCACCAACACGCCGAGCTCGGTGCCGCCGGCGACCAGCTGCGCCTCGGGGTTGCGTGCGCGCAATTCCAACAGCTCAGCGAGGGAGGTGGGGCGCAGGAAGCGACAGCGCCCCTCGAGATCGAGGGAGGGTGGCAGCCCGCATGCGGGCGCGCTGGGCGCGCGGGGCGCACGGGGCGCGACCATCAGCCCGTGCTCAGCGCCGTCGCGGCAGCACAGCGCCTCGCGCGCCGCCTCGCGGATCGAGCGATAGCCCGTGCAGCGACACAGGTTGCCGTCGAGGGCGCCGCAGATGGCGGCGGGCGTGGCCGGCACGCCGGACTCGTAGGCCTCGGCGATGGCGACGGCGACGCCGGGCGTGCAGTAGCCGCACTGCGAGCCATGGCGCTGGGCCAGCGCGGCCTGCGCGGGGTGCAGGCCGCCCTCGTCCTCGAGCCCCTCGACGGTGCGCAGCGCACGCCCGTCGATCATGGGCAAGAGCGTGAGGCAGGAGTTGACCATGCGCCAGCAGGGCCCCCCGGCAGCGTCGAGGTCGGACAAGAGCACGGCGCAGGCGCCGCAGTCGCCCTCGGCGCAGCCCTCCTTGGTGCCGGTGCGCCCCGTGCTGCGCAACCACTGCGACACCGACTGCAGCGGATCGACCTGCTCGACGGTGACGGGGGCGCCGTTCAGCGAGAATGAGATCGAACGCATGGCGCGAGTCACCGTCGAGCCGCGGCCGCGGCCTCGTCGATCAGTAGTTGGGATCCCAATCCGACGCAGGCAGGATCTTCCAGCCCGAGTCGTACTTGGCGCTGGTCACGCGCAAGACGCGCAGCGGCCACAGGCGCGACTGCTTGCCCTGCTCGCGCTCCTCCACCATGAAGCGGTGGAACTCGAGCTTGTAGTTCCCTTCCTTGCCGAGCTTCTTCGCCTCTCTGCGCCAGGGATTGTCGGGGTGCCAGAATACGTCTTTGCCGACGCGCGCCACGTAGGAGAAGAGCGGGAAGTCTTGCTGGAACTTGAAGGACGCCTCTTGGGTGGGCCCGAGCATCTTGGCGGCCTGCTCCTGCGTGAGCGCGAGGCTGTCGTCTTCCTTCACCACGATCATGTTGAGCGCTTCGGCGCCCACCTTGTCGAGCATCCACATGGCCTTCATGGCGCCGAAGATCGAGCGCTCCTCGACGCGCGCCTCGTCGCGGCTGACGATGCGCCAGTTGGGGATGTTGAAGTCGCGCGCCGTCAGCGTGGCGCCGCCGAGCAAGAGGTCGCGCGACTCGTCGGTGCCCTTGCCGGCGAGCGCGTTCAGGTAGGCCTCGGCCATCTTGCGCGGCTCGTCGAGCGGGCCCGGCCCGTCGATCTTGCCGGCGGGCGGCGGCTCGGTCCGGATTTCCCGCGGCTCGGACTTCTTGGCGGTGGGGCTGGCGGTGGGATTGGCGGCGGGCTTGGCGGCCTTGTCGCCGGGAGCACCCGGCTGCAGCAGCGCGACCACGACGAGGGCGGCGAGCGACATCGATCCTCCGGACCACGGTGGGCGAGTTGCCCTGGCGGCGGCCGACGCTATCACCCGATGACGCATGCGCGCACCTGCCGTCACCCCTGCACTCGCCCCCGCCGCGCCCGCGGGCCGAAAGGTTGAAGTTCCAGGCGATGTCGGTGCACCATCGACGACCATGCACGTGACGGGATCCGGGCGTACCGACGTCGGGAAGAAACGCGAGCACAACGAGGACTACCTCCTCCAGGTGCCCGAGCTCGGCCTGTACATGGTGTGCGACGGCATGGGCGGTCACGCGGGCGGCGAGGTCGCCTCCGAGACGGCGGCGCGCACGGTGCGCCAACACCTCGAGCAGCACCGCGAGGTGCTGGACCGCTACGACGAGAGCGGCCCGGCGCGCGACAACCTGCTGCGCCTGGTGGACGAGGCCGTACAGCTCGCCTCCACCACGGTGTACGGCATCGCCACCTCGGAGCGCGGCAAGGCCGGCATGGGCACCACGCTGACCATGCTGTTGGTGTTGAAGAACATCGGTGTCATGGGGCACGTGGGCGACACGCGCCTGTACCTGCACCGCGCCGGCCGCATGCATCAGCTCAGCGAGGACCACACCTACGTCAACGAGATGGTCCGGCGCGGCATGGCCTCGGCGGAGGTGGCCAAGAAGGGCCCCTACGCCAACGTCATCACGCGCGCGGTGGGCATCCAGTCAACGGTGCGGGCGGACACGCTCTTGTTCGACATCCTGCCGGGCGACACGCTGCTGTTGTGCTCCGATGGTCTGTCGAAGCACGTCGAGAGCATGGACGAGATCGGCCGTCTCTTGAGCGCCGGTGGGCCGGCGCAGGCCGCGCAGCGCCTGGTCGACCTCGCCAACGAGCGCGGCGGGGCCGACAACATCACGGCGCTGGTGTTGCGCGCCGAGACCGATCAGGCAGGCGACGATGCCGATCGCAGCCGCACCACCGAGGTCAACCTCAAGCTCGACACGCTGAAAGACATCAAGCTGTTCAGCAACCTCGATCTGGGCGAGCTGTGCAAGGTGCTCAACGTCGTGCGCGCACAGGAGATCGCGAAGGGCGAGGTGGTGCTGCGCGAGGGCGAGCCCGGCGACTCGCTCTTCGCCATCCTCGAGGGAAAGTTCGTGGTGTCACGCGCAGGACAGGCCATCACCTGGCTGGCGACGGGCGCCCACTTCGGCGAGATGACGCTGTTCAACAACCGCCCACGCTCGGCCACCATCGAGGCCATCGAGAAGTCGCGCGTGCTGGTGATGGAGCGCGAGCGCTTCGTGGAGCTGTTGCAGAAAGAGCCGCAGCTCGGGGTCAAGCTCTTGTGGACCTTCGCGCAGGTGCTGTCGCTGCGCCTCGACGAGACCAGCGTGCAGCTCTACGGCGCGGTCCAGGCAGACACGCGCGACACCGATCTGACGACGCCATTCAAGCGCGGCAGCTGACGGTCACCGCAGCCGAATACGCTTGCGCCGCGCGCCGTGCGCGGCCAACGGCGACGCCGTTGCCGTCGAGGTCACCAGCGCCTCCGCGGGGATGGCCGGCGCCTCCGCGGGGATGAGGGGCGCCGCCGCCGCGGGTGGCGTCAAGAACGCGCGCAAGGCGTCGCGGACCCGCGCGAGCTCGCCGCCGAGCCGATCGAGCTCGCCGAGGGCCCAGCGCACCTGGTGCTCGGCGTCGATCCTGCGCCGCTCGGCCGCTCGCGCCACGAGCTCCCCCTCCTCGCGGGCAGCGGCCAGCTCGATGGTCAGCTCCTCGATGAGCTGCTGGCGCATCATGCTCTCGGCGGCGAGCCGCGCGTCCTGCTCGGCGCGCAGCGCGACCATGCGTTGTCCGGCGTCCTTCCTCACGACATCGAGCGCGGCCTCCTTCTCGCGCGCGAGTCGGCGCAGCCGCTCCTCGTACTCCTCGCGCAGCGCTTGCAGGTCTTCGAAGTCGAAGGCGCCGCCGCTGGCCTCGGCAGGGGCCCCGCTGATTCCTGGTGCAGGTGCTCCGCTTAACGCCATGGCAGCTTCCGTTCGCAACATGGACCCTCCGGCACAGAGCAGGCGGTGGCAGGGCTGCAAGCCGCGATCCCGCACCATCGTCGCGTCCGGTGGCCGCGGCGGCGCGCACCGCGCCGTACCGGACGCTGACCGGGACGCGTCCGTGCCGAGATCACGGACGCGCGCAGGCCGAGATCGGCTGCGTCCCAGCGCCGCTCGGCCGGTTCATGCTCACCGTCGTGCAGCGCGTCAGGCCGGCCGGGCAGTCGCTCGCGTCCACACACAGCTCGGTGCAGTAGCGCACGCCGTCATCGTTGATGGCGAAGTTGGTCTGGCACTCGCCGGCGGTGCTGACCACGGTGTTCGCCGGCTCGGTACCGCGGTGCTCGTTGCAGGCGGGCTCGATGGCGTTGGCGACGTAGTCGCGCCGCAGCTGGCAGGAGCGCGTGGCCTCGGGGCAGTCGGCTTCACGCGCGCACGATGGGGCGCAGAAGGTGCCCGGGATGTTGGTGTAGCCGCTGCCGGTGCAGATGCGAGCGCTGCCGCCGCAGTCGTCGTCGGCGTCGCAGGCGATGGTGCAGATGCCGGCCACGTCGCCGTCGCACAGGCCGGTGGCGCAGTCATCGCCGTTCTCGAAGAAGGGACCGGCGCAGGTGTCGCCGAGCTGTCCCGTGCCGCTGCCGGCGACACCGCAGAACAGCTCGAGCTGGCCGCCCTGGTCGATGAGCTCGTTGCACACCTGCCCCGCGCTGGCGCAGTCGCCGTCCTCGTTGCAGGGCACGTCGTCGAGGTCGCCTCGGGGCACGCACACGTCGGCCACGCCGCCGCCGCCATCGAAGCTGATGCTGCTGCTCTCGCAGCTCTGCGTGGCCTCGCAATCGCCGTCGTTGGCGCAGGGCGCGCTGCACTGACTCGCACCGTTGGCCAACCCGTCGGCCGACATGCACAGGCCGTGGTCGCAATCGTCGGGGTCGTCACAGGGGGATCCGGGGGGCAGCCCGGCGCCCGATGGCGCCTGACAGATAGTGGTCAACACCCCGCCCGTGGTGTCGAACGCGCAGTCGAGCGTGGGCAGGCAATCGTCGTCGGCGTCGCACGCAGCACCGACCTCACCAGTACCGTCGCCCTCGCCCTCGCCTTCACCTTCACCCTCACCTTCACCCTCACCTTCGCCCTCGCCTTCACCTTCACCCTCGCCCTCGCCTTCACCCTCGCCGCCCTCGCCTTCACCCTCGCCCTCACCTTCACCTTCGCCCTCGCCCACAGCCGTGACGCGCGGGCAGGCGCTGACGAGGAGGGCGAGCGTCGAGAGGGCGAAGAGCGAGACGCGCATGGTGCTTGAGCCTACCAGCGCCACGCCGCTCGGTGGCCGGCGCCGGCTCGGTCGATCATCCGACCGTGAACGCTCAGGGCGTGGTGTCGTCGTTCTGCCAGTCGAAGTCGAACAGCTCGCTCTTGTCGATCAAGCGCAGCTCGGGCAGGTCGAGGAGCTTGCCCTGCACCACCTCGAGCTCGTCGGCGGGAGCTGGCGCGCGCCGCAGCTTGGGCGAGACGAAGGCGTACTCGGTGACGCGGTCGCGCGCGGCGGCGATGAGCGGTGCGCCGTCGGGCATGGACCGAGAGCCGTCGCCCGGCGTGGGTCCGAGGAAGGAGCGGAAGGCGGCGCGCGTGGCGCGGTCGACGGGCCGCATGCGTACGCCCATGCGCAGCGGGTCGTCGGGCGACCAGCTCGCGACCTCGCCCTCGAAGCCAAACTCCTCGACGCTGACGGGGTGGACCAGGACGATGCGCACCGGCGCGCCGATCTGCCGGAGCGCGGGCGTGACGTAGACGGTCGAGCGCGCCAGCACGATCTTCTCGAAGAACTCGAGGAGCGCGCCGGCGTCGCGCGGCTGGATGAGGAAACAGGCTCCCGTCACGCCCGGCCGCGGGCGCGCGCGCAGCGTGGGGCGCTCGATGGCGCTGATGAAATCTTCCCAGCGGGCGCGCGCGGCGGCACCCAAGCAGAAGTAGCGCAGCCCGGCGCCCCCCTCGCGGTCGTGGCGCCGATCGACGTGGCGCGCCACCGTGGCCATGGCGTCGAAGGAGCCGCCCTCGAGCTTCACGGTGAGCAAGAGCGCGTGCGATAGCGGCGGCGGATCGTCGCAGATCACGGAGAGCCCGTGGCGGCTGACGTCACCGGTGCGCACCCGACGGCGCTCCTTGCGCAGGTGCAGCTCCACGTCGAGCTCGCGCAGGTGGCGTTGGGCGTCACGTCGTTCTGCCACGCGCCGACTCTGTCAGATCCCTGCCGATCGGTCACCACCCCGCACCGATCACTCGTCCTCGATGACGATGGACGGTATCGGGCCGACGTTGGTCTTCTCCTTGCGCGTCTCGCTCACGAGCAGGCCAGAGGTGTCCGAGGGGAGCGGCTCGGTGCGCTTGACCTTCTTCTTCTTGACCACGGGCGCGGGGTCGTCGTGCGCCGGCGTTGGTGGTGGCGGCGCGTTCTGCTCGGGGAACAGCACGCTGCGAAAGTGCGGGTGCGGTGCGTTGACCGGCGTGGGCTCGGCGTCGCCGGCGGGCTCGGTGCGCTGGTCGTGGATGCTCCGCATACGCGGATCGGTCCGATCGCCGGGCCCGGCGAACACGCTGTCGGCGCTCGCCAGGGGCGCCCCCGTGGCCAGCGGCGCCGCCAGCGGCGGTGTGGGCGCGTCATGCGACGAGAACACGTCGTCGCTGGCGTCGGGCAGCCCCAGGCTGGCGGGGTCGGGCGCGCGCAAGAGCGCCGAGACGTGCGCCGGCACCGCGGCGGGCGGCGCTGCGCTGCGACGCTCGAGGCGCCCGAGCACCTCGAGGTAGCGCAACAAGAGCGCGGCCTCGTCGGGCGGCAGCGTACCGGTCTCCACGAGGTCCGCGACCTTCTCCCAGCCGCCCACGATGCGCCGCAGGAAGCGCTCCTCGGCGGCGCCGAAGCCGAACGCCGCGAGCGGCGCGGGCAAGCCGAGCTCGTCGCCGGGCGCGTTGGTGATGCGCACCTGTTGCGTGCTCGCATGCTCGATCCACGCCGCGCGTGCGTCGCTGCCGAGCTGGGCACGCACGGCCAGGTAGACCACGCTGAACAGGTCCATGGGCGTGGACGTGAAGCCGCTCAGGAACGACAGGCCCCGACAGAAGGTGAAGGCGCGGCTCCCGAGACGGCAGAAGTGCTCGGCCTTGCGCCGCGCCTGCGTGGTCAGCACCTCGCGCAGGCCGTCCTCGTCGAGCACGCCGAGCTCTTTGAACACCTGGCCCGCGAGCCGGTTCGACTCCGCGATGCGTCGCTGGGCGCGCACGAAGGTCTTGCCGTCGACCCGCCCGAGCTCGAGCAGCAGCTGACCGAGGGGGTGCGCGTACTCGGCGAGCGTGACGCCCACGGGACGGCCCTGCATGAAGTAGAGGTGGTTCTTGCCAACGGCGTCCTCCACCGTCAGGCGCCCGGTGGTGCGGCCGGCGTGCACCGCCAAGAGCACGTCGTAGACGGGGTCGGCGTCGAGGTGACCCTCGACGCAGGTGTCGTCTGGAACGCGGGTCGGATCGAAGGGCATGGCCAGGGTCGCTCGCGGCCTCCGCGCCGACCATAGCGAAAACGCGGGCATCCGTTCAGGTCCTTGGCAACGACTGTCCCAACGCGAATGCCGCCGGCGCCCGGCGTGTTCGACCGGGCAGGGACTGTGCGCTTGCCCCGATCACGACGAGTGGTAGCTTTGCCGCCGATGACCACCCCCGCGCCACGGCTGGAAAACGAGCGCGCCAGGGCCGGGCTCTTCTGGCGCCTGGTGCGCTTCGCGGCCTTCCTCGGGGGGGTAGGGGCGCTGGCCGGCGCCGCCGTGGGAGCCGTGGCCTTCGTGGCCTACTCACGCGACCTGCCGGAATTCACCGACGTCTCGCAGTACCGCCCCAAGCTCGCCACCAAGGTGCTCTCGGTGGATGGTCGCCTCATCGGCGAGTTCTACGTCGAGCGCCGCGTGGTCGTCCCCTACGAGCGCGTCCCCAAGCGCCTGATCCAGGCCTTCATCGCCGCCGAGGACAAGAAGTTCTTCGACCACCACGGCATCGACTACCTCGGCATGGCCAACGCCGTGCTGCAGAAGGTGACGGGCCAGACCAAGAAGCTGCGCGGCGCCTCCACCATCACGCAGCAGCTGGCCAAGAGCCTGCTCATCTCGTCCGAGGGCTTTGGCGCGGGCACCGAGCGCAGCATCAAGCGCAAGGTGCGCGAGGCCATCTTGGCGTCGCGCCTCGAGAGCAACCTCAACAAAGAAGAGATCCTCTGGCTCTACCTGAACCAGGTGTACCTGGGGCACGGCGCCCACGGCGTGCAGGCGGCGGCGGAGAACTACTTCCGCAAAGACGTGCAAGAGCTGACCTTGGCCGAGATGAGCGTGCTGGCAGGCCTGCCCCAGGCGCCCAGCCGCTTCTCGCCCTTCATCAACCCCTCGGCCGCGCGCGCGCGCCAAGAATACGTGCTCGAGCGCATGGAGAAGGACGGCTACATCAGCGCGGCCGAGCGCACCGAGGCGCAGGCGCTCTCCGTCGAGAAGACCGTGCACGCGCGCGACGACAGCTTCCTCGACACGGCGCCCTACTTCACCGAGCACGTGCGTCGCCACATCGTGGAGACCTACGGCAACAAGGAGCTGCTCGAGGGCGGCCTGACGGTGTGGACCACCCTCGACCTCGAGCGCGAGAACTACGCCGAGACGGCGCTCATCAACGGCGTGCGCGTCACCGACAAGCGCCAGGGGTACCTGGGCCCCGTGGCGCAGCTCAAGGACGACGCGCAGGTGCAGAAGGTGCTCGACGTCGTCGACGGCAAGATGCTGAAGGGCAAGGCGCCCACCGAGGGCACGCCGGTGCTGGCGGTGGTCACCGCCGTCGACCTCGAGCACCAGTGGGCCGAGGTGCAGCTCGGCAAGGCGCACAAGGGCCGCCTGCCGCTCGCCGGCATGCGCTGGGCGCGCAAGCTCAACCCCTCGCAGAACTGGGAGTTCCACAAGGTCGAGAGCGTGCGCGAGGTGGTCAAGAAGCACGACGTGGTGCTGGTGCAGCCCTGGTTCTCCAAGGCCAAGTTCCTCGAGAACGCCATGGGCGCCGCCGAGAGCGTGCAGAAGCTGCCCGACGAAGCCGAGGTCAACGCCGAGCGCCCGCTGTGCACGCTCGATCAGGTGCCGCGCGTGCAGGGCTCGCTCATCTCCATGAACCCGCACACGGGCTACGTCGAGGCGATGATCGGCGGCTACTCGTACGAGGACAGCGAGTTCAACCGCGCCGAGCAGAGCTGCCGCCAACCGGGGTCGGCCTTCAAGCCCATCGTCTACTCGGCGGCGGTGGTGCGCGAGGGCTTCACCCCCGCCACCATGGTGCTCGACACGCCCATCACCCTGCGCGACGAAGACATCGGCAAGAGCTGGAAGCCGCAGAACTTCGAGGGCGCCTTCAAGGGCGAGGTGACCGTGCGCGAGGCCATCTCGTTCTCCATGAACATGCCCGCGCTGCACACCATGCTGGCCGTGGGCGTGAAGGACGTGGTGGCCTGGGGCAAGCACATGGGCATCAAGACGCAGCTGAAAGAGGAGCTCGGCACCGCGCTCGGCTCCTCGTGCGTGACCCCGTGGGAGCTGACCAGCGTGTACACCACCTTCGCGCGCATGGGGCTGCGCCCCGAGCCCGTGTACATCAAGCGCATCATCGACCGCGACGGCAAGGTGCTCGAGCAACATGCGAGCCCCAACGACCCGTGGCAGACGCACGCGCAGCGCATCGACTCGGCCTATCGCCTCCTCGAGGAGCGCCCCTTGCGCGCCATGAGCACCGAGGAGACGTACATCGTGCACTGGCTGCTCACGCAAGTTGCCACGCGCGGCACCGCGGCCAACGCGTCGCGCCTGCACCGGCCGGTGGCGGGCAAGACGGGCACCACCAACGACAGCTTCGACACCTGGTTCGCCGGCTACACGTCCACGCTCGTGACCACGGTGTGGGTGGGCTACGACACCTACGAGTACCCGCTCTCCGTGGGCGAGCAGGGCGGCAAGACCTCGCTGCCCATATGGCTTGGCTACATGGAGCCCTCGCTGCGCGGCAAGACCGAGCCCGAGTGGAACGCACCGGCGGGCATCTGCAACGCGCGCGTCGACGGGCGCACCGGCAAGCGCATCTACAGCGACCTGCCGGGCTCCTTCATCGCGCCCTTCCTGTGCGGCAAAGAGCCCGAGTCCGCCGGCGCAGGCGGCACGCCCGAGAGCCTCGACGAGGCGCAGAAAAAGGGCGGCATCTGATCACGGCGAGGTCGTCTCGTCGGAGGCGCGCGGCTTGATCACGCGGATGGTGCGGATGCGCCGCGGCGTGCTCTCCAAGATCTCGAGGATGGTGCCGTCTTCGGCCACCACGCGCTCGCCGGGCGCGGGGATGTGGCCGGCCAGCGCGATGCAATAGCCGGCGATGGTGGCCCACAGCTCACCCTCGGGGAGCGCCACATCGAGCTGTCGGTTGACCTCGCGGATGGGCGTGGTGCCGAGCACCCAGGCGCTGCCGTCGGGGCGCAGGCGCACGGGTGCGGGGCCGCCGCGGTCGTCCTCGGAGAAGAGCTCGCCTACCAGCTCTTCGAGCAGGTCCTCCATGGTGACGATGCCGGCCATGCCGCCGCGCTCGTCCACCACGATGGCGAGGTTGACGTGGCTCTTCTGCATGTCGCCGAGCACGGCCACGCCCTTCATGGACTCGGGGTAAAAGGTGGCGGGGCGCAAGAGCTCATCGATGGACATGGGCGTGCGCTCGAAGGCGGCGCCGAGCAGGTCGCGTGCCGCCAGGTAGCCGATGACGTTGTCGAGGCTGTCATCGAACACCGGCACACGTTGGTGCGGCGTCTCCAAGAACAGGCGGCGCACCTCGTCGGCGGTGGCGCTGCGCTCGAGCGCGATGACGCGCGGTCGCGGCACCATGATGTCGGCCAAGGTCAGGCCCGTCATCTCGATGGCGCGGGCCGCGATCTCGGAGGAGCGCGCGTCGAGCGAGCCGCTGCGCCCGGCCTCTTCGAGCGCCTGCGTGATCTCCTCGGGCGACAGGCGCGCCTCGGAGAACGTGGTGCGATCGCCGAAGAAGCGCAGCACCAGGTTGCTCGAGGCCTCGAGGAACCACACCGCCGGTCGCGCCACCGACGAGAGCCACAAGAGCGGGCGCGCCACCAAGAGCGAGTAAATCTCGGAGAAGCGCAGCGCCAGCGACTTGGGCACCAGCTCGGCGGCCACCAGCTCGATGTAGCTCACCATGGCCACACCGAAGCCGAAGGCGATGGCCTCCCAGTAATTGGCGAGCGCGCCGATGCTCGCCAATGCCGGGCTCGCCAAGGTGGCGAACGCCGGCACACCTACCGCCGCGAGCAGCGCGCCGATGATGGTGATACCGATCTGCACCGTGGCGAGAAAGCGCTCGGGGCGCTCGCGCAGCTTCTCTACGTCGCGCGCCAGGCCGCTGCCGTCGTCGACCATCTGCCGCAAGCGCGTCTTGCGCAGGGCGACGACGGCGATCTCGGAGCCCGCGAGCACGCCGTGCAAGAGCACCAACACGCCGACGAACACGAAGGTGGCGATCATCGTCGCCGACCCTGCCACGAGCCGTCAGCGGTGCGAAGCGAGGATGCGGCGCGCGCCGTCAGCGCGCCTTGGCCAGGTTCGCCGCCACGAACTCCCAGTTCACCAGCTTGTCGAAGAAGGCCTGCACGTAGGCGGCGCGCTGGTTCTGGTAGTCGAGGTAGTACGCGTGCTCCCACACATCGACGGTGAGGAGCGGCTGCGCCGCGGTGGTGAGCGGCGTCTCCGCGTTCGGCGTGCTCACGATCTTGAGCGTGCCGCCGTCGGCCACCAGCCAGGCCCAGCCGCTGCCGAAGCGGCCGGTGCAGGCGGCCTTCATCTCCTCCACGAACTTGGCGTAGCTGCCGAACGCCACGTCGATGCGCTTGGCCAGCTCGCCCGTGGGTGCACCGCCGCCGCCGGGCTTCATGCCGCGCCAGAAGAAGGTGTGGTTCCACACCTGCGCGGCGTTGTTGAAGATGGGGCCTGCAGGCGCGCTCTTGACCACGTCCTCGAGGCCCTTGGTGGCGTAGTCGGTTCCCTCGACGAGCTTGTTGAGCGCGTCGACGTAGGCCTTGTGGTGCTTGCCGTAGTGGAAGCTGATGGTCTTGCGCGAGTACACAGGCTCGAGCGCGTCGTCGGAGTAGGGCAGCGCGGGAAGCTCGAAGGGCATGGAATCCTCCAACGGGCCAGTGAGCCCGCTTCTGCACTTCGATGCGCCGCTGGCCCCGTGGTTGCGAGGCAGCGCGCGCAGGCGCTAGCGGCGGCGCGCACGGGCGTGCCGGGCCCCGGCCCGCGCTCCCGCGCGAGCCCCCGGCGATAAAACGAAAAACTCCCAAGTTTACAACCACATCCCACAGTTGCCCATTTGCGCATTATTGAATACCGTTGCACCATGGACGCCGCCGTGGCCCGCCTCGAGCTCTTCCGCCTGTTGGGCGACGAGGCGCGCGTGCAGGTGCTGGCGCTGTGCGCGGCCGAGGAGCTGGCGGTCTCGGAGCTGGCCGCGCTCTTGGGTGAGAGCCAGCCGCAGATCACCAAGAAGACGCAGCCGCTGCGCGAGGCGGGCCTCTTGGTCGCGCGGCGCGACGGCACGCGCACGCTCTTGCGCACCGAGCCCACCGACGAGGTGCTGGTCAAGGCCGCGCTCGAGGCGGGCCGCGCGCTGTGCGGCCGCGACGGCAGCCTGGCGCGCGTGCCCACCGTCATCGCGCAGCGCGAAGAGGGCGCCCGTCGCTTGTTCGCCGAGGCCAAGGACGAGGGCCCCGTGATCGTCGACGGCATGCAGCTGCTGCCGTTCTTGCCGCTGTTGGCGCCGCTCTTGCCCGGCCGCGCCCTGGCCGTCGACGTCGGCACCGGCGAGGGCGCGCTCTTGCCGCTGTTGGCGCCGCTCTATCAACGCGTGCTGGGCCTCGATCGCAGCGCTGCGCGCCTGGCGCGCGCCGCCGAGCGCTTGGCTGCGCTCGGCCTGTCGAACGTGCGCCTGCTCGAGGGTGACGCCGGCGATCGTCACGTGGTGGAGGAGCTCGACCAGAAGGGCGGCGCCGACCTGGTCGTGCTCTCGCGCGTCTTGCGCTACGCCTCGCGCCCGCAGGAGACCGTGCTTGCGGCGGCGCGCTTGGTGCGCGCCGGTGGCCACCTGGCCATCATCGACGCCGCCCCCACCGACGACGAGAGCCGCCGCGCGCCGGGCCAGGTATGGCTCGGCTTCGAGGAGCGCGCGCTCGACGGCTTCGTGCGCGATGCGCGGCTCACGCCGATAACGATCGCGCGCCTGCCGAGCGTAGCGGGCGGCCCCAGGGAGCTGCAGCTCGCGGTGGGCCAGAAGGCCGCGCCGTGATCGTCCATGAGGAATGAGCGAGCAGCGACGAGCGCCTGAGCGAGCGCCGCACCGACCGAACGACGACACGAACGACGACACGAACGACGACACGAACGACCCACAAGGAGCAGCCATGGACAAGCGCACCGAATTCCCCTCCTATCTCGTGAACGACATCAGCCTCGCGGAGCTCGGCCGAAAGAAGATCCGCATGGCCGAAAAGGAGATGCCGGGCCTGATGGCGCTGCGCGGGGAGTACAAGGGCAAGCATCCGCTCAAGGGCGCGCGCGTGGCCGGCTGCCTGCACATGACCATCGAGACCGCGGTGCTCATCGAGACGCTCAAGGATCTCGGCGCCGAGGTCAGCTGGACCTCGTGCAACATCTTCTCCACGCAGGACGAGGCGGCGGCGGCCATCGCCAAGGGCGGCACGCCCGTGTTCGCGTGGAAGGGCGAGAGCCTGCCCGAGTACTGGGCCAACATCGACGCGCAGCTGCAGGCCTTCGAGGGCGGCCGTGGCCCCAACATGATCCTCGACGACGGCGGCGACCTCACCCTGCTGCTCCACAAGGGCGCTGAGTTTGAGAAGAGCGGCAAGGCACCGGACCCGGCCAGCGCCAGCAACGACGAGCTGCGCGTGGTCTTGACCACCATCAAGGAGAGCATGGCTCGTGACAACCAGCGCTTCACGCGCCTGGCAACCGAGGTGAAGGGCGTCTCCGAGGAGACCACCACCGGCGTGCACCGCCTCTACGAGATGGCACAGCACAAGCAACTGTTGTGGCCGGCCATCAACGTGAACGACTCGGTCACCAAGTCGAAGTTCGACAACAAGTACGGCTGCCGCGAGTCGCTCTTCGACGGCATCAAGCGCGCCACCGACGTGATGGTGGCGGGCAAGGTGGTGGTGGTGGCGGGCTTCGGCGACGTGGGCAAGGGCTGCGCGCAGGCGGCGCGTGGTCTGGGCGCGCGCGTGGCGGTCACCGAGATCGATCCGATCTGCGCGCTGCAGGCCGCCATGGAGGGCTACGCCGTCGTCACCATGGACGACGCCGCCCGCTTCGGCGACATCTTCGTCACCGCCACCGGCTGCGTCGACGTCGTCACCGGCAAGCACATGCAGGCCATGAAGGACGGGGCCATCGTGTGCAACATCGGCCACTTCGACAGCGAGATCGAGGTCTCGTGGCTCGAGAAGAACCCCGAGATCAAGGAAGAGAACGTCAAGCCGCAGGTGGACGAGTTCATCTTCCCCGATGGCAAGCGCATCACGCTCTTGGCGCGCGGTCGCCTGGTGAACCTGGGCTGTGGCACGGGTCACCCGAGCTTCGTCATGTCGAACTCGTTCACGAACCAGGTGATGGCGCAGATCGCGCTGTGGAACAGCGCCACCAAGGGCAAGGACACGCTCACGGGCATGAGCTTCGCTACCAACACGGTGTCGGTGTTGCCGAAGAAGCTCGACGAGAAGGTGGCCATGCTCCACCTCGACAAGGTGGGCGCCAAGCTGACCAAGCTGACGGCCGAGCAGGCGAAGTACCTCGGCGCCTCGGTGGACGGGCCCTTCAAGCCCGAGTGGTACCGCTACTGATGGGCGCGCTCGCGCTCGTGGCCTCGATCGCACGACTGCACATCGTCGCCATCGGGGCCATGGGCACGCTCACCTTCGGCTTCGCCTTCACCGGCGAGCGCCCCTGGCTCGCCGCGGTCTTCGCCGCCCTCGACTGGTTCGTGGTCAACCTGTTGAACCGCGTGGTCGACCTGGTGGAAGACCAGGAGAACGCCATCCACGGCGCCGACGCGGTGGCGCGCCACCGTGGGCTGGTGCTCGCGGTGGGCATGGTGACGCTGGTCGCTTCGCTGGTCGCCACGTCGCTGGTGGCGCCGCTCATGCTCGTGCCGCGTGTCCTCTTCCACGCGCTCGGCTTCGCCTACAACTGGCCGCTGCCCGGTGGCAGGCGCATCAAAGAGCTCTACTTCTGGAAGAACCTGGCCAGCGCCGCGGGCTTCGTGCTCACCTGCGTTGCGCTGCCCCTGGTGGGGGCGGCCAGCGTGCAGGTCTCGAGCGCCACCATCGCGGTCACCGCGCTCTTCTTCGTGCTCTTCGAGCTCTCCTACGAGGTGCTCTACGACCTCCGCGACGTCGAGGGCGACCGCGTGGCCCGCGTGCGCAGCTACCCGGTGGTCCACGGTGTCGACGTGGGCTGGCGCATCGCGCGCGGCCTGATGCTCAGCGCGAGCACGCTGGTGTTCGGCGCCTTCGCGCTCGGCCTCGTGCCCTGGCGCATCGCCATCATGGGCGCGGCACCGCTCATCCAGCTGGCGTGGAGCGTGCGCGTGCGCCAGCGCGGCATCACCTCGAGAGACTGCGTGAGCATCACCTGGGTGGGCGTGGCGCTCTTGGTGGGCTGGCACGCGTGGGAGGCGCTGGGCTTGCCGGGGGCGTGAGCGGCGCGCGCCTTGCGTGGCGCCTGGCGTGGTGCACGCGCTACGCTCTCGGCGTGTGAGCCAGCCACAGGTGTCCACGCGCATGGGCGTCATCGTCATCCTCGGCGCCATCGCCGTGGTTGTCCTCGTCACCGAGCCGTGGAAGCGCGCACCGCCGCCGCCCCCGCCGGCGAGCCTGGTGGTGCAGGACGCGGGCTACGTCGTCACCACCGGTACCCAGCGCTGTCAGCCGATCGTGGTCGAGGAGTGGTGCGACGACATCGACCCTCGCCTGCCCAACATGACGCGCACGCGCGCCGTGAAGGAACGCGTCCGTACCGACGACTGCGCGAAGGACAAGCGGCGCCGCAAGAAGAAGGACCGTGAGGATTGGCTGCTCGACGTTGCCTGCACCGCCACCTACCGCGACCTGCTTGCCGACCGCTGCCGCAGCGAGCGGCTCGACTTCGTGCCCTTGGAGGTGGTCGAGCGCGAGGTCCGGGGACGATCGTTGCCCGCGGCCGACTCCGCGCCCGCGCCCGACACGCCGCCCTGCGGCTCACCCGCCTGCGGCGCCGGCTGTGTCGTCGCCATGGAGAAGCGCGCGGCCCACGTGGTGTTCGCCACGAAGCCCGACGACGGCACGAGCTGGCGCTGCCCCGTCGAGCTGCAGGCGTGGAACGGTGCGCAGCCCGGCGCACCGTTCTCGGCGCGCTTGTCGACGTGCAAGCAGGCGCCGAGCGCGTCGGGGCCGAAGGGCGCAACGCCGTGAGCGGTGTGGACGCGCTCAGCGCGCCGTCAGCCGGCGCACGGCGGCGCCGATGCGCGCCTGCGCGTCCTCGCTCATCCACGCGTCGATGAACAAGCGACGGCTCTCGATGGCGCGGGCGCGCGCGCGCGTGAGCGCGTCGTGGCGCAGCTCGCGCTTCACCTGCTGCACGGCCGCGGCGCCGTGCTTCGTGAACGCGTGTGCGCGCGCGAGCGCGGCGGCCACCACGTCGTCGGCGCGCTCTTGCGCGATGCGGGCCGCCAGCGCCTCCGCGGGGCGATAGCGGCGCGCGCATGCGATGGCCTCGGTCCAGCGCTCGGGCGGAATGGAATAGCGCGCCACCTCGAGCGCGGCCGAGGGCAGGGGGATGCCCAGCTCCACCTCGGTGAGCGCCAGCTCGGCGTCGTCGTGAGCGGGGAGCACGCGCGCGTCGCAGGCGAGCGCCAGCACGGCGCCGCCGGCGATGGCGTGGCCGTTGACGGCGGCGACGACGGGCAGGCGGAAGGCGAAGAGCTGCAGAAAGAGCGCCTCGAAGGCGTCGACGAAGGTGCCGAGCGCGGGGCGATCGAAGGCGCTCGCCTCCACCAGGTCGAGGCCGGCGCCGAACACGCGGCCACGCCCCGTGAGCACCAACGCGCGCGCGTCGGACTGCTCCACCTGATAGAGGAGCTTCGACACGGCGCCGATGGTCGCGCGCGACAGCGCGTTGGCCCGCGGCTCCTCGAGCCGCACGATGGCCACGTCGCCGTCGCGCGCGATGCTGCTCATCTGCCTACTTCTTCTTGCAGGTGGACTCGGAGAGCGTGAACCACTTGCCGTCGGGGCCGGCCATCTCGATCATCGAGACCAGCTCCTTGGCGCCCTTCTTGGTCATGGTGTCCTTGATCTGCATCTTCTGCGGTCCCATCTGGAACTCGCCGGCGAAGGTGAGCTTGTCCGCGTCCCAGCCCTTCGACGAGAGGTGCGTGATCATGCCCATGCCGTCGAGGTCGGTGCGCACGAACTGGGTCTTGCTCGGATCGAAGGCGATGAACGACGACATGAGGTAGGGGGTCGCGTTCTCCTTGGTCTTCTTCTCCTCGTAGCGCATGGTGCGGAAGTAGCCGTTGAGGTCGGCCTTGACCTCGACGCTGGCGCTGACCGCGTGGCCCTTGCCGAAGCTCGAGTCGTTCATCTTGCCGTCGCACTTCCACTTGCCCTCGATGGGCGCGAGCTCGCCAAGCTGCGCGGCGGGGGGCGGCGGGCCCGCGGGCGCGGCGTCGGCGGGCTTGGCGGCGGGCGCGGCCGGCGGCGCCGCCTTGGCGTCGGCGGGCTTGGCGGCGGGCGCTGCGGCGGGCGCTGCGGCCGGGGCCGGCGGCGGCGTGGCGGGCTTGGCGGGCTCGCCGGCGAGCGCGACGCCAGCAACCAGGAACGACATCGAGAAGAGGAGCTTGTTCACGAAACCTCCAGACGCCCAATGGGTGGGCGAGGGAGGCCTGTTAGCGCGACTGGGTGCTTCCGCTCAATCCGCCGTGTCGGGGTCACGCACCGCCTTGCGCAACAGCTCCACGGCCGCGTCCTCGCCCTGCCACGGCGCCAGCGTGCGCGCCCGCCGCTGGGCCCGCGTCAGCACCAGCACGCCAGCGCTCTTCGACAGGCCGCTGCGCCGCGCGTCCTTGAGGAAGAGGCGCATGATGGCGAGCGAGCCCATGGCGAACACGGGCAGGGCGGTGAAGGCCGCCAGCGTGGCGTGAATGAGCAAGGCGTAGGGGCTCTCGAGCAGGCCGAACACCAGCGAGCCCCCCAGGGCGGCCGCCGCGGTGGCGACGTTGCGGATGCGCCGCAGCTGCACGAGGGTCTTGAGCAAGCCGGTCAAGGTGTGGTCGTCGACGTCGCGGACGCGGATGAGCCAGGGCTCGACGAACCGGCCCTTCTGGCCCGGCGCGAAGGGGTCGGGCAGGGGCACCGGCAGGCGCTCGGCGTCGCTCATGACGCCAGCATACAAAAAGCGCTGCGCGCGTTCATCGCGTCCCCTGGCCCTGCTGTCGCGATCTCAGCGACGACCCTTGCGCCCGTGGCACGGGCCGGCGGCCCATGACAGACTGCGGCCGTGATCAACCCGCAGCAGTTCCGCCTGCTCCTCGCGGGGCCGCGCGTGTCCCGGCTGCGCCCTTTCGTCGTCGCGCGCGGCTACCTGTGCGACGCGGCCACGAGCGGCGAGATCGCGCTCGAGCACCTGCGCGCCACCCCGCGCCACGTGCTCCTGGTCGAGCTCGAGCTCGGCGACATGCTGCTGGCCGACCTGCTCGCCGTCGTGAACGAGGAGAACCTGGCGGGTGCCGTCATCTTGCTGGAAGACCCGATGAAATCGGGTTTGATCGTCAGCACCTTGACTCGCGGGATCGACGGCTACGTGGCCACGCCGCCCGACGAGGCCTTCCTGTTTCGCCTCATCGAGCGCCAGCTCTTGGCCCAATGGGCCATCGCCACCGCCGACACGCTCGAGACCGACACGCACGACAAGACGCGCCTCGAGAAGCAGCTCAGCATCGAGCGCGCCAAGGTCACGCAGCTCATCAAGGACGTCGCCGGCTTGCGCGAGGAGCTGGCGCAGGCGCAGGTGCAGGCCGCGGCCGCCGTCGCCGCCGCCGACAGGGCGGCCGAGGCGCGCACCGAGCCCAAGCGGCCGGCCGCCGTGCCCGCCCCGCCCTTCGTGGACGACGAGCCCGTGCACCGCCCGGATCAGCGCACCTCCCCGCGCGGCTACGACCGCGGCGAGCTCGAGGCCCTGCTCAACGACGACACAGGCGGCCATCCCACCACTGCGGCCACGGCGCCGGCGCGGCTCAACGCCAACGAGGCGGCGGAGCTCGGCTTCGATGAGCCCACCGGCACCCGCGCCGGCGTCGACCTGCGCTCCCCCGAGGCGGCGGCCCCCGCCTTCGAGGAGAAGAGCGAGTCCGATCTCTTCCTTGACCTCGACGGCGGGGGCGACGAGCCCGGCGAGGAGCCGACCACGGCCGGCATGCCACCCACCTTGGCCGGGGGCTTGCGCCCGGTGACCCAGGCTGTCACCAAGCCGCTCGCCGACCCCTTCGAGGACTCGCTCGACGAGTGACGAGCCAACCATGCGCGTACAGCTCTCGGTGGAGACCCACGGGCGGGGCCTGGTCGACGTGACCGCTCGTGTGGCCGCCGCGGTCGAGCGCAGCGGCGTCGAAGACGGCCTGTGCACCGTCTTCATCCATCACACCAGCGCCTCGCTCGTGATGAGCGAGAACGCCGACCCCACCGTGCTGCGCGACCTCGACGCCTTCTTTGCGCGCCTGGTGCCAGACGGCGACCCGCTCTTTCGCCACACCGACGAGGGCGTGGACGACATGAGCGCGCACGTGCGCGCCGCGCTCACGGCCACCAGCATCGGCGTGCCGGTGGCGCAGGGCCGCCTCGACCTCGGCCGGTGGCAGGCCCTCTACCTGTGGGAGCACCGGTATGCGCCGCACACGCGGCGCCTCTCGGTGGTGGTGGTGGCGGCCTAATCCCCGATCTCGATGAACGCAGTTCATCGAGATCGGGGATGTCCCACTGGGAGGGTCTGTCGCCAGACCCTCCCCCGCGCCGGCTATGCCGGCGCGGGGCCCCCACCCAAGACGGCTCCCGCTGGTCGCTGATCATCGATCAATCGGGATAGCCCGGTGTCCGCGCGCAGGTCCCCGTCCGCCCTTTGACCGACCAAAGTCCCCGTGTTGGAGGATTGACGCGTTTGCTAGCGTGCCGCCGATGCGCCACGTGCCCTTCCTCCTCGCCATCGTCGTGCCGGTCGCGCTCGCGAGCTGCGTCGCCCCCGCGCCCGCGCCTGCCGACCTCGACGGCCTGGCGCGCTTCGCGTTCGCGCGCTGGTTGCCCGAGGGAGAGGACCAGTCCGTCTCCGACGCGGAGCTCGCCGACGCGCTCGGCAAGATCCACGACGTGCTCGGCGGCGACACCCTGGCGGAGCCGCAGCGCGGCACGCTGGGCAACATCACGCAGGCCGAGCTCGACGCCGTGGGCTTGTCGGATCGCGACCCCAACAAGCCGCAAGGCATCTTCATGGCCAACGTCGTGCACTGCAGCCTCGATCAGATCGACGCGCTGACGCTCGAGCCCGACCAGCTCTCGCTCTACCCCGACGCCTACGCCGCGTATTCGCGCGAGATGATCGAGGGGACACCAGAGAGCCATCCGCGCTGGCTCACGACGTACACGAGCGCCGAGCATGCGCTCATGGCGAACCAGCTCACCGCCACCGTGCAGAGCGGCCTGCGCCGCGTGCCCGACCTCGGACCCGAGGCCTCGCCCGCGGGCCGCGGGCTGGTCTTTCGCGTGTATCTGCCCGAGCCGGCCGTGTTCGAGACCGAGGGCGCCGAGTTCACCGACGACTACCAGGTGGAGACGCTGACCGAGCGCGCGCCCGGCGAGCTTGTGCACTTCTACGCCATCTGGCGCTACATGCGGTACGGCGTGCTCGCCGACAGCTACGACGCCCTGATGATCGACCAGACCATCCAAGCCTTGATCGACTGGGACGCCAAGACCGACGAGCTCTGCGCGCAATGAACAGACGCGTGGCAGCGCTGCTCGCGCTGGTGGCCGGCGCCTCCGCAGCCGCGTGCGCCACCACGCCCCTGCGCCCCCGAGTTGTCGACGAGGCCGCGCTGCCCTCGGCGCGCCTGCTCGCGCCTATGGCGTGGCCCACGGCGGCAGACGAGGCCTTCGTCGATCTGCGCAGCTATCTGATGAGCGACACCATCAACCCGCCCGGCAACGAGCGCCGCGGCGCCGAGCTGTTGGCCGCGCTGCTCGCCAAGGACGGCATCGAGGCGGCGGTGCTCGAGCTGCCTGATGATCCCACGCGCGCCAACCTGATCGCGCGCCTGCCCGCCACACAGCCAAGCGGCGAGGGCGCCTTGTGCCTGGTGAGCCACATCGACGTCGTCACCGCCGAGGCGGCGCGCTGGCCGCCGGGGCGCGGGCCCCTGGAGGGCGCCGTCACCACCGACGAGCGCAGCGGCGACCAGCTCGTGTGGGGCCGCGGCGCGCTCGACATGAAGGTGCTCGGGCTCCTCGAGACCGAGGTGCTGCGTTGGCTCAAGCGCTTGCAGCTGCCCCTGCGCCGCGACGTGGTGCTCTTGGCCGTGGCCGACGAGGAGGTGGCGTCGAAGGGCATGGTCGACGCCATCGCGCGCCACTGGGACAAGCTCGGCTGTACGCACGCCATCAACGAGGGCGGCCTCGGCATCGACGGCGCGCTCGTGGACGGGCAGGTGAGCTTTGGCATCTCGGTGGCCGAGAAGGGTGTCTTGTGGGTGCGCGTCAAGGCCGTGGGCGAGCCCGGCCACGGCTCCACGCCGGTGCCGCGGGCGCCGCAGCGTCTGCTCGAGGCGCTCGACCGCATCCGCGCGTGGCCACGCCCCTGGCGCGTGCACCCGTCGATCTACCAGCTCCTCGCCGAGGTGGGCCACGAGGCGGGCGGCGTCACCGGCTACGTGCTCGAGCGGCCGCTCTTGGTGAACTGGCTCGCCATCGACCGCTTCCTCGACGAGCCCGCGGCCAGCGCGCTGGTCACCGACACCGTCAACATCACGGGCTTCGCCGGCGCCAAGGAGCCAAACGTGGTGCCGAGCGAGGTCAGCGCGCTCGTCGACATGCGCCTCTTGCCCGGCACCGCGCCGGCCGCGGTGTTGGCGGAGCTGCGCGCGCTGGTGGCCGGCATCGAGGGCGTGAGCGTCGAGGTCATCGACCAGCGCCCGGCGGCCGAGAGCCCCTGGGACGACCCCGTGTTCCGCGCGCTCGCGCACCACGCCGAGGCCAGCGCGCGCGCCGACGGCATCGCGCGCATCGCCGTGGGGCCGGTGCTGTCGCCGGGCTTCACCGACTCCATCCTCTTGCGCGAGCGTGGCGTGCGCGCCTACGGCTTCGTGCCCGTCATCGTCACGCGGGCCGAGGCCGCCACCATGCACGGCGATGGCGAGCGCGTGTCCAAGCGCAACGTGGCGCGCGGGCTCAAGGCGCTCTTGTCTGCGGTGGTCGACGTGGTGGCCGCGCCCACCGCCCCACACTGACGCCGCGCGTGCCCGGCACGCACCGATGGGCGCGGTGTGATCGCGCACGCGCGCCCGGAGCCGATCCGCTCGCCTGCGCGCGCGCCCCCGCGGCGCTGCGCGGCGCGCTGGTGGTTCGAAGGTTGCAGCGTCGAGCGGCATGCTGTCGGGGGATGTGCTTCATCGTTTTCACGTCACGGGACCGCTGGCGCGCGGCGGCATGGGCGAGCTGTGGCTCGCCGACGACGAGCAGCACCGCCGCGTGGTGCTCAAGACCGTGCGCGACGACCTCGTCAACGACGACGAGGTGCGCCGCTGCTTCCGCCGCGAGATCGCCGTGGTCAGTCGCGTGCGCCACGCGCACATCGTGCACCACGTGGCCCACGGGGTTGAGTCGGGCGTGGACGTGCTGGCGCTCGAGCACATCGAGGGCGCGAGCCTGGCGACCTTGCGGCACCGCACGCCGCTGCCCTTGGCGGCAGCCTTGTGCGTCGCCGACGACGTGGCGCGCGCGCTCGCCCATGTGCACGGCATCGCCGATGCACACGGCACGCCGCTCGGCCTGGTGCACGGCGACGTCAGCCCGCAAAACATCATCGTCGACGCGCGCGGCCACGCGCTCTTGATCGACTTTGGCGGCGTCACCTGGCGCGGCGCCGACGTCACGCCGGGCACGCTCATCGGCAAGCCCGGCTACGTTTCGCCCGAGCAGCTCGAGGGCCGCGAGCTCGACGGCAGGAGCGACCTGTACGCGCTCGGCGTGGTGCTGTGGGAGATGATCACGGGCCAGACCTTGTTCGCCAGCGACGACCTGCGGCGCGATCGCCCGGTGCCGCCGCCGTCGCGCTACGCGCGCGTGCCCGACCTCATCGACGCCACCGTCATGCGCATGGTGGCGAGCGAGCGCGAGGCGCGCTTCCCCTCGGCGGCCGAGGCCGCCGAGCTCATCGAGAGCGCCGCCCTGCTCCACGGCATCGACGGCGGCCGCCAGTGGCTCGGCGCGCGCGCCGCCGCCAGCGAGGGCGAGGTGGACCTGACGCGCACGCCGGTGATCACGACCAGCTCGGCACGCACCTTGCGTTAGGTGTGCGCCATGTGGACACCAGCGCTCCTTTCGCTCGCGATCGCTGCAGGCACACCTGCGATCTCCGCGTCGCACCAGTGCCGAACCCTCGAGAAGCTGCGGCAGCCCCACCTGGTGCAGCGCGTCGCCTTCGCCCCGCTCGAGCAAGGTGCGCGCGCGCTGCGCGACGCCTTCGGCAGCTTCGAGCACGTGCGTGAGAGCGATCACTTCGCCCTCAAGTGGGGCCCCACCGGCAGCTTCGACGCCGAGGCCGACGCCATCCTCGGCGCCCTCGAAGGCGCGTGGCAGGTGGAGGTGGGGGAGCTCGGCTTCCTGCCGCCCCACACCACCGAGGCCTTCAAGATGAACGTGTACATCGGTGATACCGGTGGCGCCGCGCCCTCGGCCGAGGGAGCGGGCGGCTATTTCTGGTACGACCCCGAGGGCTTCCCCCACCTGGTCCTCTCGCAAGACGCGGCGCGCTTCGGCGGCGGCTGGACGGCGGCGCACGAGCTCTTCCACGCCGTGCAAGATCGCTACGCCAGCTACGAGTACGAGGGCCTCAGCGGCTGGTTCTGGGAGGCCACCGCCGAGTGGGCGGCCTCCCATGTGCTGCCCGACGACTGGGAGCACGGCTCGTTCTTGGGCGGCTACGCGCTCTTGCCGCACCTGTCGGTGAGCCACTTCGACTACCCGGACAGCGGCGCCATCGAGGAGTACCACCACTACGGCGCCTTCATCTTCCCCCGCTTCATCGACGAGCTGCTCGACGATCCAAGCGTCATCCGCGCCACCTGGGAGAATGAGGAGGGCAGCGAGGACCCGCTCGTCACGCTCGCTCGAGCGACCGACGCGCGCGGCGCCGACCTGCGCGACCTGTTCGCGCTCTTCGCCACCAGCATGCTCGACGTGAGCGGCTACGATCACGCCGCGCACTACGCGGACAACGTCGAGCAATGGGCCAGCATGCTGCCCGACGACGACCACCGTGTGGTTGCCATCGAGCTGGGCCCAACTGAGGGCCTGGTGGAGGCGCCCGAGCACACCTTGCCGCGCCGCTTCGGCATCAACGCCGTGCGCTTCGAGCGCCCTGCTGACGGCCCGTGGCAGCTTCGTTTCGAGGGCGCCCTCGAGGGTGACCGCGGCACCGAGGCCGTGTGGGCGCCCCATGTCGTCGTCACCGGCGCGCAGGGCAAGACCGAGCTGCCGCTCAAGCTCGACGGCGGCTCGGCCACGCTCGAGCTCGAGCTCTCGGAAACCGACCAGGTCGCCCTGGTGGTGCCGCAGCTGGCCCTGGCCCGCTCCGTCGACGAGCGCTTCGCGTACTCCTACGCCCTGGAGCGCCCAGCCAAGCTCGAGCCCGCCGTGCAGGAGCCCGAGGACGAGGGCGAGAAGGAGCGCCCCTTCTTCGGCTGCGCGAGCGGCGGCACCCCCGGCGCGCTGGTGCTCGCCCTCGTGGCGCTGCTGCGTCGTCGACGCCGCGGGTGATCATGCGCGGCGCGGTGGCAGCTGCTCGAGCGCGGCCACATCGTCGAGATCGCGGGGCCGCCCCGCCGCGCGCTGGCTCTTGCGCAGGGGCTCGCGAGCGATGAACGGCAGCCGGAGCCCGTCGAGCTCGACGTTGATCATGCCGTCGCGCGCTTCTTCGAACAGGACGCCGTCGATGGTGGTGGTGTTGTCGATGGCGTCGCCCCGCCCTGAGCCGATGCGGAACATCACGCCGGGCGCGGCGCGATCGTCGACGACGAGGCCCTGGTAGGGCGCGCCGAAGCGGCCAATGGCGGCATGGCGGCAACCCGCGCGCGCTCCGCGCGCGAGCCAAGCTACACCTGCGTTTGCATGGTCTGCTTGACGCCCGAGGTGGCCTTCTCGACGACCTTCGAGGTCATCTCGAGCTCTTGCGAGAACTTGTAGACGGCAGCCTGAATCGCGAGCAGCTCCTGGTTGCCGTAGGTCTTGCCGCTGGTGGCCATCTTGATGACCTGGTCGAGCTTGCCCTGCCCGTCGACCACCTGCTGCAAGAGGCCCTTGAGCCCGCTCTCGCGCGCCTCGGCCTTCTTGTCGACGACCTTGACGCCGGTGTCGGGGTTCACGCCCTGGACGCTCTGCGCCTGCGCGGTGCGCAGCACGTCGGCGGCCTTGGTGGCCTCGTTGACCTTGGTGACGTCTTGCACGGGGTTGGTGCCCTGGACCTGGTTTGGTCCCTGCACGCCCTGCTGCGCCATGACGTCGTTGAACTGAGCGCCGCCCACCTTGTTCTGGGCCACGCCCTGGTTTTGCTCCATCGACTTCTGGAGCTCTTGCATGACCTGTTGGCTGGCCTTGCCGATGCCACCGGAGACGGGATCTGACATGGGAAACTCCTGAAAAGCTGGGCTGCGAAAGGGGAAACGGCGAAGGGGCGAGGGGGAAAACGGGCTACAGCTCCATTATCGACTCCCCAGGGGTGCCGTTGCGAGCGACGGGGCGCACCCGCGACCGGGTCCGGGCCCATTGCGCAAGCCTCTGATACTACAGGGGAAAACGACAGCGCCCGATCGGCGCCGCTCAGGCTTTGCTGCCCTTCAAGAGCTCTTGCAGGATCTTGGTCAGCCGCTCGATGGCCTGGGCGTGACGCCGCGAGGTCCAGCTCTTCGACAGGCCGAGCTTGTTGCCCACTTCCTGCAGCGACAGCTCCTTGAAGTAGTACATCACGATGATCTCGCGATCGGCCTCGGGGAGCTTGGCGAGCGCGGTCTTGACGTGCCTCTTCATCTCCACGTCGAGCAGCTTGTCGTCGAGCGGGGCCTTCTCTTTGTCCTCGACCTGCAGGTCTTCCATGGCCTCGAGGCTGGTCACGTAGATGGTGACCAGCTGGCTCACTTGGTTGGCCAGCTCCTCGATGTTGTCCTCGACGCTCTTGGTGGCGTCGCCACCGCCGCCCCCCACCACCTCGCGGCTGGCGTGGTTCTCGAGGTAGGCGGTGGCGCGCTCCTCGAAGCGGATCTTCTGGTACTCGGTGCGGTTGACCCAGCCCATGCCGCGCAGGCCATCGTAGATGGCGCCGCGTACGCGGTAGTAGCTGAAGGTCATGAAGTTCGCGCCCATCTTCGGGTCGTAGCGGTCGGCGGCCTCGAGGAGGCCGGTCATGCCGTAGGCGACCAGGTCGTCGAACTCGATGTTCTTGGCCAGCGACTTCTTGATCTTGGCGGCGATGCCGCGCACGAAGGGCGTGTACTGCGCGATGAGCGCCTTCTTGTCGAGCTTGCCGTCGGCGCCCACGGCCGGGTGCGCCTTGGTCGCCGGACGCTCGAAGGTGTCCGTGGTCAGCTGACCCGGCAGCGGCGGCTTGGGTGGTGGGCGCATCACCATGCGAGTCGACGGGGGACATTAGGAAGCAAGGCCGAGCCGGGTCAAACATCGAGAGCAGGGGCGCGCCCCACTCCGGCCTCGCCGCGGGGTGCAGACGCCGGCCGGCAGGTCGGCTAAGCCGGCCGCATGCCGGCCACCGCGAATTCGCAGCGCGTCCTCTCGCCGCCGCCGGCCTCGGCGCGCTTCGTGACCCTGCGCCTGCTCGACAAGGTCGATCCCAGCGCCGCGCTGCGCGCCCTGGCGGCCAACGTCGACCCCTCGGCCATCGTCGGCATCGGCGCACCGGTGAGCGTGCGCCTAGGGCGCGCGCTGCCCGGGCTCGTGACCTTCCCCGCCGAGCTGGCGCCGCTCATGCCCGCGCGCCAGGGCGCGCTCTGGCTCGCGCTCCTGCACGACGACCGCGGCGACCAGCTCGACGCCTCGCTGCGCCTGAGCGACCTCTTGGCCGGCGCCTTCGTCATCGACGAGGAGCTCGACGCCTTCAGCTACCGCGGCGGCCGCGATCTGTCCGGCTTCGTCGACGGTACCGCCAACCCTTCCGGTGACGACGCGTTGGCCGCCGCCGTCGTGGCTGGCCGCGGCCCGGGCCTGGACGGTGGCTCCTTCGTGACGGTGCAGCGCTGGGTGCACGACCTGGCGGCCATCGCGGGCATGCCCGAGGCGGCGCGCGATCACGTCATCGGCCGCCGCCTCAGCGATGACGAGGAGCTGGCGGACGCGCCCGACTCGGCGCACGTCAAGCGCACGGCGCAAGAAGACTTCGACCCCGAGGCCTTCGTGGTGCGCCGCTCCATGCCCTACGGCGACGCGCGCGAGCACGGCCTGGTGTTCATCGCCTATGGGGAGAGCCTCGATCGCTTCACGCGCTTGGCGCGGCGCATGGTGGGGCGCGACGACGGCATCGTCGACGCGCTGTTCTCGTTCTCCCGCGCGGTGTCGGGCGCCATGTACTTCTGCCCGCCCATCGTCGATGGCCGCCTTGATCTGCGCGCCCTCGGGCTGTAGCTGTGCGGGCATGAGCACGCCCGGCTACACCCACGCGCACATCAAGGCGTTCATCCAGCACAACTACCGGCACTTCAACGCCGCCAGCGTCGTCGACGCGGCGCAGGGGTGGGTCGACCACCTCGGTAGCGGTGGCAAGATGTTCTTCACCATGGCCGGCGCCATGTCGACGGCCGAGCTCGGCGTGTCGTTGGCCGAGATGATCCGCCAAGACAAGATCGCGGCCATCACCTGCACCGGCGCCAACCTCGAAGAAGACGTCTACAACCTGGTAGCGCACAAGCACTACAAGCGCGTGCCGGGCTACCGCTCGCTGTCCACCGACGACGAGGTCGCGCTCTACAACGACGGCTTCAACCGCGTCACCGACACCTGCATCCCCGAAGAGCACGCCCTGCGTGTCATCGAGGGCCACATGCACGAGCTGTGGTCGGGCGCAGAGAAGGAAGGCAAGCGCTTCTTCCCCCACGAGTACTTCTACAAGCTCTTGCTCTCGAAGAAGCTCGAGGGTGACTACCAGATCGATCCCGCGCACTCCTGGCTCTTGGCCGCTGCGCACAAGAACCTGCCGATCTTCGTTCCCGGCTGGGAAGACTCCACCAACGGCAACATGTTCGTCGGCGCCGTCATCTCGGGCGTGCTCAAGGGCTACAGCGCGCTGCGCGGCGGCCTCGAGTACATGCAGGTGTTGGCCGAGTGGTACACCGAGACGCAGAAGAAGAACCACATCGGCTTCTTCCAGATCGGCGGCGGCATCGCCGGCGACTTCCCCATCTGTGTCGTGCCCATGCTGGTGCAAGACCTCGAGCGCGACGTGAAGAAGTGGTCGTACTTCTGTCAGATCTCCGACTCGACGACGAGCTATGGCTCCTACTCGGGCGCGGTGCCGAACGAGAAGATCACCTGGGGCAAGCTCGAGGCCAAGGGGCCGAAGTTCATCATCGAGAGCGACGCCACCATCGTGGCGCCGTTGATCTTCAGCTACGTGTTGGCGTCGTAGGCGCTCAGAACCTGGCAGGGAATCGCCGCGAGCGGGTCGCGCAGCAGATTTCCTGCCGGATCCTCAGCCCTTGGCGATGCGCTTGAGCTGCGACTGCAGCCGCGAGACGAACTGCGGGTCTTCCTCGACCATCTCGGTGACGGCCTCTTCCATCTGGTCTTGGCCCTTGCCCTGCTTCTGCTTGCCGAAGCGCTGCTTGATGACCAGGCCCACGAAGCGGCGGCTCGCCTCTTCCTTGGTGGCCTTACCGGCCTCGAGGGCGGCGGCCAGCTCGGCCAGCTCGGCCATCATGGCGCTCTGCTGACGGCCCGCATCTTCGGTGGCGTTCGACGTCGATCCCACCATGCCGGCGAACTTGGCGCCCTGCGCCTTGCCCACGTTGCCGGCCTTGCCTGCACCCTGGGAGGCGTTCGTTCGATTGGGTCCACCACCGCCGCGGATGCGCATCACGTCCTCCCCACCCTACCGAGCCAGCGTACCCGCTTCGTGCGCTTCCAGCAGCGCGCGGGCGAAGTTGGCAGGCATGCCCTCGGGCTCGAGATCGATGGCCTTGTTGAGCGCCTTGACGCCCTCGGCCGTCTTGTTGAGCCACAGGAGCGCCTCACCCACGTGGGCCTGAGCGAGCGCGCTCTTCGGCTTGAGCTTGAGCGCCTCTTGGTGGTGCTTGAGCGCACGCTGGAAGTGACCTTGCGCAAACTCGAGGTTGCCGAGCGCCACCAGGGGCACGTCGCTCTTCGGGAGCAGCGCAGCCACGCCGGCGAAGATCTCGGCGGCTTCTTGCTGCTTGCCCATCTCGAGGTAGAGATAGCCGGCCTCCAGGAGCAGCGACGCCTCCGGCTGTGGCAACTCGATCAGACCCTGCAGCATCTCCACGCTCGCTCCTGTGCCGCCGGGTGTATCGGCTCGCTCGGGCATGTCGTCCTCACTCCCACATCGTCGATCGGCGCCCCAGCCTACCACCCACCTCGTACGAAAGAGAAAGCCGCCACAAGGGCGGCTTCCTCGGCGAGCACGCGCAGGCGCGAGCTCAGCGAACGTTGCTGATGCTGGACTTCGCGGTGTCGTGCTTGGTCTTCATCACGTTCGAGACCGTGGTGAAGGAGCGGTTCTCGGCCTGCATCTTCTCCTGCAGCTGCAGGTACTGCAGGTTGAACGAGGCCATCATCTCCTGCATGTCCTTGGTCTGGTTCAGCATGTCCTGCTGGCTGTTGCCCGTGGTCTTGGTGCCCGTGGGCGTGTTGAGCCCGGGGCCCTGCAGGGGGATGCCGTCGGGGCCCATGGCCACCTGGCCCGAGCCGCCCATGGTGCCGCCGCCCGAGCCCACCGCGCCGGCCGCGCCGGTGACGGCGGCCGAAACCACGGCCGCGCCGGGGACGAAGGGAGCAGCCACGCCGATGGCGCCGCCCGCGGCGCCCGCGCCGGCGGCGACGCCGTTACGCACCTGGGTGCCGAAGTCGGTGCGGGGGGACTGACGAACCGTGGTGCTGCCCTGGTCGAGGGTGATGCCGCCGCGCGAGCCGGGGCCGGTGACGTTGATGGCCATGGTGAACTCCTTGATCCTTGGTGGCCCGCTCGGCGGGCCGAGGTTGAAAGCGTTACAGGGCCATTATCGCGCAGTTGGATGCGGGGTTGCGCTGCCCACCCGGCAGGATCCCTCGGTCAAGAGCCGGAGCCGCTCGGGCCCACAGCGCCCGACATTTTTGCTTTTGTTTCGAGGAGATAGGCGATGAGCTCGCGAGCGCGCTGGTAGGCCAGCGCGGCCTTCTTGGCGGCCGCCTTGTCCTTGTTGCCCTTGGCGCTTTCGGCCATGGCAAGGAGCTCGGCGTGGCGCGCCTCGAGCCCGGCGAGGTCGGGCTGGTCCGCCTCTACCAGCCCCTCGATACGGGGAAAGCCCACCGAGGACGCCTGCGCCGGCGGCGCCTCGGCCTTGGCGCTGGGGCGCGGCGGCTCCACGGGCTTCTTCACCTTGTCGCCGACCTTGAAGGACTTCAGCTCATCGCTCGCCATGCTGTCTGCTCCAGAAGCGTGAGAAGCCGCCATAGGACAGGCCCATGCCGGCGGCCAAGGTGACGTAGAGACCATAGCGGATCTCGAGCCCGGTCTCCGCCGAGCGCTGCAAGCCGTAGATGACCAAGAGGTAGGCGCACAGCGCCGTCGAGAGCGCGCCGATGAGCAGGTGCCACAGCGAGGCGCGGCGCGCGCGCTGGCCGCGCTCGCGCGACGACAGGCGCCCGCCCGAGGCGTCGATGCGCCGGCCGCGCCCCACGCTGAGCGCGATGGCGACCACGGCGAGCGCCGCGTGCCCCACGCCGCCGGCGCTGATGCCGAGGTTGATGGGGTTCGCCTTGGTGGAGGTCCAGGGCAGGAGCACGCCGATCAGCACCAAGAGCGACGCCACCACGGTGATGCGATCGGCGCCCGAGAAGCGCCGCCAGCCGGCGCGCAGGTCGCGCACCAGCTCCTCGAGCTCGATGGCGACCTCGTCGAGCATGCCGCCGCGCCGCTCCCGTGGCAGGAAGGGCGGCGGGGGCGGCTCGGGCTCGTGCACCACGCGGGTGTCGCGCTGCTCGATGCGCTGGTCGCGCTCGTCGTTGTGCAGGGTGCGGTCGTCGCTGCCGCCGCGCGACGGGCGCGCGGGCGCGGGCGTGCGCGGTCGCCCCTCGTCCTTGCCACGCTCTTGGCGCATGCGCAGCTCGCGCTTCTGCGAGAGCTCGCGCGCCATCGTCTCGCTCTTCTGCGCGATGTCATGAGCGCGCTCGTCCGGCGACTTGGGCGATGGCATCTAGTGGCCCCCGGCCGAAGTCCCGCGCGATGCTCGCTCGGGCTTCTCGACGACGTCCTGGTCGCGTCTTCGGTCCATGCCACCAGGCAGGGCCCTGCGGTGCTCCTCGACCTGGTCGAGAATCCACGTCGCGATCATCCGCTCATGACCTCCGCCGCCTTGGGGCACTGGACCCGAAAGCTAGCAGATCTGCGGCGCCTTCGTGCCCATCAGCCGGAGCGCTTCTTGTCGTCGTCTCCCGCGGCGGGCACCAGGCCGGGCGCGGTGACCTCGGCTTTGTCGACGGGCGGGCCGCGAAAGAAGGGCTCGAAGGGCTGCGGCAGCGGCACCTCGCCAAGCAGCCCGCGCACCAGCGTGGCCTCGGCGCTCTCGCCCTGCGACAGCTTCTGCCCGAGCGCCAGCGCGTGCGCGCGCTTGCCGGCGACGGCGTAGGCCTCGAAGAGGAACAGGCCCGCGCGTGGATGCTCACCGCTGGTGCGCCACGCCTCCTCGCATTGGGCCAGGCCCATGCGCACGTTCTGCAGCGGGCTTTGGCGCAAGAGAATGCGCCCGAGCGCGGCGCGCGGCTCCCACGCCGTGGGGCGGTCGCGCACGATGCGGGTGGCGGCGTTGATGAGCCCGGGCAGGTCGCCCTTGCCGGTGATGGCCGCGATCTCCACCTCGACGATGGTGATGCGGTCGTCGTGCCCCACCTCGCGGGCGATCCGCTGCAGCGCGCGCAGGGCGCCGTCGATGTCGCCGGTGACGACCAGGCGGCGCACCTCGGCCAGCGCGCCCTCGAGCGGATCGCCTTCGAGCTTCTTCTGCTCGGCCGCGTGCTTGATGGCGAGGAGCTGCGGGTGGCCGGGGTGCGCGCGCAAGGCCAGCGCCAGGTTGTCGAAGGCCGCGTCGTCGGCGCCGCCCTCGAGCTCCACCTCCACCAGGTTGACCCAGGCATCCAAGCGCAGCGGCGCCGCCTCGACGGCGCGCGCGAAGGCGTCTTCGGCCTCGGCCAGGTTGCCCTGCGCGCGGTGCACGCGCCCGCGCCCCACCCAGCCGGCGGCGAAGCGCGCGTTCTGCGCCACCGCGCGGTCGAAGTAGGGCAGCGCCTCGTCGAGCGCGCCGCGGCTGAGCGCGTCGTCGCCGAGCATGACGTCGGTCTGGGCCACGCGCGCGCCGAGCGCGACGGCGCGGCGCGCGAGCAGGAGCGCGCGCTCGTGGTCGCCCTTGTCGCCCCACATGACCGCGAGCCACGCGAGGCCGCCGGGGTGCTTGGGCTGCTGCGCCAGCAGGCGCTCCAGGCGCTTGATGCCCTCGTCGACGTTGCCGCGTTGGGCGGCGATGCGCGCCCACGCCACGTGCGCGTTGGCGTCGTCGGGGTTGGACTCGAGCAGGTGGCGCGCCATGGCCTCGGCCGGATCGAGGCGGCCGGCCCGCAGGTGCTCCTCGAGGACCTGGTACGCGTTGCTCACGAGTTGGCTTCTAGCAAAAAATCGCCCGCGCCGTTCAGTATGCGCTTCGTTTCGGTTGCGCCTGGTGGGCTACTGACCGCTTCGCGCGGCGGCGCATGCGCGCTCGTGATCGTTGACAGGCGCCCGTGGCCGCGCGATCCGAGGCCGGCGCCGACGACGACGATAGGCCATGAGCCTGATGCCGGCGCGCGGGAGGGTCGCCATGTCGGCAAAGAAGATCGTTGCCCTTGGGTGCGGGATCGCGCTGGTCGCCGTGGTCGGGCTCGTGGTCATGGGCGCGCTCGCGCTCAGCTGGCTCGGCAAGGAGCCGAGCGGCGTGGTGGTGGTGGTGGACGCACCTACCGAGGTGCGCGTGGGCGACGCCTTTCCGCTCAAGGTCACGGTGACCAACCAGCGGCCCGACGAGCGCTTGGGGCTCTCGGACATCGACGTCGGCGAGGCCTACCTGCGCGGCTTCACCTTGGAGATCATCGAGCCGACGCCGGTGACGACCATGCACGTGCCCATCGACGACAGTCAGAGCTTCACCTTCAACACGCCGCTGGAGCCTGGCGCCTCGCGCACCTTCACCTTCAACCTGCGGGCGGCGCAGCCCGGCGTGTACCGCGGCGACGTCGACGTGTGCGAGGGCATGCACTTCGTCACCGCCATGGCGCAAACGGTGGTGCGCGAGCGCTGAAGCGCGCGGCGCCGATCAGTCGTAGGCGCCGACGACGTTCTGATCGAAGTCGATCAGGCTCCCCGTCATCATCTCGCCCTCGGGCGAGAGCAGCCACAAGGTGAGCCCCGCCACGTCGTCGACCGACAGGATGCGGCCGAAGGGCTGCTGCGTCGCCGCCAGCTCGAGCCAGTTCGTCGGCTTGCCGTCTTTCGCCTGGATGGCGTGCTCGCCCGGCGTCTCCATCCACCCGATGCGCAGGCCGTTGACGCGGATCTTGTCCTTGCGCAGCGCGAAGGCGTTGTTCTTGGTGAGCGTGGCCAAGGCCCCCTTCGACGTCGAGTAGGCGCACAGGAAGGGCTGCCCGCCGTTGGCCGACATGGAGAGGATGTTGACGATGCTGCCGCCCTGACCCGCGCGCTTCATCACCCGCACGGCGCTTTGCGTGAGCAGAAAGGGCGCGCGTACGTTGAGGGCCATGGTGCGGTCCCACAATTCCACCGAGGTGTCGTCGAGGTGGCCGCGGTCGGTGGTGGCCGCGCTGTTGACCAGGCCATCGACGCGGCCAAAGCGCTGGTCGGCCTGTTCGATGATGCGCCGGCAGTCGTCGACCCGCTCGAGGTCGGCCTGCACGAAGAGCGCGCGCGCGCCCTTCTCCTCGAGCGCCGCGCACACCTTGGCGCCCTTGTGAGCGCTGCGGCCGGCGACGACGACACCGAGGGCCCCGGCGTCCGCGCAGGCCAGCACGATGGCCTCGCCCAGGCCTTGAGTGGAGCCGGTGACGACGATGACCTTGCCCGCGAGCTTCTTGGGCATGGCGCTCACGGGCGCACCTCGATGAGCTTGCCGGTCCTCATGGACTCGGTGGCGGCGTCGGCGAGCACGAGTGCGCGGCGGCCGTCGTCGCCGGTGACCAGCGGTGCCGCCTTGCCGTCGAGCACGGCGAGGAAGTGCTCGAGCTCGGCCTGGTAGGCGGCGGCGTAGCGCTCGAGGAAGAAGTGGAAGGGCTTGTCGCTCTTCTGCCCGGTGGTGGTGGTGGCCACCACGGCCGTGGGCGTGGGGTTGTTGGCCTGCAGCATGCCTTTTTCGCCGAAGGCCTCGACGCGTTGGTCGTAGCCGAAGGCGGCGCGCCGGGAGTTGTCGATGTGCGCCAGGCGGCCGCTCGGTGTCTTCAAGATCACCATGGCGCTGTCGACGTCGCCGGCCTCGCCGATGGCTGGGTCCACCAGCACGGAGCCGGTGGCGAACACCTGGGTCGGCTCCTCCGCCAGGAGGTAACGGGCCATGTCGAGGTCGTGGATCATCATGTCGCGAAAGAGGCCGCCCGAGACCTTGACGTAGGCGGGTGGCGGCGGCTGCGGGTCGCGGCTCGTGATCTTGATGCTCTCGACCTTGCCGAGCTCACCGGCCTGCAGGCGATCGCGCAGCGCCTTGAAGCTCGGGTCGAAGCGGCGGTTGAAGCCCATGAGCAGCGGCACGCCAGTCTTGTTCACCTCGGCCAGGCAGGCGTCGACCTTCTTGATGTCGAGGTCCACGGGCTTCTCGCAGAAGATGGGCTTGTTGGCGCGCGCGGCCTTCACGATCATCTCCACGTGGGTGTCGGTGGAGGTGCAGATGAGCACCGCGTCGACGGCCGTATCGAGCAGGGCCTCGTCGGCGGTGTCGAAGCGCTTGGCGCCTGTGCTGTCGGCGAGCGCGGCGGCGGCGGCGGCGTTGACCTCGACCACGCCGTAGAGGCGCGCGTCTTTGCGAGCGACGACGTTCTTGGCGTGCACCTGGCCGATGCGGCCGGCGCCGAGGAGGAGCAGGTTCTTCATGGGCGCGATCTGAGCGCGGGCGCCGCACAACGCAAGGCCCGAGCGGGCGTTTCCTCGGGTGAGCGCCCTGGCGTTGGCGCGCTCGCTCCGCTACCTCCTCGAGCCACGCCGAGCTACCGATGGTGCACACCGTGGCCGTGGCCCACGCCCTCGTGCGGCTGCGTGACCGCGACGCAAAGGTCCCCGTCCCCATGAGCGCCTTCACCTCCCTGCCCCTGAGCGCGCCGCTGTTGCGGGCCCTCGACGTGCTCGGCTTCGCCACCATGACGCCGGTGCAAGAGCACGCGCTGCCCGCGCTGCTCACAGGGCGCGACCTCATCGGCCAGGCGCGCACCGGCAGCGGCAAGACCGTGGCCTTCGGGCTCGCGCTCTTGTCCCGCGTCGACGTCAAGATCGCGCGCGTGCAGGCCTTGGTGCTCTGCCCCACGCGCGAGCTCGCCGATCAGGTGAGCGAGGAGCTGCGGCGCCTGGCCCGCTTCATCCCGAACCTCAAGGTGGTCACCTTGTGTGGCGGCGTGCCCGTGCGGACGCAGACCTCGTCGCTCGAGCGCGCGCCCCACGTGGTGGTGGGCACGCCCGGGCGCATCCTCGACCACCTGCGCCGGCAGACGCTCGAGCTGCAGGGCCTGCGCGTGGTGGTGCTCGACGAAGCAGACCGCATGCTCGACATGGGCTTCGCCGACGCCATCGCGGAGCTGTCCGCGCAGCTGCCGCGCGATCGCCAGACCCTGCTGTTCTCGGCCACCTTCCCCGACGAGATCCGCCGCATGAGCCGTGCCTTCCAGCGCGCGCCCGTGGAGATCACGGTCGACACGGCGCCGGCGCCCGTGGCGATCCGCCAGGTGTTCTTCGAGGTCGAGGCCGCGCACAAGCAGCGCGCGCTGGAGGCGCTGCTCCACCAGCATGCGCCCGAGACCGCGCTGGTCTTCTGCCACACGCGAAACGACGTGCGCGAGGTGACGGCCGGGCTCTTGGCGCAGGGCTTCTCGACGTTGGCGCTGCACGGCGAGCTCGAGCAGCGCGAGCGTGACGAGGTCTTGATCCGCTTCGCCAACAAGAGCTGCGCGGTCTTGGTGGCCACCGACGTCGCCGCCCGCGGCCTCGACGTGAAGGGGCTCGCCGCCGTCATCTCTTACGAGCTGCCCATCGACCCCGACGTGCACACGCACCGCGTGGGGCGCACCGGCCGCGCTGGTGAGCGCGGCCTGGCGCTTGGCCTGTGCGCGCCCAAGGAGCGCTCGCGCGCCGCCGCCATCGAGGCGCGCCTGGGGACGCCGCTGACCTGGGGGCGCGTGCAGCTCGACGCCGCGCTCAAGGCGCCCGCGCCTGCGTCCATGGTCACGCTCGAGGTCGCGGGCGGCAAGGCGGACAAGCTGCGCGCCGGCGACCTGCTGGGCGCGCTCACCGGGGAGGTGGGGCTTGCGGGCGACGCGGTCGGCAAGATCGATATCCTGCGCCAGCGCAGCTTCGTCGCCGTGCGCCGCGCCGACGCCGCGCGCGCCTTGGCGGGCTTGCGCGCGCACAAGATCAAAGGCCGCGCGTTCAAGGTGCGGCCCCTCGAGGAGGGCGGCGCGCCATGAAGGATCCGATGCACGGCGTGACGCTCGAGCACATCGTCACCGCGCTCGTCGAGGCCTACGGCTTCCCCGAGCTCTCGAAGCGCATCCCCATCCGCTGCTTCGAGCACGAGCCGAGCGTCGCGTCGTCGCTCACCTTCCTGCGCCGCACGCCCTGGGCGCGCGCCAAGGTCGAGGGCCTCTATTTGTTTCACCTGCGCGAGCAGAAGCGCCGCGCGCGGCGCGCCCACGGCAGCGACGTGCGCGCCGCCGCCGGGCTCGTGGTCACTGCTACGCGCGGCGTCATGGGCGTGGTGGGCGAGATGCAGGCGGCGATTGGCCCCGTGCCCATGATCACCGACCTCGTCACCATGGCGCTACGCGGGGTGACGGGCCTGGTGGGCGAGGGCATCGACGCCGCCATCGCGGCCATCGCGCCGCTCTTGGGCGAGAGCACGCCGGGCGAAGCGCGCGAGGCGGTGCTGGCGGCGCTCAATGGCGTGGTGGGCGATCAGCTCGACGCGAGCAAGAGCCCGCTCGCCATCCCCATGACGCTGCGCCCGCCGCTCTTGGACCTGCACCGCGGCGGCACGCTCCTCGTCATGGTGCACGGCTCGTGCATGAACGACCTGCAGTGGCAGCAGCAGGGCCACGACCACGGGCGCGCGCTCGCCGACGAGCTTGGCTGCACGCTCGCCTACCTGCACTACAACAGCGGGCGGCACATCTCGGAGAACGGCGCCGAGCTTGCGGCGCTGCTCGAGCGCGAGGCCGCGCCCTTCTCCGACCTCGTCATCGTGGGTCACTCCATGGGCGGCCTGGTGGCGCGCGCCGCCATCCATGTCGCTGAGCAGGCCGAGCATGCGTGGCGCGCGCGCTTGCGCGTGCTGGTGACGCTGGCGAGCCCGCACCACGGCGCGCCCCTCGAGCGCGGCGGCAACGTGCTCGAGCTCTTGCTCGGCGTCACCAAGTACACGGCGCCCCTGCGCGCGCTCGGGCAGATCCGCTCCGCCGGCGTCACCGACCTGCGCTTTGGCAGCATCGCCGAGGCTGACTGGCGCGAGCGCGACCGCTTCGCGCACGGCGCCGACCCGCGCGCGCCGCTCGCGCTGCCCGCGGGCGTGCGCTGCTATGCCGTCGCCGCCACCACGGCGGCGGCGACGAGCGACCCCGCAAGCCTGCCCTCGGCGCTCTCGTCAGACGGCGTGGTCCCCGTCGACAGCGCGCTCGGGCGCCACGCGAACGAGGCCTTCGCGCTGCGCTTCACCGAGAGCGCGCTCGTGTACGAGTGCAGCCACTTGGGTGTGCTGTCGCGAGCGGAGGTGTACGCGCGGCTGCGGGAGTGGTGCGCGGGGCTCGGGGGCTGAGATCGCGCACAGCGCGTTCGAGCGCGGCGTGGTGCATCGTCATTGTGCGCGGTGCAGTCACAACAATATCGCCGCGATTGCTCTTGCCCCCAACATCGAGGCGTGAGCCACCAACGCACGATCGGTCGATCCGTCCGGTCGGGCAAGCGTTGACAGAGTGGTGCGCAGGCGCCGAGAATCGGCCCATGGGGCGTCTCTCTCTCTCTCTCTCTCTCTCTCTCTCTCTCTCTCTCTCTCCTCGTTAGCGTAGCCGCCAGCGCGCAGACCAGCGCGGATTGCACGGCATCTCAGTACTCGCCGCGTGTCCAGTACAGCGACGACCAGCAGCACTTCGATCTCCGAATAAACGTCATCGGCTCTACGCCGGAGTTCAGTAACACCTCGATCCGACGGGCTATTATCGCGGCCGCTGACGAATGGAATGAAAGTAGCGCCGCCGCTACCTATCGTTACTTGGGAACTACCACGCATATCGCAGAGGATTACGGGGATCGTGATCTTGCCAGCTGTGAGGCAGCCGGGCTGACCTTCTCGACTGTGATCGTGCACGCAGCCGAAAGCCGACCAGCTGGCTTCCCGCTGGCGGTGAATGTGAGCCGCTGCGCATACAACGGCCAGCCACCAGAGGACCAGGGCCACTACCAGTTCACCGTCGAGCTGTACCTCCACGACATCGATGGCAGCCTCTTCCTTGGCGTTGGCGATCCGCCAAGCGCCATGAACGATCTCCAAGGCGTCGTCGTCCACGAGCTTGGCCATACTGCCAACTTCATCGACGCTCCTATTGCCCCCTTTGCCTCAGTGATGGACGGAGCGGCAGTTGGGGAACACCTCGGCCACCGCTATCGCACCCCCTATCCCTTCGACATCAACTGCGCGCACCGGAATCGACAGCCTCAGGCAATCAAGAGAATCCAGCGAAGCTGCTCCGGTGGCACTTGCTACTGGTCGACGCCCATCAGCATGACGCCGTGGGACCGTGCCTACTTGTCTGGCGGCGGTGGCGGCCGCTACATCTCGGGCAGCTTCTCGCTGCGCTACCTTGGCGCTGACGACGGCTACTCCGGTGATCCCAACAGGGTCGGCGCAAGTGGCTCGTACGGCAACACGGCGCTCTCCTACTCGGCACCGCTGTTCGTACCTCGTGCCGTGCTCGGTCTTTGGCGCGACCGCGACGCAGCGCGCCAGCGGCTCTTGTTCATTCCGCCAAGCCAGCCGGTCGCCAACGACCGCTTCGACGAATACCGCCTCTCGCAACGCACCTCGACGGATGACTTCACAAGTAGCACCGCAACGACGGTCGTGAGCCGATGCAGCGCCATGAGCGATTGGATGGTTTGCAGTGGCCAGCAAGATGTCCGCACGGCCCGTCTTCCGTCGACGGCCTGGGCGCCCAACGCCTACCCCTACAATCCAAGCGGTGTCGCGGTCACCGCTTGGGCCGAACAAGACCGCAGCGATGTTGCGAAGGACGGCGAGGTCTTCATCGGCATCGGCTCCGTCGGCGAGGCTGTCGTCCCGCAGCCCAACACCGCTGGCGTACGCTCGGCTGTCGGCCCTCAGGTGGCGTGTCGCTCTGGTGGAGCGTCCCCACAATGCGTCGTCGTCTACGCAGAGGTGAACCCGTCGTTCGCCGTCATGGCCAAGAGGTTTGACATCAGCGTCCTCAGGGAGTGGGACCGGAGCCAGTTCAGATTCGAGGACCGGCGATATCAGACCCCCTTTGTCGGAGCACCGGTGGCGCTGGGCAACTACACGTCGAGCCGGATGGCGCTCTTCTACTCCACGACGGAGTCCCGCTACGTGCTCGTGCTGCGCTCGCAGAACTCCGGCCAGGACACCGATGTGTACTCATCGCCCGACGGCGCTACGTGGACCCACGAGAGCGACATTCCCTACTACTTCGACGTAGGGCCATATGCGCCTGGCTATCGAATCTCCACAACCAACAACATCTTCGTTCTCACGAGCTTCTAGGTAGGAGGCCGCCATGATCTCGCGTCAGCTCACCATCCTCGCCGTCCTTGCTGCTTCCACGTCCTGCGTCGTCAGGGGCAACGTGCCCGACCTCGAGCAGGACACGGTATGCGTTCCCGGCTACGAAGAGCGCGTGCCGTCGTTCTGCGACTGGGTGCAGTCCACGGACGCCATCGCGGTAGGCAAGCTCGTCGGTATTCGCTGGGATCGCGCTGCGCCGGTATCGCTCACGACGGGCGCGGACGCATCTGCGAACTGTGAGTACATCGATGGCTTGTTGGAGATGCAGCTTGAGCTCATGACGGTTCTCCACGGGCCGCTCCGCGCAGGCGAGCAAGTCACGATTATTGGGCAGGGCACTGACCAATGGCGCCCCAAGCCAATCTCGACAGATCCCGACCGCGGCGTTGTGCAATGGATGCCGTCGGAGACGCCGGGCCTCGTCGTCGGACAGATCCTCGGCGTCGCACTCCATCGACAGCCAAACGGTGAGAAATGGGGAACCTACAAGGAGCCCTTCTTTATCGAGGAAGACGGTCGGCTGCGCTTTTCCAAGACAAGGTGGATGCGATCCTGATCATGGCGCAATGCTGACCTCCGCGCGATGGAATGCCGCGTAGTGATTCCACGCCGAATCCCAACGGTCGGAGAGCACGAGCGAGCGGATCGCGAGGACGCCTCGCA